>NZ_CP046508.1:6480000-6824422 GCF_017161115.1 Variovorax sp. RKNM96 | reverse complement strand
CTTCGCCTTCGACCCCGAGCTCAACCTGATGTACGTGGGCACCGGCAACGGCTCGCCCTGGGCGCACAAGGCGCGCAGCCCCAAGGGCGGCGACAACCTCTACCTCGGCTCGGTGGTAGCGCTCAACCCCGACACCGGCAAGTACGTGTGGCACTATCAGGAAACGCCCGGCGACAACTGGGACTACACCTCCACGCAGTCGATGATCCTGGCCAACGTCACGCTCGGCGGCAAGGCGCGCAAGGTGCTGCTGCATGCGCCCAAGAACGGCTTCTTCTTCGTCATCGACCGCACCAACGGCAAGTTCATCTCGGCGAAGAATTTCGTCGAGGTGAACTGGGCCACGGGCTACGACAAGAACGGCCGTCCGATCGAGATCGCCGCCGCGCGGCAGAACGAGAAGCCTGGCGACAGCATCCCCGGCCCCTTCGGCGCGCACAACTGGCACCCGATGTCGTTCAACCCGCAGACGGGCTATGCGTACCTGCCGGCGCAGCACGTGCCGATCAACCTGATGGACGACAAGGACTGGAAGTTCGACCAGAACGCACCGGGTCGCCCGCATGCGGCGTTGGGCTGGAACACGGGCAAGTTCGCCAACGTGGAGCCGCCCACCAGCAAGCCGTTCGGCCGCCTCGTCGCGTGGGACCCGGTGGCGCAGAAGGAAGCCTGGGGCGTCGACTACGCCTCGCCATGGAACGGCGGCACGCTCACCACCGCGGGCAACCTCGTGTTCCAGGGCACGGCCGACGGGCGCCTGCTGGCCTACAACGCGAAGACCGGCGAGAAGCTGTGGGAAACGCCCACCGGCACCGGCGTGGTCGCGGCGCCATCGACCTACATGGTCGATGGCAAGCAGTACGTGTCGGTCGCGGTGGGCTGGGGCGGCGTGTACGGCCTCGCGCAGCGCGCCACCGAGAAGCAGGGGCCGGGCACGGTCTACACCTTCGCGGTCGGCGGCACCGCCAAGATGCCGGACTTCGTGCAGTACCGCATGAGCAAGCTGGTGCAGGGCGTGAAGTACGACCCCGCCAAGGTGCAGGCCGGCACGATGCTCTACGTGAGCAACTGCGTGTTCTGCCACGGCGTGCCGGGCGTGGACCGCGGCGGCAACATCCCCAACCTCGGCTACCTGGACTCGGCCTACATCGAGAACCTGGACAAGTTCATCCTCAAGGGCCCGGCCATGGCACGCGGCATGCCCGACTTCACCGGCAAGCTCTCGGGCGAGGACATCGAGAGCATCAAGGCCTTCATCCAGGGAACGGCGGACGCGATCCGGCCGAAGTAGACCGCGCCTGAGCTAGCGGCCGCCGTACCAGTACGGGGTGCTGGCGGCCCAGGTCGAGTTCGGGTAGTTCGCATGCAGGGCCTGGAGGCCCTTGCGCGACCAGTCGCCCACCGCCTTGTCCTGGCAGGTGTAGCGCGCCATCTTCACGGCCACCGAGAGCGCCTGCGGCACCAGCGGGTCGGCGCGGTCGCGCTGCATCAGCGCCAGGCTTTCCTGCGTGAAGTAGATCGAGTCCTGCGGGATCGCGCGCAGCTTCGCGACCAGCGCGGCCTGCTGGGTGCGCTCCTCCTGCGGCACGAATGCGGGCATCTCGAAATCGGCCGGGCTCGGGGCCTTGAGCCCTGAAGTCGGCACCCCGAGCGAGGTGCACCACTTGCCGTAGCTGCCGACGGCCGCGTTGGGGTCGTAGTTCGACGGGACCCAGGGCATGAGCGGCGTGGGTCGGACGTACCAGCTGCTGTCGGGCCAGTGCGGCGGCTGCAGCGTCTCGGTGGCGCTGGCCATGCGCTCGAGCAGCAGGCGATGCCAGGCGGCGGTGTCGGTCGTGGCCAGCGTGAGCGAACGGCGGATGCCGGCGATGGCGTCGGCGCCCTTGGCCGGTGCCTTCTGCGTCGAGGCGATGCGCAACTCGGCCGCGCGCTGCGCCGTGGCGTAGTCCTCCACCAGCACGGCGCGGGTCCATGCGGTCTCCAGCAGCGTGTCGCGCAGCGCGGGCGAGAGGGCCGGGTCGATCGCGAGCCGCAACCACATCGCGAGCGGTGCGCGCGTGTTCAGGAAGCGCACCACGTCGTCGTCGAAGGCGCTGGCCAGCGGTACTGCACTGGACCTGGCCTCTTGCGCCTCGGGGTCGCGGCGCGCCACCACGGGGCGGATCGCCAGGCGGCGCCATTCCTCTTCCGACGCGGCCGTGGGCAGCAGCAGCGCCTTCACGAAGTTCTGGCCCGAGGGGCTGCGAGCGATCAGCGGCGAATCGGCCGCGCCCGCGACGAGCTCGCGCGCTTCCTTGAAGCGGCCTTGCGCGAACAGGCGCTGCGCGCGCAACTGGGTGGCGGCGAAGCGCGCGGGGTGGTCTTCGGGCACGGCGGCCAGCGCGGCCTGCAGCTCGGCCTCGCGCTTGTCGTCGGCCGTGCCGGCGACCGACACCAGGCTCGCGGCGGCCATGAGCCACGTGAGCTCGTGGGTGCGCTGGTAGCGGCTCCAGCTCCGGTTCTCGCGCCACTTGTCGCTCGGGTCGCGGTCGCTGTCGCGGCCGTTGAAACCGCGCACCGTGCTGAGCCACTGAACAAGGTCGGAAGGCCGTGTCGGGCCGATGTGCGCGCAGTCGGAGAAGAACCCGCAAGCGCGGAACTCGTGGTTCAGCAGCAGGAGCTTCGCGGCGGCCGCGTCGGGCGTGCCCATGGTTTTCAGGCCGTCGGCCAGGCGTTGCACCCGCGTGGCGGGTGTGAGGTAGCGGATGCGCAGCGCCTCGGCCAGCCGATGCACCGAGGGATGCAGCGCCTTCAGGCGCGGGTTCTTCAGCAGCGGCAGCGCGATGGCGTCGACCGCCTTCGTGAGCTCCGCCTGTTGCTTCAGGGCCTCGGGGCTTTCCTTGCCCGCGCCGTCGCTCTCGCCGCCCGAGGGCGATGGGTCGCTGCCCGGGTTCTGGCGCGCCAGCACGCGCAGCCGCATGTAGGCCGCGAGGTCGCGCCAGGGGCTGGCCTTGTCGGTCGCGATCTCGGCGAACGCGGTGTCGGCGCCGTCCAGGTCGCCGGTGTAGAAGCGCCACGCGGCCTGCTGGTAGGCATGGTCAGCCTGGAGCCAAACAGGCGCGCGGGGCGGCAGTGCGGGAAGCGAAGCGGGCTCCTTGTCGCAGGCGTAGAACACCACTTCCTGCGCCTGCAACCAGTGCAGCACGAGCGGGCCGGCCGTCTTGTCGCCGTTCGTGCGTGCGAGGCGTTCGGCCAGCGTCTTCGTGGCATTGCGGAAGGCGTCGCCGTAGAGGCAGGTGGGGCTCGCCTGCAGGGTGTTGGCGTTCCACTGCGGTGTGCGCCCGGAAGGCGGCGTGGTGGCCTTCGATCCCTCGGGCAGCGGTTGGCCCAGCTTCGCGTAGGCGTCGGCGCGGGCCTGCTGCCATCCGGTCCAGGCCGCGTCGGTGTCTTCCATGCCGCTGTCCTCGCGCGGCAGCTTCTCCAGCAGGTCGGAGAAGGCCCGCACCGCATCGGGCGAGAACGCCTGCCCGCGAAGGCGCCAGTACCAGAGCACCTGGTAGGGCACGAGGTAGTCGGTGTAGTAGCCCGCGGGCCGCTCGACGAATTCGCGCACCGGCTGGTCGGGCCGCGTGCTGTCGAAGAACAGATCCACGGGGTCGCCGCCGCCGCTCGCATGCGCCGCCACGGCGCCGAACGATGCGGCGATCGCGAGCAGGCGAAGGCCGGTGCGCAGAGTGCGCATTGGAGAATTCATGGATGTGCGTCCCTGTTGTCGATCTTTTCGAAGTCTTCGGTCTTCCATGCGCCCGTGTGGAACACGTAGCGCCGCTTCACGCCGCCCAGTGCGGGCCACGGCTCGCCCAGCAGCAGCCCGGCCGCATCGCGGCAGGCCGGCACGGTGGCCGCGCCCGTGGCCTGCAGCCGTTGGCGGATGCGCGCGGATTCCGCATCCATGCGGAAGTACATCGGCACCACCTCGTCGACGAGGCCGGCCGGCAGCCACGGGTCGCTCATGCACCAGGAGGCGAGTGCCGTGGCCGAGAGCCTCACGTTCGCACGCAGCGGCTGCAGGCGCTGCAGCAGCGCGACATAGGCCTCGCGCTGGCTGCGGCGCGCCTCGAAGTCCAGCTGCACCCAGCCCGAGCGGCTGTGCGCGGCGGCATGTTCCAGCGCGCGGGCAATGGCTTGCTGCTGCGTGTCGTCGACCGGCGATGGTGCGAGGTTGTCGAGCGTGACGTGCACCACCGGAATCACCGTGATGCCCGGCGCGATGCGCAGCGGCCACTGGCGCCAGGTCGTGCGGCTCTGCGTGCCGCTCAGGCGCACCGTCGCGTGCAGGTAGGCAATGCCCATGCCTTCGGGCGGCGCGGAGAAAAGCTGGGGGCGGTCCCACACCCAGAGCAGCGTGCGCGGCGGGTCGGCCTGCGGGCTGGCGATGGCTTCGTGCGCGAACAAGGCCAGCAGGGCCAGCACGAGCGAAGTGCCGCGAAGACGCATGGGGAAGAGGGGGTGGGGGAAACTCCGGCGAGCATAGCGAAAGAATGCAGGCCGGCCGCGCAGTGCCTTGCCGCTGTCGCCATGAAAAAAGCCGCCGGTCCCGAGGGCCGGCGGCTTCTTGTTTGGGAGATCGAGAAGATCAGTCGGCGTAGACGCCGGCGGCCTTGATGATCGGACCCCACTTGGCGATTTCCGCCGAGACGAACTTCTTGTGCTCGGCCGGCTCGGTGCGCTTGTCGGTGGTGATCACCGCGCCCAGCGCTTCTTCACGCTTGATGAAGCCCGGGTCCTTCATGGCGGCCTTGATGGCTTCGTTGAGCTTCTTGAGCACCGGTGCCGGCGTGCCCTTGGGGGCGTACATGCCGTGCCAGATCGACACTTCGAAGTCCTTCAGGCCCGATTCGGCCAGCGTGGGCAGGTCCTTCAGTGCCGGCGTGGTCAGGCGCTTGGCGGTGGTCACGGCATAAGCCTTGACTTTCTTGGCCTCGATCTGCGAGGTGGTGTTGGTGGTCTGGTCGCACAGGAGGTCGATCTGGCCGCCCAGCAGGTCGGCGATGGCCGGTGCGGTGCCCTTGTAGGGAACCGGCGTCATCTCGACCTTGATCGCGCTCTGGAAGAGCAGGCCGCACAGGTGCGAGGCGGCGCCCAGGCCAGCGTTGCCCAGGTTGATCTTGCCCTTGTTGGCTGCGATCCAGGTGGTCAGTTCCTTGTAGTTGTTGGCCGGCAGCGAGGGCTTGCCGATCAGCGTCATCGGCACTTCGTTGACCATGCCCAGGTATTCGAAGTCGGTCTCGACGTTGAACGGCAGCTTGCGATAGAGCGCCGGCATCGTGGACATGCCGATGTGGTTCAGGAGCAGCGTGTAGCCGTCGGGGTTGGCGCGCGCCACCTTGGCGGTGCCGATGGAGCTGCCGGCGCCGGCGGTGTTGTCCACCACGATGGTGGTGCCCAGCGTCTTCTGCATGGCTTCGGCCAGGTCGCGCGCGACGCGGTCGGTCGGGCCGCCGGCCGCGAAAGGCACCACCAGCGTGACGGTCTTGCCCGCGGGGAAATCCTGGGCGTGGGCGCCGACGGCGGCAGCGGCGATCGCCGCAAGGGCAAGCAATTTCTTCATGAAGTCTCCGGGACGGTTGAGTTTGAAATCGGCCGCGATCTTATAGGCTGACCACCGCCTGACCTATCCCGAATAGCCCTTAGGTTCGTATCTGAATCCGATCCTTCTGGGGCATGATCGGCCCTCGAAAACCGCGCCGGGGGGCGCGAGAAACAACCACAACAACGCGAGGTCCGAAGGGGCCGCATCGAGGAGGAAATTCCAATATGGATCCACTGGTCTACCCGCGCGAGCGCTGGCTCGGCAACATCACGCTCGGCCTGGGCGTGCTCGTCTGGGGGCTGCTGGTGCTCGGCACCCTGGGCCTCGCGCTCGTCTACGTGCTGCTGGGCTTCATTGCCTATGTGTTCGCACAGTCGGCCGTCATCGCCTGGATCAAGGGCACGGCCGTGAAGCTCTCGCCCACGCAGTTGCCCGAACTGCACGCGCGCTTCAAGGCCTGCTGCGGGTACCTCGGTATCGAGAACCCGCCCGAGGCCTACCTGCTGCACGGCGACGGCATCTTCAACGCCTTTGCCACCCGCTTCTTCGGGCGCGACTTCGTCGTGCTGCTGTCCGACGTGGTCGATGCGATGGAAACCCAGCCCGACGGCATCAACTTCTACATCGGCCACGAGCTCGGCCACATCAAGCAGCGCCACCTTACGGGCCACATCTGGCGCATGCCGGTGCTCTGGCTGCCGCTCCTGGGCGCGGCCTATTCGCGTGCGCAGGAATACACCTGCGACCTGCACGGCGCCGCCTGCTGCGAGGAGCCCGACTCGGCACCCCGTGCGCTCGTGGCGCTGGCCGCCGGTGCGCAGCAGTGGCGCAACGTCGACCTGCAGCGCTACGCCGACCAGTCGGCGGGCAACAGCGGCTTCTGGGCTTCATTCCACGAGCTGATCGGTGGCTACCCCTGGCTCACCAAGCGCGTGGCGCGCACCATCGATCCGCAGGCGAAGCTGCCGGGCCGCAATCCGCTGGCCTACGTGCTTGCGATCTTCGTGCCCAACACCGGTCGCGCGGGTGGCGGCGTCCTGGCGTTGATGGTCGTGGTCGCGATCATCGGCATCCTGGCGGCGGTGGCCCTTCCGGCCTACCAGGACTATCAAACGCGCGCCGTCGTCTCGCAGGCATGGTTCCAGGCTGCGCCGGTGCGCGAGACCCTCGGCACCTACTACAAGGAAAAGCAGGAGATTCCCGACTCCCTCGAGGCGGCCGGTGCGCCGGAAACCCTGCCCGACGGTTCGGCCCTGAAGCTCGACCCCGACACGATGGTGCTCGAGGTGAAGACCTCCAAGGGCACGCTGCAGATGGAGCCCTCGGCCGTCGACGACGGCGTCGAATGGCACTGCACGGCCGGCGATGGCCTGCCTGCCAAGGCGCTGCCGGTTGCCTGCCGGAAGTAATTGACCGACCCGCGCGCTAGGTACGCAAGTACAGGTGCGCGGTAAAGCGTCGTAAGAGAAGGTTGCCGCCCGTTGAACTGTCCGACAGGCGGACCCGACGCACGCCGATGCGTGGGACATGCGAGCGCCCTAGGGTGAAGTTTCATTGACCCCGAAACCCACTCACCCCACTCACAAGGAGCACATCCCCATGCCCACCATCACCACCTCGTCCCTCGACGGAATGAAGGTCGCCATCCTCGTTGCGGACGGCTTCGAGCAGGTCGAGATGACCGAGCCGCGCCAGGCGCTCGACCATGCCGGGGCGCACACGCAGATCGTCTCTCCCATGGACGGCAGCGTGCGCGGCTGGCGTCACCACGACCCGGCCGATGCCTTCGAGGTCGACGTGCCGCTCAAGGGAGCGAAGGCCGAAGATTTCGACGCGCTGCTGCTGCCGGGCGGCGTCGTCAACCCCGACACCTTGCGCATCGACGCAAAGGCCGTGGCCTTCGTGCGCGCCTTCGTGGAGGCGGGCAAGCCCATCGCCGCGATCTGCCACGGCCCGTGGACGCTGATCGATGCCGGTGGCGTCAAGGGCAGGAAGATGACCTCGTGGCCGTCGCTGCGCGCGGACCTGCGCAATGCGGGTGCGAAGTGGAGCGATGCCGAAGTGGTGGTCGACCGCGAGCTCGTCACGAGCCGCAGGCCCGACGACCTGCCGGCCTTCAATCGGGAGATGACGAAGATGTTCGAGTTGGCGTACGAGGCCGCCCTGCACTGAGCGCCGCGCTCAGCGCGCGATGTCGGGCCCCGTGTAGCGGGCGCGCGGCCTGATCAACTGCCCCTTCGCCTGCTGCTCGAGCACATGCGCAGTCCAGCCGACGGTGCGTGCCAGCGCGAACAGCATCAGCGGCGCATCTGCCGGCAGCTTGTGCACTGTCGCCATGGCCGCCAGTGCGAAGTCGATGTTCGCCGCCTCGCCCAACAGCTTCTCGCCGGTGGCGCGCAGCGAGGCGAAGGCCGCCGGCAGTTCGATGACCTGGAGCAACGCGGTGCAGCGCGCATCGCCCGCCGGATAGAGCGGATGCCCGAAGGCCGCGAGCGGCCGGTCGTGCGCCAGCCATTCGCGCACCGCGGCTTCGCTGCCGAGCGCGGTGACGCTGCGCATCAAGGCCTGCACGGCCGCCGCCGCACCGCCGTGCAAAGGCCCGGTCAGCGTGGAGAGGCCGGTGAGCAGGCAGGCCGCAAGCGATGCGCCCGTGGAGGCGGTCACGCGCGCCGCGAAGGTCGATGCGTTGAGTTCGTGGTCGGCCATCAGCACGAGCGCGCGGCGCAGCACGTCGGCCGCGCGCGGACGGCGCCATGCGGCGGCAAGCCGTGTGTGCAGGTGCGTCGCTTGCGCGGTCGATGGGCCGAGCAGCGCATCGGCGAGCGTGCCGATCACGTCGGCTGCTTCGGCTTGCAGCACGCTGCGCGAGCGGCCGCGCGAAGGCGGATCGGTGGCGGCGCGTGCAGCGAGTGCGAGCAAGCCTGCCTGCAATGGCGTTGCGGCCTTGGCATGCACAGGCCCGGAACCCGCGGCCACGAAGCGCGGTGGCGCGCTCTCCCACAACAGCCCCGCGACATCTTCGAGCGTTGCGTGTTCGGCGAGCTCGCAAGCGTCTTGCCCGCGATACCAGAGCCGCCCCTCGGCCACTGTCGACACCGCGGAGGGAAGCACCGGCTCGCCCCACTGGATGGCCTCGCTCGCCACCGTCTCGCTGCTGCGCCGACCGCGCGTGCGCGCCGCGATGCGCTGCACGTCGTCGCGGTGATAGAGGCTGCGGCGCGGGTCCGCCGAGTCGGGCTTGGCGCGGATGCGACCGCGGCTCACGCTCGCGTAGAGCGTTTGCGGGCGCACCTGCATCAGTTCTAGCGCTTCGGTGGCGGGGAGCCAGAGGGGGGCCTTGGTCATGTTGATGGAATGGATCAAGATTGACGTCAATATTAGCGCCGACAGAATCAATGTCATCGTGACAACCAGGAGTACGAAACGATGAACAACGACGATGGGCTCGAAGGTGTGGTGGCCGCGCACACGGTGCTGTCCGAGGTGGACGGCGGCGCCGGCCGGCTGGTGATCCGCGGCCACCAGCTTGATGAGATCGCGCAGCGCTGGCGCTATGAGGATGTGGTGGCACTGCTGTTCCAGGGCTTCTTCGACACCGTGCCTCATGCAGAGGCTTTGCGCAGTGCGCTCGGCCGCGCGCGCCGCGAAGCTTTCGAGCGCCTGCAGCCCAACGACGATGCGGTGCTGCGCAAGATGCCGCCCATCGAAGCGGTGCGCGCGCTGCTCGCGCGGCTGCCCGACGGCGACGGCCTCGCCACGGCGCTACGACTGGTCGCGGCGCCCGCGGTCTACACGGCGGCCGTGATGCGCTGGCGGCTGGGCGTGCAGGCCCTCGCGCCCGACGAATCGCTGCCGTACGCCGTCGACATGCTGCGCATGCTCCACGGCCGCACGCCCACGGCAGCGCAGGCCGCGGCGCTCGACACCTACCTCGTCACCGTGTGCGACCACGGCCTCAACGCCTCGACCTTCGCGGCGCGCGTGGTGGCATCGACGGGCGCGGGCCTGGCATCGGCCGTGCTCGCCGGCATCAGCGCGCTCAAGGGCCCGCTGCACGGCGGCGCGCCCGGCCCGGTGCTCGATGCGCTCGATGCCATCGGCACGGCCGCCAACGCGCGCCGGTGGCTCGAAGGCGCGGTGGCCAGCGGACAGCGCCTGATGGGCTTCGGCCATCGCATCTACCGCGTGCGCGATCCGCGCGCCGATGCGCTCAAGGGCGCGCTGCGCCGGTTGAGCGGCGAGGGCAGCGTCAACGCCGCGCGCTTCGAACTGGCCGAAGCGGCGGAGCAGGCCGCGCTCGCGATCCTGCGCGAGAAGAAGCCCGACCGCGCGCTGGAAACCAACGTCGAGTTCTACACCGCGCTGCTGCTCGAAGCGCTGGGCTTCGGCCGCGAGAGCTTCACCTGCGTGTTCGCGGCCGGCCGCGTGAGCGGATGGGTGGCGCATGCGCGCGAGCAGGTGAAGAAGGGGCGGCTCATTCGTCCGCAGTCCGTGTACGTCGGGCCCGCGCCCGAAGAGGCCGAGGCTGCGCTCGCGCACTGAGACGGCTTTTCGCGCGCCCGTCGCAATCCGATACCCTCGCCTTTTCTCGCGCACCGCGGCCCTCGCCGGTCGCATCGCGTGCCATGTAAGGCGAAGGTATCCCGAATGACGACATCCTCCCTCGAGCGCGTGCAGCGCCTGCCCAGAGACCTCGCGCTGATCGCGCTGGCCATCCAGGCCGGTGTCGCCGTGGCCGGCATCGGCGCGCAGCTGATCTGGTCGCCTTATGCCGAAGACATGCGCCGGCTCTACACCACGGCGCAAGCCCTGGTGCCGATGCTGTCCTCGGCCGTGGTGAACTGGGCGCTCGCTGCCCTGCTGGCCTGGTGCTTCGCACGCCATGCACTCGATCGCCATGGCCCCGCCAGGCTGGCGCGTCCCGCCGGCGCCCGCGGCATCTTCGGGGTCGTCTTCTTGCTGCTGGTGCTTGTGCAGGGCTATGTCCTGGCACCACTGATCCACCAGGTGGCGCTGTCCTATATCCGGAACACCGCGAGTTCGATGGCCGCGGCGGGCTTTGTCTTCGCCCTGAGTTCGGTGTTGCAGTTGGTGCTGGTGGGCCTGATCGCGTGGTTCGCCTGCTGGCTGGCGCTGCGGCGCCAATCCGGCGGCGATGTGGCCGCCTCGGCGCCCGTGGCTTCTTTCCCGTCGTCTCCGCGCGTCGCGATCGCCTGGGTCGTCGGCGTGTTCTTCGTGTGCCTGCAGATGGTGATGAGCAGCCTGTTCCAAGGCTGGATCGGCGCGCAGCAGGACGCGGGCGTCGGCCCGCTCGTGCTGGGTTGGATCGTCGCGCCGCTGGTGGTCCTCGCACTGACGTTCTGGGGCGCCTGGATGGGCGCGCATGGGGCCGCGCAGCCGCGGCCGCTGCGCGCCATCGCCGCGTCGGCGCTGGCTTTCGTGCTGCTGCAGCTGGTCTGCATCGCCATTGCGATCGCGTGGGCGCTGTGGGTCATGCGGCCCGGCTACGTGGACGACGTCGTCGGCCCGGCGGTAGGGCTGGCGGTCATCTATGTGGTCCTGATGGTGATGCTGACGCGTTCGACCGTGGACTGGCTCTATCGACGCTTCCAGGCTGCGCCCGCGCAGTGATCGGGTAGGTATTTCCATGGCGACAAACCCTTCCGGCGAGCGCGCCCGGCGCTTGCCCCGCAACTTCGCATGGCTTGCGGCAGGCCTTCATGCGGCGCTCTTCGTCGCGACCACGTTCCTGCAACTCCTGCCGCTTCTGATCGGCAGCGGGTTGCTGCGCAACCACTACGCGATGCCGAGCGTCTGGGTTCCATTGCTTTTCCACGCCGTGGCAACCGGGCTGCTGGCTGCCGCCTTGGCCTGGAGCCATGCGCGCAATGCGCTCGACGAACGGGGCGCCGCCAGCCTGGCTCGCATCCTCAATCCGGGAAGCCGCTTCGCGCTGGCGTACCTGGGGGTGCTTGTTCTGCAGGTTTTCGCGCTGAGCCCCTTGCTCTATCGATTGCAGATGCTCTTCATGCCGGACGGATCGCTGGAGGCGCTCCTGGGCACGTCCGGCGTGCGTTCCCGGATGTTGGTTGTCCAGCTGGGCCAGTCGATCGTCCATGCGGTCATGCTGGTGGGGGGCATCTGGTTCGCCGCGTGGTTCGCATTGCGCAAGGGCGGCCGCACCGTGCAGGCGAGCGAGCCGGTCGACGCTCCTGGAGACAGCGACGAGATCGCCTCGCCACGGCGCGCGATTGCCCTCGTCGGCGCGGCCGTGTTCGTGTGGCTGCAGATGTGGATCGGCAGCATCGCGCTCGGTTGGGGCGATGCGCAGGTCGGGCTGAAAGCGGCACCGATCGTGCTCGGCTGGCTGGTGATCTCGTTGCTGATCGGCGCGCTGGCGTTCTGGGGCGGCTGGCTCGGCGCTGCGTCGCAGGCCGCGCGGGCAGCGGCGCATCCGTTCCGTGCGGTGGCTGCCGCGGTGCTGGCATTCGTGCTGTTGCAGCTCACCTGTATCGGCATCGCCGTTGGCTGGATGCTGTGGATCACGCGCGACGTTGGCCTGCCTGGCGGCAGCAAGATGCTCGACTACATCGTGGCGCTGGCGGCGATCTATCTGGTGCTGCTGGTGATGCTCATGCGCGGCGTCACGCGGTGGTTCTACCGCCGCTACTTGTAGCTGCGCGCGTCCTCGATCACCTTGCCGTCGTTGGGCAGCGTGCCCGGCGCCACCAGCTCGATGGTGCCGCGCAGCTTGGTCACCTCGCGCACCGCATCGGCAATGCGTGCATCGAGCCCGGCCGGCGCGCCCGCGCATTCGAGCCTGAAGGTCATCTGGTCGTCGCCCATCTCGCCCGACACCACAAGCCGCGCGCGCACGATCTCCGGGAAGCGCCGCGCGATCTCCGCCACCTGCGACGGGTGCACGAACATGCCGCGCACCTTGGTGGTCTGGTCGGCCCGGCCGAGCCAGCCCTTGATGCGCTTGTTGGTGCGGCCCGTGGGGCAGGTGCCCGCGAGCACGGCCGAGAGGTCGCCGGTGCCGAAGCGCACCAGCGGGTAGTCGGGGTTGAAGCTGGTGACGACGATCTCGCCCACCTCGCCATCGGGCACGGGGTCGCCGGTGCCGGGGCGCACGATCTCGACCAGCACGCCCTCGTCGATCACCAGGCCTTCGCGCGCGCTGGTCTCGTAGGCGATGAGGCCGAGGTCGGCGGTGGCATAGCACTGCGTGCCCTTGACGCCATGCGCGGCGATCCAGTCGTGCAGGCTCGGCGGAAAGGCTTCGCCGGACACCAGGGCCTTGGTGAGCGAAGGCAGCTTCTGCCCCTTTTCCTCGGCCTTCTCCAGCAGGATCTTCAGGAAGCTCGGCGTGCCCGCGTAGCCCTCGGGCTTGAGGTCCACGATGGCTTCGAGCTGTTGCTCGGTCTGCCCCGTACCGCCCGCGAACACTGTGCACCCCATGGCGCGCGCGCCGCTTTCCATGATCGAGCCGGCCGGGGTCATGTGGTAGCTGAAGCTGTTGTGGATCAGCTCGCCGCTGCGAAAACCCGCCGCATGCAACGCCCGTGCGGTGCGCCAGTAGTCGCGCGCCTCGCCTTCGGGTTCGTAGATGGTGCCGGGGCTCGCGAACACGCGCGGCATGCGCGGGCCACGAACGATCGATGCGAAGCCGCCGAACGGGTCGTCGGCACGGCGCGCCTTCTGCAGCTCGAGCAATTCCGATTTGCGCGTGACCGGTAGTTTGGCGAGCGCTTCGCGCGTCGTCACGTCCGCGGGCTTCACGCCGTCGAGGATCTTCTTGAACGCAGAGGTCGCCGTCTGCGCCTGCGCGATCTGTTTCGGCAGTGCGGCCAGGAGGTCGCGCTCGCGTTCGACGGGGTCGCGGATTTCGAGCTTGTCGTAGTGGTCGGTCATGTCCGTACCCTTCATCAATCGATTCGGTCTGTGGGGATGGGTACGTCAGGCCAACCAGCGTTTGCGCCGCTTGTAGCTCTTTACATCGCGAAAGCTTTTTCGGTCCGCGCCGCCGACGCCGAGGTAGAACTCCTTCACGTCCTCGTTCTCGCGCAAGCCCTTCGCTTCGCCGTCCATCACGATGCGGCCGTTCTCCAGGATGTAGCCGTAGTCGGCGTAGCGCAGCGCCATGTTGGTGTTCTGCTCGGCCAGGAGGAAGGTCACGTGTTCCTTGGTGTTGAGGTCTTTCACGATCTCGAACACCTCCTCGACGATCTGCGGCGCAAGGCCCATCGACGGTTCATCCAGCAGCACCATCGTCGGGTTGGCCATCAGCGCGCGGCCGATGGCGCACATCTGTTGCTCACCGCCGGATGTGTAGGCCGCCTGCGAGGTGCGCCGTGTCTTCAGGCGCGGGAAATACGCATACACCTTGTCCAGCGTCTGCTGCACCGCGGCCTTGCCGTCGGTGCGCGTGTAGGCGCCGGTCATCAGGTTCTCCTCGATCGTGAGGTGGGCGAAGCAGTGGCGGCCTTCCATCACCTGGATGAGGCCGCGCTTGACCAGCTCGGCCGGCGACAGCGCCTCGATGCGGTCGCCGCGCAGCTCGATGGTGCCCTTGGTCACCGCGCCGCGCTCGCCCGCGAGCAGGTTGCTCACTGCGCGCAGCGTGGTCGTCTTGCCCGCGCCATTGCCGCCGAGCAGCGCCACGATGCCGCCTTCGGGCACGGTGAGCGACACGCCCTTGAGCACGAGGATCACGTGGTTGTAGATGACCTCGATGCCGTTGACGTTGAGAAGGATGTTGGGTTCGCTCATGGTGTGGTCCGAAGCATTCGCAAGAACAGCGCGCGGCTGCCCTTGCGAATGGCGGCTCTTGCGAGCCGCCACGGCACTCAGTGCATCAAGACTGGCAGTCGGCTGCTTCGCGGCGCGTCAGCTTCTTCTCGCCGGCGTACTTGTCGGCGGCGCCCTTCACCATCGGCTTGATGATCTGTTCATCGGCCTGGTACCACTCGGGTGCGATGTTCCACTTGGCGCCGTCCCAGGTTTCCATGCGGGCCCAGGTCGAGCCGATGTGGTCCTGGCACGAGGTGCTCACCGGGCGCATCACGCCGGCGAAGCCGAGCGCGTCGAGCTTCTTCTGGTCGAGTGCGAGGTTCTCGAGGCCCCAGCGCACCTGCTCGCCGGTCATGACCTTGCCCTTGCCGAAGCGCTCCTGTGCGCGCCGCACGGCCTCGACGCCGAGCATCGAGATGATGGCGCCGCGCGTGTAGAGCACCGAGCCCACTTCATCCTTCGGACCGGTGCCCTGACCCTTGTCGTGCACCTGCTTCAGGATGTCCTGGATCACCTTGTTGTCGGGACCCGAGCCGTTCAGCGCGAGCGCGTTGTAGCCCTTGGCGTTGGCGCCTACGTCCTTCACGTCCGGCTCGGCGCCGGCCCACCACACGCCGTACATCTTCTCGCGCGGGAAGCCGGTGGCCACCGCCTCTTTCAGCGCGGTGGAGTTCATCACGCCCCAGCCCCACAGCAGCACGAAGTCGGGCCGCTGCTGGCGCACCTGCAGCCAGGCCGATTTCTGTTCCACGCCGGGCGCGGTCACCGGAATCAGCGACAGGTCGAAGCCGTGCATCTTGGCGCGTTCCTGCAGCAGCGGGATCGGCTCCTTGCCGAACGGCGAGTCGTGATACACGAGCGCGATCTTCTTGCCCTTGAGCTTGTCGAGGCCGCCTTCTTTCTTGCCCAGGTGCTGGATCAGGATGTCGGCCGCAGTCCAGTAGCTGCCCATGAGCGGGAAGTTCCACTTGAACACGCCGCCGTCCTGCGAGGCCGCGAGACCGTAGCCAAGCGTGACGAGCGGGATCTTGTCGGTCGGCACCTTGTCGGTGAGCGCGAAGGTGATGCCGGTGGCCTGCGGGTCGAACAGTGCGACGCCCGGGCGGCCCTTCAGGCGCTCATAGCATTCCACGCCCTTGTCGGTCGCGTAGCCGGTTTCGCATTCTTCGAAAGTGATCTTCACGCCGTTGATGCCGCCTTGCGCGTTGACCAGCTTCAGGTAGTCCTGCTTGCCGTTGGCCCACGGCGTGCCGTTGGGTGCGTAGGGGCCGGTGCGATAGACCAGCAGCGGGAAGAACTGCTCCTTGGCCTGCGCGGTGGCGATCGATGGCGCGAGCAGGGCGCCGAGGGTGCTGGCCACCAGGGCGGCGGTCAGAGCGAGCGATTTCAGTTTCATGCCTGTCTCCTTTTGTGGGCACCTCGGTGCCGGGGTTTTTGCGAACGAACGGGAACTCTCGAAATGCGTTGTCAGTGCGGGAAGGGCCAGAGCCGCAACTTCTCCTTGGCCGTGGACCACAGCCGCGCGAGGCCATGCGGCTCGACGATCAGGAAGAACACGATCAGCGCGCCGAAGATCATGGTCTCCAGGTGCGAGGCGAGCGCGGTGGAAATCGAGAAGCCCAGCCACGCGGGCAGCTGGTTCAGAAAGAGCGGCAGCAGCACGATGAAGGCGGCGCCGAAGAAGCTGCCCATGATCGATCCGAGCCCGCCGATGATCACCATGAACAGCAGCTGGAACGAGCGGTCGATGCTGAACGCCGCCGGCTCCCACGCACCCAGGTGGATGAAGCCCCACAGCGCGCCGGCCACGCCGACGATGAAGCTGCTCACTGCAAAGGCCGTGAGCTTGGCGTACACCGGGCGGATGCCGATCACCGCGGCGGCCACGTCCATGTCGCGCATCGCCATCCACTCGCGGCCGATGGCGCTGCGCACCAGGTTCTTGGCAAGCAGCGCGAACACCACCACGAAGAGGAGGCAGAACAGGTACTTCTGCACCGGCGACTCGATCGGCACGCCGAACACGTTGAGCCCCGCCACGCTCACCGAACCCGAGGACGAGTTGTTGGTGAACCACTGGATGCGCAGGAACGCCCAGTCGGTGAAGAACTGTGCGGCCAGCGTGGCCACTGCGAGGTACAGACCCTTGATGCGCAGGCTCGGAATGCCGAAGAGCACGCCGATCACCGTCGCGCACAGGCCGCCCAGCAGCAGCGAGGCGATGAGCGGCATGCCGTCGATTCGCACCTGGAAGTTGTAGGCCGCGTACGCGCCCACTGCCATGAAGGCGCCGGTGCCCAGCGAAATCTGGCCGCAGTAGCCGACCAGGATGTTGAGGCCCAAGGCCGCGAGCGACAGGATCAGGAAGGGCGTGAGGATGGCGCGCATCCAGTAGTCGGACACGCCCAGCGGCACGACGATGAACGCGACGAGCAGCAGTACCAGCATCGCGATGCGGTCCTGCGCGATCGGGAGGATCTGTTGATCCGCGCGATAGCTCGACTTGAATTGACCGTTCTCTCTGTAGAACATGACTCAGACCCGATCGATGATTTTTTCGCCGAACAGGCCTTGGGGCCGAACCAGCAGGAAGACCAACGCCAACACATAGGCGAACCAGATCTCGATGCCGCCACCGAGCATGGGGCCGAGATAGATTTCAGACAGCTTCTCGCCCACACCGATCAAGAGGCCGCCGATGATCGCGCCCGGAATCGAGGTGAGCCCGCCGAGGATCACCACCGGCAGCGCCTTCAGTGCCACCAGCGACAGCGAGAACTGCACACCGAGCTTGGAACCCCAGATGATCCCGGCCACCAGCGCCGAGAAGCCGGCCACCGACCACACGATCACCCAGATGCGCTTGAGCGGAATGCCGATGGACTGCGCCGCCTGGTGGTCATCGGCCACCGCGCGCAGCGCTCGGCCGGTCGCGGTCTTCTGGAAGAAGATGGCCAGCACCACCACGAGGGCTGCGGCCACCAGCGCGGCGATCAGGTCCTCCTGGCTCAGCAGCAGACCGCCTTCGAAGGTGCCTTGCAGCACCATCAGCGGTTCCTTGGGCATGCCGACGTCGATCTTGTAGATGTCGTTGCCGAAGATGGTCTGGCCCAGGCCGTCCAGGAAGTAGGCGATGCCCAGCGTGGCCATCAGGAGCGTGATGCCTTCCTGGTTCACCAGCTTGCTCAATGCGAGTCGTTCGATGAGCCAGGCCACCACCACCATCACCGCCATCGCGGCGATGAAGGCCAGGATGTTCGCGAGGATCTGGTTCTGGAAGCCGAACCACAGCGGGAACCATTCGGAGAACCGCGCCATGGCGAGCGCCGCGAACAGCACCATCGCGCCCTGCGCGAAGTTGAAGACGCCCGAGGCCTTGTAGATCAGCACGAAGCCGATGGCGATCAGCGAATAGAGCATGCCGACCATGAGGCCGCCGAACAGGGTTTCGAGGAAAAATCCCATGGTCAATGTCTTTCTTGTTTTTCTCCCTCCCCTTCCGGGGGAGGGTTGGGGTGGGGGCACGCGGCGCTTGATGGAGCGCGGTTGTGTTGCGAGGGCCGTCGTGCCCCCATCCCAGCCTTCCCCCAGAGGGGGAAGGAGCAATGCATCGGGGTCGGGTGTGGCATGGCGTCAGTGCTCCACACCCAGATAAGCCCGGATCACGTCTTCGTTGTTGCGCACTTCGTCCGGCGTGCCGTCGCCGATCTTCTTGCCGTAGTCGAGCACCACCACGCGGTCGGAGATGTCCATCACCACGCCCATGTCGTGCTCGATGAGCACGATGGTCGCGCCGAACTCGTCGTTCACGTCGAGGATGAAGCGGCTCATGTCCTGCTTTTCCTCGACGTTCATGCCGGCCATCGGCTCGTCGAGCAGCAGCACCTGCGGCTCCATCGCGAGCGCGCGGCCGAGGTCCACGCGCTTTTGCAGGCCGTAGGGCAGGCGGCCCACCGGCGTCTTGCGGTGCGCCTGGATTTCGAGGAAATCGATGATGTGCTCGACGAATTCGCGGTGCCGCAGTTCCTCGCGCTCGGCCGGGCCCCAGCGGAAGGCCTGCGCGAGCAGGCCGCTCTTCATCTTGAGGTTGCGCCCCGTCATGATGTTGTCGAGCACGCTCATGCCCTTGAAGAGCGCCAGGTTCTGGAAGGTGCGCGCCACGCCCATCTCGGCCACCTGGCGCGAGTTCATGTGCTTGAAGGTCTGGCCGCGGAAGGTGATGGAGCCCTGCTGCGGCCAGTACACGCCGTTGATGCAGTTCAGCATCGAGCTCTTGCCCGCGCCGTTCGGGCCGATGATGGCGCGCACTTCGTGCTCGCGCACGTTGAAGCTGATGTCCGTCAGCGCCTTCACGCCGCCGAAGCTCAGCGAGATGTTCTGCACGTCGAGGATGACCTCGCCGATCTTTCGAGCGCTCATGCGGCCGCCTTCACGATGGGGAAAGTCTTCGCCTCGACGATCTTCAGCGTGGCGCTCACCACGCCCGTGCGTCCGTCCTCGAACTTGACCTGGGTCTCGATGTATTGCTCGGTCTTGCCGCCATAGAGCGCATCGAGCAGCACCGCGTATTTCTCGGCGATGAAGCCACGGCGCACCTTGCGCGTGCGGGTCAGCTCGTCGTCGTCGGGGTCGAGCTCCTTGTGCAGCACGAGGAAGCGCGCGATCTGGGTCTCGCCCATGCCGTCTTCGCTCGCGAGGTCGGCGTTGACCTTGCCGATGCATTCGGCAATCAGCGCCAGCACCTCGGGCTTGCCGGCCAGGTCGACGTAGCCGCCATAGGCCAGGCCCCGGCGCTCGGCCCAGTTGCCCACCGCTTCGAAGTCGATGTTGATGGCCGCGCAAACCTCGTCGCGCGCGTTGCCGAAGCACACCGCTTCCTTGATCTGCGGAAAGAACTTGAGCTTGTTCTCGATGTAGTTGGGCGCAAAGATCGCGCCGCTCACGAGCCGGCCCACGTCCTTCGCGCGGTCGATGATGCGCAGGTGCCCTTCGCTGTCGAGCACGCCCGCGTCGCCGGTGTGGAAATAGCCGTTGGCATCGAGCACTTCGGCGGTGGCGTCGGGGCGCTTGTAGTACTCCTTGAGCACCGAGACGCCGCGCACCAGCACCTCGCCGTCTTCGGCGATCTTCAGTTCGATGCCCGGCGCGGCGGTGCCCACGGTCTGCAGCTTGACCTTGCCGTCCTGCTGCAGGCACACGTAGGCGCAGGTCTCGGTCTGGCCGTAGAACTGCTTCAGGTTCACGCCGATGGAGCGATAGAAGCGGAACAGGTCGGGCCCGATGGCCGCGCCGGCCGTGTAGGCCACGCGGATGCGGCTCATGCCCAGCACGTTGCGCAGCGGCCCGTAGATCAAGAGGTTGCCGAGGCCATACATCAGCCGGTCGCCCGTGCTCACCGGCGCGCCGTTGAGGATGTCCGCGCCCACGCGCTGCGCGAGCGCCATGAACTTCGCATAGAGCCAGCGCTTCGGAGCCGCCGCGTCTTCCATGCGGATCGACACCGCAGTGAGCAAGCCTTCGAAGGTGCGCGGCGGGCCGAAGTAGTAGCTCGGGCCGATCTCGCGCATGTCGTTCATCACCGTCTCGGCCGACTCGGGGCAGTTGAGCGTGAAGCCGCCCACCAGCCACTGCGCCACCGAGAACAGGTGGTCGCCCACCCACGCCATCGGCAGGTAGCTCATGATGTTGTCGCCGGGGCCGAGCCTGTCGGTCTCCACGCCGCCGCGGCCCGCCGCGATGAAGCTCGCATGCGTCTGGCACACGCCCTTGGGACGGCCGGTGGTGCCCGAGGTGTAGAGGATCACGCCGACATCGGTGGCCTCGCCGCTCGCCACGGCGCGGTCGTAATAGCCGACGTTGGCCTTGTCGAACTCGCGGCCCAGCGCGCGCAGTTGCTCGTAGCTCATGAGCCCGGGCTGGTCGTAGTGGCGCAGGCCCTTGGGGTCGTCGTAGATGATGTGGCGGATGCCGTGCTGCTGGTCCTTCTGCAGCTCGCGGCACTCGAGCAGCTTGTCGACCTGCTCCTGGTCTTCGACGATCACGAATTCGATGGCCGCGTCCTGCAGCATGAAGACCATCTCGCTGGCCACCGCGTCCTGGTACAGAGGCACCGGCACGCCGCGCAGGCTCTGCGCCGCGACCACCGCCATGTACAGGTGCGGCCGGTTGGCACCCACGATGGCGAGGTTGTCGAAGGCCTTGAAGCCGAGGCTCGCGAGGCCGCAGGCCATCTCGCGCACCTCCTCTGCCACAGCGTTCCAGGTCCAGGTCTGCCAGATGCCGAGGTCTTTCTCGCGCACGGCGGGCGACTCGGGTTGGGCCTGGGCGTGCGCGAGCAGCAGCCGGGGGAAGGTGGGGTCGTTTGTTTGCACAGTGGGCGGATCGTAGGCCTCACTTTGACGCCCGCTTGTCGTTCCGACGACAATCCTAGGGACACTACTCCCCGGAGTTTCCCGATGCCTCACGGCAATCTCAACCAGAGTCCTCTCGGCACGCTTGGCACGCCTGGCAATTCGATCAAGGACCGCGTGCGTCCCGCCAATGCCGCGGAACTCGGCGGCATTCCCTGGTTGCCTACGCTCACGCCCGCCGAGCGCCGCCGCGCCGAGGCCGCGCTGGTGGTGGGCGAAGCCGAGCCCGGCGACCTGGTCTGCCGCGTCGGCCGCTCGCCCACCTACTGGTTCGGCGTGGTCGAGGGGTTGCTCAAGATGAGCAACGACAACGCCGATGGCGGCTCGGTCACCTACACCGGCGTGCCGCCCGGCGGCTGGTTCGGCGAAGGCACGGTGATGAAGCGCGAGCCCTACCGCTACAACATCCAGGCGCTGCGCCGCAGCGTGGTGGCGGGGCTGCCGATCGAGAGCTTTCATTGGCTGCTCGATCACTCGATCGGCTTCAACCGCTTCGTGATGAACCAGCTCAACGAACGGCTCGGCCAGTTCATCGCGGCGCTGGAGATCGACCGGCTCAACAACCCCGACGCGCGCGTGGCGCGCAACCTGGTGTCGCTGTTCAACCCGGTGCTGTACCCGGGCGTGGGCGAGGTGCTGCGCATCACGCAGCAGGAACTGGCGTACCTCGTGGGCCTCTCGCGCCAGCGCGTGAACGAGGCACTCAACGGACTCTCGGCGCAGGGGCTGATCCGCGTGGAGTACGGGGGCCTCCGCGTGCTCGACCTGCCGGGCCTGCGCGTGAGCGCGATGTCGAACAAGAAGAACGCCTCGGCGGAAACGGAAACCTCATGACCCTCAAAGACCAGCTCCAGGTCGTGCCCGCGAACGCGGAAGCGGCTTTCATTCCACCGGCAGATGTACCGAAGGCGAAAGCCGAAGACACCGGCCCGACGCTCGAGCAAGCCATCGAACGCAACGAAGCGCTCACCGAGAAGATCGATGCGCTCGATGCCATCCTCGCCAAGCCCCTCAGCGAAATTCTTGCGGACCGCGAGAAGGCCGAAGAGGCCGCGCTCGCCTGGGACCGCTTCGGTGCGATGTGGATGCTTTCGCAACGTGCGATGCGGCGCGTGGCCCTCGACCTCGCCGCGCAGCAGGGCGTGAGCGAAGAAGAAGTCGTCGCGCGTGCGATGACGCATGCCAATGCGGTGCTCAACGGGGCGGACGAAGTCGACCTCGGCGGCACCATCGCCCCCGCGCAACTGCAGCACATCGCGCGGCACCGCGCGTTCCTGCGCAAGCAATTCCGTACCGGTTGAGCCACAGGGCCTCTCGATACCCCTTAACCTCCCCGCCTTCGTTCAAGAAAGACTGTCCCGATGACCGCTTCCCACCTCACCCTGATCACCGGCGCCTCGCGCGGCCTGGGCCGTGCCATGGCCGAACAGCTGCTGCAAGCCGGCCATGTGGTGCTCGGCATTTCGCGCAAACAGGATGCGCAGCTCGCCGAGGTCGCCAAGTCGGCCGGCGCCGAACTCACGCAATGGGAGCAGGACCTGTCCGACCCCGTCGCCGCATCGGCCCGCGTGTCGGCCTGGCTCAAGACCCTCGATGCGCAGCGCTTCGACAGCGTGACCTTGATCAACAACGCGGGCACCGTCGGCAACCCGGCACCGCTGGCCGGCGCCGTCGCTGGCGAGCTGTCGCTGGCGCTGCGCATCGGCCTCGAAGCGCCGATGCTGCTGACCGCCGCGTTCCTCAACGCCACGCGCGAATGGCGCGGCGCGCGCAAGGTGCTGAACATCTCGTCGGGCCTGGGCCGCAACGCGATGGGCAGCCAGGCACCTTACTGCGCGGCCAAGGCCGGCATGGACCGTTTCTCTCAGGCCGTGGCGCTCGAGGAAGCGGCTGCACCGAACGGCGCGCGCATCGTCTCGCTCGCGCCCGGCATCATCGATACCGACATGCAGGTGCAACTGCGCGGCGCATCGGCAGAGAACTTTCCGGACCGCACGCGCTTCGTGAGCATGAAGGAGGAAGGCCGGCTCGACAGCCCCGCTAGCGCGGCTGCCAAGGTGCTCAAGTACCTGGCGCGCGAGGACTTCGGTGCGAACCCCGTGGCCGACGTGCGCGACCCGGCCTGAATGCCCTCAACACCGAAAGCGCGCACGACCATGGCCACCGCAAAGTCGATCGACACCAACGACTACAAGCTCTTTCCGTCGCCGAGGAACGTGCACCGCGTCATCTTCGAACACCAGGTCTTCGTGCCGTACCCGTACGCACTGATCGTGATGGACGAGTTCTACTTCAAGGGGCGCTACAGCCTGTTCTCGGCGTGCAGGATGAGCGACGGGAAGATGGGGCAGGTGGCGACGTTCGAGGATGCCTCGGACGTCGATATCTTCAACACGAAGTTCGTGCCGGATTGAAGTGCACGTGTCGCTGACTTGTCCCCTCTCCCCTTGGGGAGAGGGCTAGGGTGAGGGTTGGGGCCTTTGCATACACGCGGCTCTTGCGGATGGCGCCTATTTTTGCGTCCATCTTGATAAGGGTGAGTGCTACAGCCTGAGCTACTTTGGATTGGCGGCAAGCACAGTAGGCTGGCCGTACATGAGCGAATCTTGGGAAGTCGGAGTGCGGCCAGGAGCGGTCCTACGTCGACCGGGCCCATTTGCCTGATAGCCGACCTTCGCAGCGCACGAGCAACAGATTCTGCAGGGTCTGGAGCGACCGCTTTTGAAGTGCGTGCACGCCAACTGTGCCGCCATCAACAATCGAGAGCGGCCCACTCTTTTTTGGGCGATTCAAGTTTCAAGGCCGAGCCAACATGGGAGGATGCTCGAATGAGTGTTGGAATTGAAATCGGGCTCGGTGATCTTTCCCCTGAGCTATTAGGTCTGCTGTCCCGCACTTCGGCTGGGACTCCGATGTATGTCGAGCCCGCTGGCATTGATGGTGCGGATTTCTATGGCGAGTTTGGCGGGATGCTTTGTTTTGGGCGCTCGGCGCGTGACCACAGTTCGGCGTCACAACTGGCTGCCTTCAGTGCTTATGCCCTGTCCGCGGGCATCGCTGCTGGAGCGCTTGAGCCATTGACGAAATTCGACAAACCGTACGTCCTCATCCCGAGGACTCCAAGCGGAGCGCTCGAAGAACTTGATGTAAGCATTGTCGGAGCTGATGCGCTCCACACGGCGCTTGTCTCGATTGCTTCCCACATCGGCCTGTCACTGAATGACGGCGTGCTCAGCGACTCCCAAGCGCAAGCAATCAATGATGGCGAAGGTGACGACTCGCTCATCGACTTTCAGGTCATCTGGTTGCTCTTGTTTGAGGCGGCTCGGTTGTGCTCCAAGACAGGCACCGCGCTCGTCGTGGCGTAACTATGGGCCTCTTCATGGCAGCGGCATATGGCCAGAACCCAGACATTCGTGGCGCCCCTCCAATTCGTTCACCAGACACGCTAGATGCAGTTCCTGTTCGAAATCGAGGACGTGTTCGACATTGGCGGTCGAGGGTGCGTGCTCGTTCCTGGCGTCCCGAACACACTCCGACGCGACGTGAAGGTTGGAGAACTCCTTTTGATCGTCACACCCAGCGGCAACGAGGTGCGGACGAACATCGCTGCGTTCGAGCACATCAGTCGGGGGCGTCCAATGGTGCATGCGCCGTTTTCGTTGCCGCGGGCAGTCACCAAGGCGGACCTGCCTCTGGGCTCGAAGGTCTATTTTCTTAACGCCACTCACGCCTGACGGCCAAGAGCGGAAGTACGATTCAAACGTCCAACGCCGGCCTGCCATTCCGCAATGCCCATGTCCGGACTTGCCCCACCAGACCCTCAGCCCGCTAACGGAAAATCAATGACCGAAACGACCAAAGTCAAAGGCCCCGCCTCGTACTTTCCTTCGATTGAAAAGACCTATGCGAAGCCAATCGCCCACTGGATGAATGTTCTTCAGGATGCAGGCCCTCTCAAACACATGGAACTCGTGAACCGGCTCAAGACGGAGCATCAGATCGGTCACGGACACGCCAACGCGCTGGTGGCGGCGTTCTTGGCGAAGAAATAAAGAAGGTCAGCCGCTCGAACGTTCATGTGCGGTGAGGTCAGAGTTCGGCCAATAGCCGACTTTCGCAGCCTCGGTCTTCGTTGGAAACAGAAAAAGGAAAAGGCCCATGGAAGCAGAAGCGATCGTTGCGGATTGGAAGCGTCGACTGGTTGCCATGGCAGAAAACCCTCCCTACGTTTTCAGTCGAACGCCTCAAAACCTGATTGAAGAGTATCAGTCGAACCAGATGGATTTCATCGGCTTCACTGAAGCCGAAATCTTGAAAGCGGAGCTGCTTCTGCGAGGGAGATTCCCTGCCGTCTTTCGCGAATATCTTCTCCAGATGGGGCGCTCACCTGGACGTTTGTTCAGAGGCAGCGAGCTGGCCAATTTGGTGGAGCTTGAAGAGTTTCGCGTCAGCGCCGAAGAATTGATAAGAGAAACAGACACATCTCTAGCCCTGCCTCCAAGCGCAGCGGTCTTCTTGTTTCATCAAGGCTGTTGCTTTACTTATGTTCTAGCAGATGGCAGCTTTGATAGCTCACCGATGCAGTGGATCGAGCAGGATCGTGAGCCAACCTCGGTGGCCGCCACGTTTGCAGATATGGTGAGCGCCGAACTGCAACTGATGGAAGAGAACGATCTGAGCTCGCATAAGTCTGGCGGCTATTGGCTTACCGTCTATCCTGGGGGCGCGACACACGAACAGCACCCTGCGCGGGCGAGCGGCGTACGACCATTGGACATGGTTCCTCGCTGACAAGCTAGCTCGCCGGCACCGACGTCAGGCCCGGCGTGAAACGCGTTTCGCAGGCCTTGTTCAGCCCCCCAATTGATCGAACGCTCGACCTCAGCTTGTCGAACGACTTCGTCGTGATCAGAAGCGGCGCCTGTCTGCTCTCCACCGGTGACCGCATTCGTGCCGCACAGCAATCGACCCCTGAGCGTCCGCTTTTAGCAAGATCGACTTACTCCTTCGGGTCCCTTAAGAGACGTCGGACGTCGCTGCGTCGCGGGCCCTCACTCCACCCCCTCCCAAGAGGAGAGGCAGCCAGACATCACTGCAGCACGAACCGGTCCCGCTGCGCTTGCGCGCACTCACCCATCACGTTCAACGCACGCGACACCGCAGGCGTGCCGATCACGAACGGATTCGCCGCACCCGCCGGCTGCTGCTTCAGCGCGGCCAGCTTGCCTTGCGAGCCGTCGTAGCCCGAGTGGTTCGACACCAGCACGTCGATCTTCTGCGCCTCTGCCACCGTGCCCATGCGCCGCGTCGCATCGATATAGCTCCCCAGCCGCGGCACGTTCTTGCCGAAGTTGAAGGCGGTGCCGCCCCAGAGCATCGCGCGGTGCTTCTGGCCGTTCGATGTCACGTCGAACACCGGCGAGATCGTGCCCATGGTGTGGCCCGGCGTGATGTACAGCGTGACGGTGGTGTCGCCGAGCACGAGGCGGTCGCCGTCCTTGACTGACAAGTCGCCAGCGCCGCGCTTGGGCGGTGCGCCCCAGACCGGCGTCGCGAATTCGAGCTTCGTCTCGGTCATCGTCCAGTCGGCTTCGCTCATCACCACGCGGGCACGGTACTTCTGCGCGAGGTAGGGCGCGCCGCCGTAGTGGTCGCCGTGGCCGTGCGTGACGACCACGTACTTGATCTGCGCCGGGTCCAGGCCGAGCCTGCGCATGCCGCCTTCGATGAGCGCGGCGGCTTCCATCTGGTTGTTGAGCGCATCGATGAGGATGATGCCGTCCGAGGTCTTGATCGCCCAGGCGCTCACCCAGTCGGCGCCCACGAAGTAGAGGTTGTCGAAGGTCTTGCCCGGCGGCGGCGCGGGCTTGTCGATGAGCGCCCTGAGGCCCTTGTCCAGCTCGGCCTGCGGCGGCTGCGCGGCGGGGGCGGGCTTGCAGAGTGTGAGGAGCGGCGCGAGGTCGGTGCCCGCATCGCGCGTGGCCGCGGCGACGTGCGCGGCGATGGTGGCTTCGGAAGGAGGCTGCTGGGCCGGTGTCTGCGCGCAGCCCTGGATGAAAGCGGCAACCGCTGCCAGGGCGGTTGTCTTCAACAGCAGGGTGCGTGAGTTCTTGCGAAGAAGAAATGCCATCGGTGTCTCCATGCCGTAGTCGCGGCCCGTTGTGGAGACACCATTCTGCGACGCGAAGGCTTATTCGATGGTCGCGCCCGAGGCTTGCACGATGCCCTTCCACTTCTCGTAGTCCGTCTTCAGCAGCGCGCCGAACTGGTCGGGCGTCATGCTCTCGGGTTCTGCGCCCTGGCCGATGATGGCGGCCTTCATCTCGGGCGTGGCCAGCAGCTTGTTGATCTCGGTGTTCAGCGTGGCGACGATGTCCTTGGGCGTGTTGGCCGGCACGAAGATGCCGTACCAGGTGCTCACGTCGAAGCCCTTGTAACCGAGCTCGGCCACGGTGGGCGTCTCGGGCAGCGAGGTGCTGCGCTTGGCGGAGGTGACGGCCAGCGGACGCAGCTTGCCGGCCTTGATCTGCGCCATGGCCGAAGGCACCGACGACACCATCAGGTCGACGTTGCCCGCGAGCACGTCCATCATGGCCGCGTTGGAGCCCTTGTAGGGCACGTGGCGCATCTTGATCTTGGCGGCGCTGTTGAAGATCTCGCCGGCCAGGTGGATGGTGGTGCCGTTGCCGGGCGAGCCGTAGGTGACGGTGTCGGGCGCGGCGCGCGCGGCCTTCACCACGTCGTCGAGCGTCTTGAACTTCGAATTGACCTGCGTGACGATCACCACCGGCGTGTAGGCCACGTGGGCCACGGCCGTGAGGTCTTTCACCGGGTTGTAGCTCAGGTTCTTGTAGAGCCAGGGCGCCACGACCATGTTGTCCTTCTGGCCCATCACGATGTCGTAGCCCGTGGGCGCGGCGCGCGCGGCCTCGGCGATGCCGATGGTGCCGCCGGCGCCGCCGCGGTTGTCGGGCACCACGGTCCAGTGGTGGGCCTCGGTGAGCTTCTGCGCGACCAGGCGCGCCAGGATGTCGGTGCCGCCGCCGGGCGGGAAGGGCACGATCATGCGGATGGGCTTGGCGGGGTAGCTCTGCGCGTGCACGGCAACTGCCGCAAAAGCCAGGGGAAGTGCCAGCGCAAGGGCCAGCGAGCGGGTGAGTTTGCGGATCATGGGTTTGTCTCTTTGTCTGGACGGATCGGGGTTGCAGCAGGGGCGATGGAGGTCTTTTGGCCTCACTGCACCAAGGGTGCAGTGTGCCGCAAGCGCCGCGCCGGTGTTTTCGTGGTTCGCGATGGGCCCCGTATCAGACGGCGGCGACTTGACAGGGCCGTTTCGGCACCGAACATGAATATCGATCCACACGAAGGAGACATCCATGCTCGGAAACATCGATGCGACGGCCAACCTCGCGGTGAAAGACCTCGCGGTGGCCCGCCGCTTCTACGAAGGAACGCTGGGCCTCGCCAAAGTCGACGCGGAGGGCGACGAAGTCGTGGTCTACCGCAGCGGCAATACGCGCATCAACGTGTACCGCTCGTCGTTCGCCGGCACGAACCAGGCGACGGCCGTGACCTGGGAGGTCGGTGCGGACATCGAGCGCCTCGCCGCGGCGCTCAAGGCCAAGGGCGTGCGCTTCGAGCACTACGACATGCCCGATACGAAACTCGAAGGCGACCTCCATGTCATGGGCGACATGAAGGTCGCGTGGTTCAAGGACCCGGACGGGAACATCCTGAACCTGATCAACGGCTGATCGATCAGCCGAAGTTCTTGGCGACGAAGTCCCAGTTCACCAGCTTGGCCAGGAAGGTCTCGACGAACTTCGGGCGCAGGTTGCGGTAGTCGATGTAGTAGGCGTGTTCCCAGACGTCCACCGTCAGCAGTGCGGTATCTGCAGTCGTCAGCGGCGTGCCGGCGGCGCCGGTGTTCACGATGTCCACCGAACCGTCGGCCTTCTTCACGAGCCACGTCCAGCCCGAGCCGAAGTTGCCGACAGCCGACTTCACGAAGGCTTCCTTGAAGGCGTCGTAGCTGCCCCACTTGGCATCGATGGCCTTGGCCAGCGCGCCGGTGGGTGCGCCGCCGCCCTGGGGCTTCATGCAGTTCCAGAAGAAGGTGTGGTTCCAGATCTGGGCGGCATTGTTGTAGATGCCGCCGCTGGCCTTCTTGATGATCTCTTCCAGCGTGAGGGCTTCGAACTCGGTGCCCTTTTGCAGGTTGTTGAGGTTCACCACGTAGGCGTTGTGATGCTTGCCGTAGTGGTACTCGAGGGTTTCCTTCGAATATTCGGGTGCCAGTGCGTCGAGCGCATAGGGCAGGGGTGGGAGCTTGTGTTCCATCGTGGTTCCTTTGGGGTTGTGGGTAAATCGTTGTCCGGTGTTCAGGTTCGCGGCTTTGGGCTGACCTGGTAGGCGCAGCGCCGCGCACCCGCGAGCACGTGCTCGACGCGGCTGACGGTCACTTCGGGCCCCAGCACTTCGTCGAAGAGTTGCAGCTCGCTGCGGCAGAAACCCGTGCAGGCCTGCGCCGCGGTGCAGATGGGGCAGTGGTTCTCGATGAAGAGAAAGCCGTCGCCCTCGGGCCGGAACTCGGCCATGTAGCCCTCGCGGCTGCGGATTTCCGCCAACCGCTCGAGCCGCGTCTTGAGGCTGCGCGCGCCGCGCATGGCCTCGGTGTAGTTGGCGCGCATGGTGTTCTCGCGCGCATCGATCAGCTGGTCCATGCCCTTCTGTCCGAACACGCTGATCACGGCGCTGATCATCTGCACCGTCATCTCGGCGTGCGTGTCGGGAAAGCGCTTGTGGCCTTCGCCGGTGAGCCGCCATATCTGCGTCGGCCGCCCGCGGCCGCTCGGGCGGCTCTCGGCGTCGACCAGGCCTTCGGCCTCCAGCTTCGCCATCTGCTGGCGCACCGCTTCCACCGTGACGTTCAGCACCTTGGCGATGTCGGGAATGCCGAGTGCGCCGCGGGTCTTGAGCGTGGAGAGGATGCGGTCTGCCGGCTGGTGCGGCATCCAGGCGGGCTTGGCGTCGATGGGGGCGGACATGGACGTTTCGTGGGTTCTTGGTAGGGCGATTGTCAGGCGGCCGGCCCTCCCTTCGCATCCGAAGGTGCTTGCCACCCGCCGCCCAGCGCCTTGTAGAGCGCGACGAGGCTGGTGTACGAGGCGGTCTCGGCCTCGGCCACGGCGTCCTGCGCACGCAGCAATGTACGTTGCGCATCGAGCACGCTCAGGTAGGGTGCGGCGCCTTCGCGGTAGCGGACTTCGGCCAGTTCGGCCGCACGGCCGCTGCGGGCCGCGGCCTGTACCAGCGACTGCAGGCGCTGCTGGTTCTGGCCGTAGCCGGTGAGGGCGCTTTCCACGTCCTCGATGGCGCGCAGCACGGTCTGCTCATAGAGCGCGCGGTCGCCTTCGGCACGCGCCTCGGCGCCGCGCACGCGGGCCTTGACCGAGCCCAGCCGGAGCGCAGGCCAGCTCACGCCGGGCGTCACGCTGAAGGCGCGGCTGGACGAACTGCCGAGGTCCGAACCCCGTAGCGCGATGAAGCCGAGGAAGCCGCCGATGTCGAAGCGCGGGTACAGCTCGGCCGTCGTCGCGCCCACATCGGCCGTGCTGGCCGCGAGGCCGCGCTCGGCACGCAGCACGTCGGGCCGGCGCCGCAGCAGGTCGCCCAGGTCGCCGATGGGCAGGCGCTTGTTGAGCACGCGCAGCTGTCGCGGTTGGAGCATCGGTTCGAGCTCGGCGGGGCGCAGGCCTGCCAGCACCGCCACGCGATACGCGGCCTGGCGTCGCGTGGTCTCGAACGCGGGCAACTGGCTCGCGGTGGTCGCGACGTTGGCCTCTGCGCTCGCAAGGTCGCCTTCGAGCCCGCGGCCGGTCTGCACCTGCGCCTCGGTCACGCGCAGGCTGCTGCGCAGGCTGTCGAGCGTGCGGCGCGTCACCGCCAGGCGCTGCTCGGCGCCGCGCATCTCATAGTAGTTGCGGGCCAGTTCGGCTACGGCCACGATGCGCACCTGCTCGAGGTCCGCCGCGCTGGCTTCGGTGCGCGCGGTGGCGGCTTCGTCGAGCCGCTTGAGGCGGCCGAACAGGTCGATCTCCCACGAGGCATCGAAGCCTGCGCGGCTGCTCTGGGCCAGCGAACGCACATCGGGTTGTGCGCCGCTGTTGCCCTGCGCGATGCTGCGCGTCTTGCTCGCGCCCATCGTGACGACGGGCAGGCGGTCCAGCTCGGCCTCGGTCTGCGAGGCGCGGGCTTCCAGGAGGCGCGCCTCTGCGATGCGAATGTCGTGGTTGCCGGCGAGCGCGCGTTCGATCAGCGCATCGAGCTGCGGATCGTCGAGCTGGCGCCACCAGTCGCGCTGCACCGCGTCGTTGGCGAACAGCGAGCGCTCGGGCGCCGAGATGGCGACGGGCGCCTCCTTGGGTGCGGTGTAGGTCGGTCCGACCGCGCATCCCGCGAGCACCAACGCACTGAGCAAGAAGGGTGCGGTGTTGAAGAGTCTTGTCATGGTCATGCTCCTTCGACCAGCGCGTCGAGCTCGGCGGTGCGCCGCGAGCGCCCCACCGTGCGGTGGTCGCGCGCCAGCAGCGTGTACATCGTGGGCAGCACGAAGAGCGTGAAGAGCGTGCCCACCAGCATGCCGACCACGATCACCAGCCCGATGCTGAACCGGCTGTTGGCCCCCGCGCCGCTCGCGAACAGCAACGGCACCAGGCCCACCACCATCGCCGCGGTCGTCATCAAAATCGGGCGCAGCCGGATGCGCGCGGCCTGTTCGATGGCGGGGCGCCGCGCCAGGTTGTCGCGCGCCTGGATCTCGTTGGCGAACTCCACCATCAAAATGCCGTGCTTGCTGATGAGCCCGATGAGCGTCACCAGCCCGATCTGCGTGTAGATGTTGATGGTCGCGAAGCCCAGCGCCAGCGGCACCAGCGCGCCGCAGATCGACATCGGCACGCTGATCAGAATGATCAGCGGATCGCGCAGGCTCTCATATTGCGCGGCCAGCACCAGGTAGATCACGACGATCGCGAAAACGAAGGCCACCACCAGTGCCGAACCCTCCTGCGTGAACTGGCGCGCATCCGACTGCCAGTCGTAGCTAAAGCCGGCGGGCAGCTTCCTGGCTTCTTCGCTCAGGAACGCCACCGCATCGCCCATGGTCACGCCCGGCATCGGAATGGCCTGGAAGGTCGCGGCATTGAGTTGGTTGAATTGCGTGAGCTTGTTGGGGCCGACGCTGGTCGAGAGCGTCACCAGGTTCGCGAGCGGCACGGGCTGCCCGCTCGCGCTCTTCACAAAGTAGCGCGCGAGGGCTTCGGCCGTGAGCCGCTGGTCGCGCGGCGACTGCGGGATCACGTCGTACGAGCGTCCGTCCATGCCGAAGCGGTTGACGTAGTTCTCGCCCACCAGCACCGCGAGCGTGTCGCCGATGGCCTTCATCGTCACGCCCATGCTGTTGGCCTTGGCGCGGTCCACGCGCACTTCCGTCACCGGGTTGTTGAACTCCAGGTCGCTGTCGACCACGGCGAACTTGCCGCTATCGCGCGCCGCGGTCTTGAGCGTTTCCATCGCCTCGAACACCGCGCGGTGGTCGCCCGCGCTGCGGATCACCATCTGCACCGGCAGCCCGCCGGTCGAGCCCGGCAGCGAGGGCAGCTGGAACGCGAAGATGTTGCTGCCCTCCACGTCGCCCATGCTCGCCTGCACCTCACCCTGGATCTGGTCGGCGTTGCGTTTGCGGTCCTTCCAGTCGGAGAGCTGCACGCCGCCGATGCTGTTCGAGACGCCATCGGAGCCGTTGATGAGCCAGCGGCCGGTGTTCTCGGGGAGCGCCGCGAACACGTCGTCCCACTTCTTGCCGAACTTCTCGACGTAGTCGATGTTGGCGTGCTGCGGCGACTTGATGACCGTGAGCACCATCGCCTGGTCTTCACCGGGCGCGAGCTCGCGCTGCGCCGCGTTGTAGAGGAAGGGCAGGCTCACCAGCACCACGGCCGCAAGCAGGCCCGTGACCCAGCGGTGGTGCAGCGACACATCGAGCAGCCGGCCGTACGCGGTGGCGAGCTTGTGGAAGAACGACTCCGCATGGCGCGCCATGCGGCTGCCGGTGGCGTCCTGCGGCAGCAGGAACGAGCTCATCACCGGCGACAGCGTGAGCGCGATCACGCCCGAGACCACCACCGCGCCCGCGAGCGTGAAGGCGAACTCCTTGAAGAGCGAGCCGGTGAGCCCGCCCATGAGGCCGATGGGCGCATACACCGCGGCCAGCGTGAGCGTCATCGCGATCACCGGGCCGGCCACTTCGCGCGCGCCGATCAATGCGGCCTGCACGCGCGACTTGCCTTCCTCGATGTGGCGGTGCACGTTCTCCACCACCACGATCGCATCGTCCACCACGAGGCCGATGGCCAGCACCATCGCGAGCAGCGTGAGCAGGTTGATGCTGAAGCCGAAGAGCAGCATCAGCGCCGCCGCACCCAGCATCGACAGGGGAATCGTCACCACCGGAATCAGCACCGCGCGCACCGAGCCCAGGCACAGGAAGATCACCAGCACCACGATGGCGACGGCTTCGAGCAGCGTCTGCTGCACCTCGTCGATCGAGGCCTCGATGAAGCGCGCGAGCTCGAAGGGCAACTGCACCTCCACGCCCGGCGGCATGTTCTGCTTGATGCCGGGCAGGAGGTCGCGGATGCGCTTGACGATCACCAGCGGGTTGCCGTTGGGCGCCGCCTGCAGGCCGAGGTAGATGGCCTTGTCGCCGTCCATCGTCGCGCTGCTGTCGGCGCTGGCTGCACCCAACTCGACCGTGGCCACATCGCCCAGCCGCACGATGGCGTCGCCCTCGCGCTTGATGACCATGTCGCGGAACTCGGCCACGTTCACCAGGTCGGTGTTCACGCGGATGTTCGACACCACGAAGAGGCCCTTCACCTGGCCGGGCGCCGCCTGCACATTGTTCTGCCGCAAGGCGTCGGCCAGCTCGCCGGCCGAGATGCCGCGCGCAGCCATGCGGTTGGCGTCGAGCCACACGCGCATCGCCAGCGTTTGTCCGCCCGACACCTCGACGCCCGAGACGCCGGGAATCGATGCGAACTGCGGGTGCACCACGCGCGAGAGGTAGTCGGTGAGCGCGGGCACCGGCATCGTCTTGCTCGAGAAGCCGACATACGCCACCGCGGTGGCTTCGCCCGACGACTTGAGGATCACCGGATCGAAGGCCTCGGCCGGCAGCCGGTACTTGACCTGGCTCACCTGCGCCATCGCCTGCGTGAGCGCCTGGTTGGCATCGGCGTTGAGCTTCATGCGCACGCTGATCACGCTGCGCCCGAGCGTGGAAGACGACGAGAGGTAGTCGACGTTCTCGATGGTCGCCACCGCCTGCGCGATCGGCTGCGTGACGAAGCCCTGCATCAGTTCCGGCGAGGCGCCGGGGTACTGCGTGGTGATGGTGAGCGTGGTGCTCTCGGTGAGCGGGTATTGCCGCACCGGCAGGTCGCCCAGGGCGCGGGCGCCGAGCAGCAGGATCAGCGTGCTCACCACCAGCGCCAGCACGGGCCGGCGCACGAAGAGGTCGGTGAACTTCATGACTTGCGCTCCGTGAGGGCGAGCGTGTCCTTCCCGGCCGGCGCGACGGCGGCACCGGTGTACAGGCGCAGCTGGCCCGAGGTGACGACCTTCTCGCCGGCCTTCAGGCCCTCTTCGATGACGACCAGGCCGTCCTGCCGGTCGCCCGCCTTCACGAACACCTGGTGTGCCGTGAAGCCGTCGCCTTTTTCAGCGGGGCGCACGACGAAGACAGAGTCGCCGTGGGTGCTGTAGGTGATGGCGGTTTCCGGCACCGTGATCGCGTCGGTGCGCGAAGGCAGCGCGACCTTGCCGTTGACATACATGCCGGGCGTGAGTGCGCCATCGGCGTTGTCCACCGTGGCCTGCAACCGCACGGTGCGGGTGTCGCTGCCGATCTGCGGCTCGATGGCGCTGAGCCTGGCCTGGAACACGCGGCCCGGGTACGCATCGACCGCGAGCGACACCGCCTGGTTGCGCTTGAGCGCAGGCAGCGCGGTCTCGGGCAGCGTGAGGTTCGCGAACAGCGTGCGGCCGTCGGTGAGCGACACCAGCGTGTCGCCGGCCCGCACGAACTGGCCGAGGTTCACCTTGCGGATGCCCAGCACGCCGTCGAACGGTGCCTTGATGCGCTTCTGCTCGACCAGCGCCTGCACCCGCCGCAGTTCGCCGCTGGCCTGGTCGAAGCCGGCTTGCGCCTGTTCCATCTGCTCCTGCGTGGCGGCCTGTTGCGGCAGCAGGCGGCGCGTGCGGTCGAGCAGGGCCTTGGCGTTGGCGCGCTGGGCGGTCAGGCGTTCGAGGTCGCCCTGCTCGGGGGCGTCGTTGAGTTGCACGAGCAACTGGCCGGCGCGCACTTCGGCGCCGGGTGTGAAGAGGATCTTCGCAACGCGCCCCTCCACTTCGGCCGGCACCTCGACCTGCCGGTTGGCTTCCAGCGTGCCGATGCCGCTCAGGAAGCGCGCCATTTCCGTCGGCCGCGCGGCGGCCACCGCCACCTTGGCCGGCTGCATGCCGCCGTCCGCTGCATGTGCCGGTCTCAGCCTGGCGAGCCCGTAGCCCGCCGCTCCCACCACCAGTACCGCGAGGCCGGCGACCAGCCAGGCCCTTGATCGTGTGTTCATGATCTCGATCCGTTATTTATCAAAGTAGATGCTTTGATTATTGAATGCCGTCGAAGGCGCTGTCGAGCAAGACAGCGCAATGACCCCGATAGGGCCGGGCTATCCACGGGTTTCGCGGTCCGGCGCCTGCCCTGAAGACGGGCAGGCGCCTGGCTTTGTGACAGCCGGAGCTTGGAAAAAGGGACTCGGAAGGGGCGCGTTTTTACGCTTTCTTTATGCGGCCCCACCGACTCTGTTCCCCGTTTTTACGGACGTCTGCCGAGACTGAAGGCCTTGTGTTTCGCTCCAGGAGCAATTGAATGGACATCGTCTGGATGAGCGCCTTGCTGGCGCTATGGGTCGTGGTAGCGGCCATGGTCGTCGGGCTGAACAAGCTCGAGGGACCGAACCCGCCGAACGCCGGTCATGCCGGCAACACCGCCAATACCGGCGCCGGAGAAGCATCGTGATCAGCCTCGAAGTCCTCTACGGATTCGGCGCGCTCATCGCCGTGATCCTGTTCGCCTATCTCGTCTTCGCGCTGATCTGCGCCGAGGAATTCTGAAATGACCGCGTCCGCCTGGGGCCTCCTGGCCCTCTTCCTCGCCGCACTCGCCGTGCTGGCCTGGCCCGTCGGCAAATTCCTCGCCGCGCTCTGCAACGAGCGCGTGCCGCGCTGGATGCAGCGCGTCGAGGCGCCGCTCTACAAGCTCGCGGGCACCGCCCCCGAGCGCTCGATGAACTGGCGCACCTATGCGCTGGCGCTGCTGGCCTTCAACCTCGTGGGCGCCATCGTCGTCTACGCGTTGCAGCGTCTGCAGGGCGTGCTGCCGCTCAACCCGGCCGGCATGGGCGCGGTGTCGGCCGACTCGGCCTTCAACACCGCCGTGAGCTTCGTCGCCAACACCAACTGGCAGGGCTACGCCGGTGAATCGACCATGAGCTATCTCACGCAGATGCTCGGCCTCACGGTGCAGAACTTTCTCTCGGCCGCCACCGGCATCGCGGTGGCCTTCGCACTGGTGCGCGGCTTCGCGCGCCGGGGCGACGGCGCGGGGAGCAAGGGCCTGGTCGGCAACTTCTGGGCCGACATCACCCGCGTCACGCTGTGGGTGCTGGTGCCGCTGTCGTTCGTGCTCGCGGTGTTCTTCGTGGGCCAGGGCGTGATCCAGAACTTCGATGCCTACAAGGACGTGGCCACGGTCGAGACCACCGCGTTCCAGCAACCGAAGAACGGTGCCGATGGCCAGCCGCTGAAGGACGAGAAGGGCGCCCCGGTGATGGAAGACGCCACCACCAAGACGCAGACCCTCGCCATGGGCCCGGTCGCCTCGCAGGAAGCGATCAAGATGCTCGGCACCAACGGTGGCGGCTTCTTCAACGCCAACTCGGCGCATCCGTACGAGAACCCGACGGCGCTCGCCAACCTGCTGCAGATGATCGCGATCTTCCTGATCCCGGCGGCGCTGTGCTTCACCTTCGGCCACGTGGTGGGCGACATGCGCCAGGGCTGGGCCGTGCTCGCGGCGATGACGGTGATGTTCGTCGTCGCGGTGATGGTGGTCACGCCCGCCGAGCAGGCCGGCAATCCGCTGTTCGGATCGCTCGGCGTCGACCAGATGTCCAGCGCGCTGCAGGCCGGCGGCAACATGGAAGGCAAGGAAGTGCGCTTCGGCATCGACGCCTCGGCCCTCTTCGCCGCCGTGACCACGGCCGCCTCGTGCGGCGCGGTGAACGCGATGCACGACTCGCTCACCCCGCTCGGCGGCATGGTGCCTATGGTGCTCATGCAGCTCGGTGAAGTGGTGTTCGGCGGCGTCGGCAGCGGCCTCTACGGCATGCTGATCTTCGCGATGCTCGCGGTGTTCATCGCCGGCCTCATGATCGGCCGCACGCCCGAGTACCTGGGCAAGAAGATCGAAGTGCGCGAGATGAAGCTCATCTCCATCGCCATCCTGGTCACGCCGATCCTGGTGCTGGCCGGCACCGCGGTGGCGGTGATCGCGGGCGCCGGCAAGGCCGGCATCGCGAACCCCGGCGCGCACGGCTTCTCGGAAATCCTGTACGCGCTGACCTCTGCCGCCAACAACAACGGCAGCGCCTTCGCGGGCCTCTCGGCCAACACGCCCTTCTACAACGGCCTGCTCGCGCTGGCCATGTGGCTCGGCCGCTTCGCGATGATCGTGCCGGTGCTGGCCATTGCCGGCTCGCTGGCCGCCAAGAAGCGCCTGCCCGTCACCAGCGGCACGCTGCCCACGCACGGCCCGCTGTTCGTCTCTTTGCTGATCGGCACCGTGCTGCTGGTCGGCTTGCTCAACTACGTGCCGGCGCTCGCCCTCGGGCCGATCGTCGAACACCTGGTGCTCTGGAAATAAGGAGCCCACCATGACTGCCAACACCAAAACCTCTCTCTCGCTGTTCGATGCAGCGCTGGTCAAGCCCGCCCTCTGGGGCGCCTTCGCCAAGCTGAACCCGCGCACCCAGTGGCGCAACCCGGTGATGTTCATCGTCTACATCGGGAGCATCCTCACCAGCCTGCTCTGGGTGCATGCGCTGAGCTTCCCGGGCGACACCGGCATGAAGCCCGCCTTCGTGCTCGCCGTGACCATCTGGCTGTGGTTCACCGTGCTGTTCGCGAACTTCGCGGAAGCGCTGGCCGAAGGCCGCAGCAAGGCACAGGCCGCGTCGCTGCGGGGCCTGCGCAAGGACACCTGGGCCAAGAAGCTGGCCGAGCCGCACCACGGTGCGCAGTGGCTCCCCGAACAGGCGCCCAACCTGCGCAAGGGCGACATCGTGCTGGTGGAAACCGGCGACGTGATCCCGCTCGACGGCGAAGTGATCGAAGGCGTGGCCTCGGTCGACGAGAGCGCCATCACCGGCGAATCGGCACCCGTGGTGCGCGAATCGGGCGGCGACTTCTCGGCCGTGACCGGCGGCACCCGTGTGCTGTCCGACTGGCTGGTGGTGCGCATCTCGGTGAACCCGGGCGAGTCGTTCCTGGACCGCATGATCGGCATGGTCGAAGCGGCCAAGCGCCAGAAGACGCCCAACGAGATCGCGCTCACCATCCTCTTGGTCGCCCTGACGCTCGTGTTCCTGATGGTCACCGTCACGCTGCTGCCGTTCTCGGTGTTCAGCGTGGAGGCCGCGGGCGCGGGCACCGTGGTGTCGCTCACCGCACTGGTCGCGCTGCTCGTCTGCCTGATCCCGACCACCATCGGCGGCCTGCTCTCGGCCGTCGGCGTGGCCGGCATGAGCCGCATGATGCAGGCCAACGTGATCGCCACTTCGGGCCGCGCGGTGGAAGCAGCCGGCGACGTCGATGTGCTGCTGCTCGACAAGACCGGCACCATCACCCACGGCAACCGCCAGGCCAGCGCGTTCCTGCCCGCGCCCGGCGTGCCGAAGGGCCGCCTTGCGCGCGCCGCGATGCTCGCCTCGATGGCCGACGAAACGCCCGAGGGCCGCAGCATCGTCGAGCTCGCACGCCGTGACGGCCTGGAGGCTTCCGCTGTCGAGGTCCTGCGCTACGTTCCCTTTACCGCGCAGACCCGCATGAGCGGCGTCGACCTGCCGGCCGCGCCCAACAGCCTGGACACCGATGCCGTGCTGCTGCGCAAGGGCGCGGTCGATGCGATCCGCCGGCATGTCGAATCGATGGGTGGCAGCGTGCCCGCCGAGATGCTGCGCGCCGCCGAGGAAACCGCGCGCCGCGGCAGCACGCCGCTGGCCGTGGCCGAGGGCGACCGCGTGCTCGGCGTGGTCGAGTTGAAGGACATCGTCAAGACCGGCATCAAGGAGCGCTTCGCCGAACTGCGCCGCATGGGCATCAAGACGGTGATGATCACCGGCGACAACAAGCTCACCGCCGCGGCCATCGCCGCCGAAGCGGGCGTGGACGACTTCCTCGCCGAAGCCACGCCCGAGGACAAGCTCGCGCTGATCCGCCGCTACCAGCTCGAAGGCCGCCTGGTCGCGATGACCGGCGACGGCACCAACGACGCGCCCGCGCTCGCGCAGGCCGATGTGGCGGTGGCGATGGGCAGCGGCACGCAGGCCGCGAAGGAGGCCGGCAACATGGTCGACCTGGACTCCAACCCGACCAAGCTGCTCGAAGTGGTGGAGACCGGCAAGGCGCTGCTCATGACGCGCGGTTCGCTCACCACCTTCTCGATCGCCAACGACGTGGCGAAGTACTTCGCGATCATTCCGGCGATCTTCGTCTCGACCTATCCGCAGCTGGGCGCGCTCAACGTGATGCGCCTGGCGAGCCCGTCGTCGGCGATTCTTTCTGCGGTGATCTTCAACGCGCTCGTCATCGTGTTCCTGATCCCGCTCGCGCTCAAGGGCGTGCGCTACCGGCCGGTGGGCGCTGCCGCGCTGCTGCGCCGCAACCTGGCCATCTACGGCCTGGGCGGCCTGCTCGTCCCCTTCATCGGCATCAAGTTGATCGACTGGCTGCTTGTGGCCGTCCATCTGGTTTGAGGAGCATTTCTCATGAACAACAATGGCAACATCATTCGTCCCGCGATCGTGCTCTTCGCACTGCTGAGCGCACTCACCGGGCTCATCTATCCGATGGCCGTCACCGGCGCCGCCAAGGCGGTGTTTCCGAAGGAGGCGGCGGGCAGCCTGATCGTGCTCGACGGCACGACGGTCGGCTCGAAACTCATCGGGCAGAACTTCAGCGACCCGAAGCACTTCTGGGGCCGCCCGTCGGCCACCGCGCCGCAGCCTTACAACGCGAGCGCCTCGGGCGGCGCGAACCAGGGCCCGCTCAACCCGGCGCTGACCGATGCGATCAAGGCGCGCGTCGAGGCCCTGCGCGCCGCGGACCCGGGCAACACCGCGCCGGTGCCGGTCGACCTCGTCACGGCTTCGGCCAGCGGACTCGATCCGGACATCAGCCCCGCCGCCGCGCACTACCAGGCAGCCCGCATCGCGCGCGTGCGCGGGGTGCCGGTCGACCAGATCAACGCGTTGATCGAGAAGAGCACCCAGGGCGCGCTCTGGGGCCTGCTCGGTGAATCGCGCGTCAACGTTCTCGCACTGAATCTCGCGCTCGATGCGTCAACTTCTTCGACTGCGCGTTGAGGAGAAAACCATGGCTTATGCCGCTTACCGTGAACACCCCGGCGTGCTGCGAACGCACGCGCCCATGACCGCCACGAGCCCGTTCTACGTGCTCGACGTCACCGTCTGCTGCGCCGACGCACTGCGCGTGCGCCGCAGCATCGCAGGCTGCCCCGATGCGGGCGTGGTGCGCTGCGAACCATTGCTGCACGCCCTCTCTTCGCAGGAAAGCGATGCGCCCTGCGTGCGGCTGATGATCCGCCTGCCCATCGCCAGCTACGCCGAGGTGCTGCACCGCCTGATCGAGTGCGTGCCCTCGGGCGAGATCGGCCGGCTCGTGAGCTGGCGCGAGCACCTGGCACGCTGCGGCCTGCGCGATGGTCACTGACCTCTTTCACGCGCTGCTGGCGCTCGCGGCGCTGTTCGTGCCGCTGGGCTTCGCCTGGTGGGTTCTGTCGCGCACCGCGCGGCGGCACGAGGCCAAGCGCCGCAAGGGCGGCCCGATGCGATAACCTGCGCAGCCATCCGACGTCATCCATGCCCGACACCCGCCCCGACCCCGATGCCCTGATTGCGCAGCTGCGCAACGACGAGGCGCGTGCGCTGCGCGGCAAGCTGCGCATCTACTTCGGCGCGAGTGCCGGCGTCGGCAAGACCTGGGCGATGCTGAGCGCCGCCCAACGCGAGCGCACCGCGGGGCGCGACGTGCTCATCGGCGTGGTCGAGACGCACGGCCGCAGCGAAACCGCCGCACTCCTCGCGGGGCTCGACACGCTGCCGCTGCGCGAGCTGGCCTACCGCGGCCGCACGCTCGCCGAGTTCGACCTCGACGCGGCCCTCGCGCGCAGGCCCGCCGTGCTGCTGGTCGACGAACTGGCCCACACCAACGCCCCGGGTTCCCGTCACGCCAAGCGCTGGCAGGACGTGCAGGAGCTGCTGGCCGCGGGCATCGAGGTCTGGTCGGCGCTCAACGTGCAGCACCTCGAGAGCCTCAACGGCACGGTCGGCGCGATCACCGGCGTGCGCGTGCACGAGACGGTGCCCGACACCGTGCTCGATGAGGCCGACGAAGTGGTGCTGGTCGATGTCACGCCCGATGAACTCACCGCGCGGCTCGCGGCCGGCAAGGTGTACCTGCCGCAGCAGGCCGAGCGCGCCGCACAGAATTTCTTTCGCAAGGGCAACCTGATCGCGCTGCGCGAGATTGCGTTGCGCCGCACCGCCGAGCATGTGGAAGACGACGTGCGCGGCTGGCGGGTCGAACAGTCGGGCGCGGCCGGCAACGGACACGGCGGCGCGCTGCAGGCCTGGAACACCTCGGGCGCGATCCTCGCGTGCGTCGGACCGCACGAAGGCGCGGCGCAAACGGTGCGCACGGCGGCGCGGCTCGCGGGCCAGCTGAATGTGCGCTGGCATGCGGCCTACGTCGAAACGCCCCGGTTGCAGCGCCTGGCGGCAGAGGAGCGCGACCGCATCCTCGCGGTGCTCAAGCTGGCCGAGGAGCTGGGCGCGGCCACCGCGGTGCTCACGGGTTCCGACGTGGCCGAGCAACTGTCCGAGCAGGCCCGCCGGCTCAACTGCGCGACGCTGGTGATGGGGCGCTCGGAGCCCGCGAGCGGCTGGCGCCGCTGGTGGCCGGCCGCAGCGGTTCCGTTGCCACGTGCATTGGCGCAGCGCGCGCCCGCGCTCGACATCCTGGAAGTCGGCCGTGCCGACAGCGCGCGCCGGCTGTCGCGCACGCCGCTCAACACGCCGCGTGCCGACGACGACGATCACGAGAAAGCGCCGATCCACTGGCCCGGCTACGCCTGGGCGACGGCCACGAGCGTGGCGCTCACGCTGGTCTGCACACCGCTGACCGGCGTGCTCGAACTCTCGAACATCGTGATGCTGTTCCTGCTCGGCGTGGTCGGGGTGGCGATGCGCTTCGGGCGCGGGCCTTCGGCGCTGGCGGCCTTGCTCAACGTGGCCGCGTTCGATTACTTCTTCGTGCCGCCGCGCCTGTCGTTCGCGGTGAGCGATGTGCAGTACGTGCTGACCTTCGCGATCATGCTGGGCGTCGGCCTGCTGGTGGGGCAGCTCACCGCGGGGCTGCGCTTTGCGGCCGGTGTATCGACCAGCCGCGAGCGGCGCGCTCGCTCGCTGTTCGAACTCACGCGCGAGCTCTCGGCGGCGCTGGAGAGCACGCAGGTCGTCACGCTCGGCGCGGCTGCGGTGCAAGGCCACTTCGGCGGCCATGCGCTGGTGCTGGTGACAGACGCGGCCGACCAGCTCGTGCTGCCGAAGGATCCGCCGGAGGGCTTCGACGCACAGGTGGCCGACTGGGCGTTCCGCCACGGTCAGCCCGCGGGCCTGGCGACCGCCACGCTGGCGGCGCAGCCGTGGCACTACGTGCCGCTGCAGGCGCCGATGCGCGTGCGCGGCGTGCTGGCGCTGTCGCCCTCGCAGCCGCGCTGGCTGCTGATTCCGGAGCAGGCGCAACAGCTCGACACGCTGGCGCGGCAGATCGCGATCGCGCTGGAGCGCGTGCACTACGTCGAGGTGGCGCAGCAGGCCGTGGTCGAGATGGAATCGGAGCGGCTGCGCAATGCGCTGCTCGGCGCGATCTCGCACGACGTGCGCACGCCGCTCACCGCATTGATCGCGCTGGCCGAATCGCTGCAGACGCTGCCGCCCGAGGAACACAACAACGCGGCGCGCGCCATCGTCGCGCAGGCGCACGAGCTGCATGCGCTGGTCAACAACCTGCTCGACATGGCGCGGCTCGAAAGCGGCATCGCGGGCGGCGCGGTGAACCTGCGGCGCGATTGGCAGTCGGTCGAGGAAGTGGTGGGGTCGTCGATCCGCGCGGCGCGCACCTCGCTGGGCGATGCCGTTGTGCAGACCGCGCTCGATGCGGACCTTCCGCTGGTCGAGTTCGATGCGGTGCTGATCGAGCGCGTGCTCGTCAACCTGCTGGAGAACGCCACGAAATATGGCGCTCCGCCCATCGTGGTGGGCGCACGCGCCGAGCCCGGCACGCTGGTGCTCACGGTGCGAGACCACGGCCCTGGCCTGCCCGCCGCGTTGCTGGGCCGCGAACAGAAGCTGTTCGACAAATTCACCCGCGGCGAGGCGGAGTCGGCCACGCCGGGCGTCGGGCTGGGCCTTGCGATCTGCCGCGCGGTGGTGAGCGCGCACGGCGGCGAAATCACCGCTGCCAATGCGCGCGACGGCGGTGCAGAATTCACCGTCACCCTGCCACGCCGCGAGCCGCCCGAACCGGCCGAAGCCCAACTCTGAAGCCATGCCATCCCCCACCGCCATCGTGATCGAGGACGAGCCGCAGATCCGCCGCTTCGTGCGCGGCGCGCTCGAGGCCGAGGGCTGGCTGGTGCACGAGGCCGGCACGCTGCGCGACGGCCTCGCCGCGGCAGGGACGCGGCAACCTGATCTGCTGGTGCTCGACCTGGGGCTGCCCGATGGCGATGGCGTCTCGCTGATCCGCGACGTGCGCGGCTGGTCGGCCGTGCCGATCATCGTGCTGTCCGCCCGCACCGACGAGGCCGACAAGATCGCCGCGCTCGATGCCGGTGCCGACGATTACCTCACCAAGCCCTTCGGCACCGGCGAGCTGCTGGCCCGCGTGCGCGCCAACCTGCGCCGCCCGCGCGCAGCTGGCGGCGGCAACGACGAGCCTGCCGAAGCCGTCTTCCGCTTCGGCGAGATCGAACTGGACCGGGCCGCACGCATCGTGCGCCGCGCCGGCGCCGAGGTGCACCTGACGCCGACCGAGTACCGGCTGCTCTCCGTGCTGGTCGCGAATGCAGGCCGCGTGCTCACGCAGCGCCAGTTGCTGCGCGAGGTGTGGGGGCCGTCGCACACGGACCAGAGCCACTACCTGCGGATCTACATGGGGCATCTGCGGCAGAAGCTGGAGGCCGATCCGGCGCAGCCCAAACATTTGCTGACCGAGACTGCGGTGGGGTATCGGCTGGTGGTCTAGGCGAACGCCACCCCCAAGCGGGAGATCAGGCCGCAACGCCCTTGTTCGGATTGAGCAAGAACTTCTCCCCCGTCGCCTGCTTCCCATACACCCCGATCGCATCGAGCTGCAGCGCCTCGAACAGCGAAATCTCCCGCGTGTACTTGCTCGCGAACGTCGTCTTCAATTCAGCAACCACACGCGCCTTCAGCCGCTGCGTGCCTTCCGTCCCCAGCTTCTGCAGGAACGGAAACAGCAGCCACCCGCCCATGCCCCATGTCATGCCGAAGTTGCGCACGAACTCGGTCGGGCCACGGTCCAGGCCGCCGTAGATGTAGACCTGCTTGTGCGTGGTCGATCCGTATCGGCTGTATTCCTTGGCGGTGCGGTTCAGCGCCGCTTCCATGCAGCCGAGGATCTGGCCCGCGAGCTTGCCGCCTCCGGTGGCGTCGAAGGCGAGCGTGGCGCCGGTGTCGACCAGCGCCTGCGTCAGGTCTTCCAGAAAGGTCGGCGAGGTCGCGTTGCACACGTACTTCGCGCCGATGCCGCGCAGCAGCGCCTCCTGCTCGGGCTTGCGCACGATGTTGACGAGGTCGATGCCGTCCTTCTGGCAGATCTTGTTGAGCATCTGCCCGAGGTTGGAGGCGGCCGCCGTGTGCACCAGCGCCTTGTGGCCTTCGCGCCGCATCGTCTCGACCATGCCCAGCGAAGTGAGCGGGTTGACGAAGCATGAAGCGCCTTCGGCCGGCGTCGTGCCCGCGGGCAGTTCGAGGCATTGCGCGGCAGAGAAGGCGCGGTATTGCGAGTACATCGCGCCGCCGATGGCGGCCACGGTCTTGCCGAGCAGCGCCTGCGCGGCCGGCGACGACCCGGCCTTGACCACCACGCCCGCGCCTTCGTTGCCGACCGGCATCGACTGGTCGAGCCGCCCTGCCATCGAAGGCCGCGCGCGTTCGGGAACGATGGCGGTGACGACCGGGCGGTCTGCGGTGCCCGATGCCTTCGCGGTGGTCATGTCGGCGGCGCCGAAAAGGAGGCCCAGGTCCGACGGGTTCATCGGCGACGCCTCGACGCGCACGATCACTTCATCGGCCTTGGGTTCGGGGATGGGTTCGTCGTGCAGCGAGAGTTCGAGTTCGCCGTTCGATCGGACGAGAGAGCGCAGTTGGAGTGCCATGGAAGAAGCCCCTGTGAAAGGTCGTTCGGAGATGGCCATCGGCCACGGGGCGGCCAGTATAGGAGCGGGGTGCGAAAGCTGCAGGCGCCTTCAGGACACCACCGGAATCACCGGGGCATGGGCCAGCGCATGGCGCATCCGGAGCGGATCGAGCCGCTCGATGTAGCGCGGGATGTTGCGCCACAGCGTGTGATAGCCGTAGCCGCCGCGCAGCATCTCGTGGCGCGCGCTCTCTTTGTCCCAGTCCTGCACCGCCATGCGGTAGACGGCCGCCACCACGCCTGTGCGGTCCGCGCCGTGCATGCAATGGATGAGCACCGGCCCCTGCTTCTCGGCCTCGCGGATCGCGACCAATGCGCGCAGCACCTTCGCATCGTCGATGGACCAGGTATTGATCGGCACGCGCACGAGCCGGATGCCGCTGCCCGCGAACACCTTCTTGTCGTCGTTGAACGACCGCAGGCTCACGATGGTGCGGATGCCCAGCGACTGCAGCGCCGCCACGTTCGCGCGCCGCGGCTGTGCGCTGCGGTACAGCGTGGGCGTGATGCGGTGCAGGTTCTCGACCTGCAGTTCGTCCAGCGGATCGGCCCAGTGGCCGGGGCGCAGGTCGTCGATGTCGGTTGCCGCCGTCATCGCGCGCGTCGACGCCAATGGCGCACCGTCAGGATCAGCGCCGCCACCGCGAGACCGCCCCAGTAGTCGACCGGCGCGCCCCACAGCCAGTGCTTGTGCCAGAACGCATCGACCGGGTTGAAGCGCGCCCAGCCGAAGGCCGGGTTGATGATGAACCACATGAAGTCTTCGCTGACCCAGAAGACGATCAGCCCCGCGACGGCGAACCCCACGTTGCGCCATGTCCACCGGCCGTTGAACGCCAGCGGCGAGAAGAACACCAGCGCCATGAAGGTGAACACCCAGGCGTGGTAGCCGGTCATCGCGCGGCCGCCCCAGAAGATGTCGAGCCAGATGCTGTTCTCGATGCGCCAGGTGGGCAGCGACGTGGCCCAGCCCGCACCGCCCTCGATCTGGATCTCGGCGTTGGCGAAGAAGAAGGCCATGACGACCACCCACACCAGGTAGCCCAGCGTGCGGCCCACGCCGGTCTTTTCGACCTCGCCGCTCACGCTACGGCACCCAGCACGTGCTGCAGCACGGCGCGCGCGGCCTGCGGCTTGCCGAGCGCGCGACTGCGCGCAGCCATGTTCGCGAGCTTGGCGGGGTCGGCCATCAGGCGCGCCACCTTGTAGTCAAGCCCGATGGCGTCGTAGGCGAGCCAGGCGGCGCCTTCTTCCATCAGGAAGCCGGCGTTGTGTTCTTCCTGTCCGGGAATCGGCGAGATCAGCAGCATCGGCTTGCCGAGCGCGAGGCACTCGGACACTGTCAGGCCACCCGGCTTGGTGACAACCAGGTCGGCCGCGGCCATCAGCTTGTGCATCTCGTTGGTGAAGCCCACGGCCACCACGCGGCCCGGATGGAGCGCCGCCAGTGCCTGCAGCTTGCCGTGCGCCTCGGCGTTGCGGCCCGCAACCGCGATCACCTGGAAGTTGCCTTCACCGCCCAGGCCGAGCACGCGCTCGACCATGCTCGGCAGATCGCCCACGCCGGCACCGCCAGAAGCCATCAGCAACACAGGCCGCGACGGATCGAGCCCGAGTTCTGCAGCGCAGGTGTTGCGCGCGAGTGCCGGCACATCGGGTTCGGAGAACGCCGGCATCACGGGAATGCCGGTCACGTGGATGCGGTCCGCGGGAATGCCGCGTGCGCGCAGGCGAAAGGCGACTTCTTCCGTTGCGGCCAGGTAACCGGCCATGCCCGGCACGAGCCACATGTTGTGCAGGTCGTAGTCGGTAATCTGCAGCCATACCGGGTAGTCGATGCGCCCGCGGTTGCGTTCGCGCATCAAGAGCTCCGCGGGCAGGAAGTGCGTGCAGATCACCGCATCGGGCTTCTCGCGCCGGATCTCGCGCACCAGCGCGCCGGTGCTCAGCCGTTCGATACCCCGGCGAAGGCGCTGCGAAGGTGCGTGGTGCGGCGTGCTGTCGGTGCGCTGGTGCAGGTACGACCACAGCTCGGGTGCGCGGTTCACGAGCTGGATGTACCAGTCGGTGTAGACCTTGCGAAAGCCGCCGGCCACATGGGCCATGGCGTCGGTGTGGACCGCCGTGCAGGGCGGGGCGAGGGACTGGGCGGTGGCGGCAAGCGCCTGTGCTGCACGCACGTGGCCGTTGCCGGCGCTCACGCTGAGGATCAGGAGTTTGGTCATGGGTTCGGCTGTCTGGGCGGATTATGGACATGCTGTGTGGCACTGTCCTTGGCCGGTTGTTCAGGCCTGCGATCACCAGCAGCGCGCCCAAGTGCGCAGGGCATCGGGTGCTCCCCGCAGCGAAATCAAGGAGGAGGGGCGAAGCCCCGGGGGACATTCGCGGAGGGGAGTGCCCGGTGGCCTGTGCACCCGCCCCGAAAGATCACCGCATCAAAGGGGCGCCCGCGACGTGACGAACTGGTTCACCCCGATGGCCGCCCGTTCACGGATCGCATCGAACGTGGTGTTCGCCACGATGCGCCCGTTCTCGAACACAGTCTGCAGCAGATCCACTTGCCCATTCGCAAGCGTTTCTTCGCGCACCGTCTCCACTTCACCGCGCGCGTTCCGCACCAGCGCGAGCCGTCCCTTCTTCGACGCCTTGCTCACATCGCCCACCGGCGACTTGTAGACATCGCGCCACTCGCCGTTCACCTGCATCGCCGAACACTTCATTGCCCATTGCATGGTGTCGCGGTTGACCTGCTGCAGCAGCCCGCCGCCCATGCCGAAGGAGATGTTCTCGGTCGAGAAACCGTTGTGGAAGAAGTTGGAAAGGCACAACCGCAGCGAGTCGAGGTTCACGCCATCGCCCTGAATGATCCGCACGTTGTTCAGCACGCGAAAGCCCTTGGCATTGGTCGTGGTGCCGAAGCGGTCGGCCAAAATCTGCGCCACCTTGAGCGTGGTCTCGGCCGGGTCGCCCGAGTCGGGCCGCACCACCAGCGTCGCGCCCGAGGCCACCACCTTCGCCTTCAGCTCGCCGCCCCAGATGCGCGCGCAGGCATTGAAGATGTCGTAGCTGTCGCTCACCACCGCGAAGGTGGCGCCGGGCTTGCCGAACTGGTCGACCATGTTGCTGTACGCGTCGGACTCATGGTCGCGGCCCCAGCCCGTGATGGTGCTGTGCTCGGCCGCGGGAATCGAGAAGCCCGCCACGTCGCAGTCGTAGTACCGGCGTGCTGCCACCAGTGCGGCCAGCGTGTCGGTGCCCATGAAGTTGACCAGGTGCGCCATGCCGCCGAGCGCCGCTGATTCGAGGCTTGACACGCCGCGCGCGCCGAAGTCGTGCAGCCTGAAGGCGATCTGGCCTTGCGGGTCGTCGCAGGTCGCTTCGAGGTATCGCAGCAGCGTGGTACGTGCAGCCGCGGAGAGCGTGGCCACCGTGGTCGGATACCAGATCGCGCGCAGCAATTCGGTCTCCAGAAAGCTCGTGACCCAGAAGAACTCGGGGTCGGTGTTCTCGATGGTGGCCAGCACGTTGTGCACTGGCAGCACGCTGCCCTCGGGCACTGCCCGGATGCGCACCGGCATCAGCCCGCCGTGCTTCTCGATCAGCCGCAGCCACCCTTCGCGGTTGAAGGGTTCGCCATGCACCGCCATCATCGCGGCGGCTTCGTCGACATCGGCGAGCGTCACCGGTGTCTGCAGATATTCGCGCAGGTAGGCCTGCAGGCCGAAGAACAGCGAATGGCTGAAGATGCCGCCGCGCGATTCGATGTAGCTGTGGACGGTCTGCGTGCCGGGCGGATATTGCATCCAGTGCGACACCTTGTAGGAGTCGGTGCGCAGCAGCAGGTTGTTGCCCAAAGGCGAGGAGGTGAGATTGCGGTTCATGTGAAAGCTCCTTTCACGTTGGCCCCGTCAACCGGGGCCGTTCTTGCTGACAAAGCCTGGTCGTTCAATTCTTGCCCAGGCCACCCAAAAAATGATTCGCGATGAAGAAGTGGTCTTCGTAGATGCGGTCCTGCATGTCGAGGAACTCGGCAATCGGCACCCAGCGCACCTCGGCCGCATCGTCATCGGCGCGCACGTCCGACAGGCCCGTCCACTGGTTGTGCGCCAGCTCGAAGAAGAAGCCGTGCGTGATCGTGCGGCCGCGCTGCGAGCGGTCGGGCGCATCGAACACGTGGCTGGCCTTCATGCTGCCATTGAGCACGGGCACGGGCACCTTCAGGCGGGTTTCTTCCTTCAGCTCGCGGATGGCCGCGTCCTGCAGCCGCTCGTGCTGGCCGACGAAGCCGCCGGGCAGCGCCCAGGTGCCCTTGCCGGGATGGAACTTGCGCTGCACCAGCAGGATGTGGCCGGCCTCGACCACGATGGCATCGACCGTGGTGTAGATCGGCGGAAAGTCGCTGCCCGCATAGCGGTACTTGTCGCGGTAGTCGACGAGGAAGGCGCTCTCTTCGCAGAGCTCGGCGTAGTCGGCGGTGTGCGTGAACTGCTCGAGGAATGCGGCGGTGCCGTCGGGCAGGTCGGCCGGTGCGAGCTGGCCGCGGTTCTCGGGATCGAAGTAGAGGCCGCGCACGTCGGTGGCGTTGAGGCTCTCCACGCTGTGCTGTCCGACGAACTCCCAGTGCGGGAAGAGCTTGAGGTAGTAGCTCGAAGCGTCCTTCAGGTGCCCCACGAGGGCGACCTTGGCCTTGGCAGGTGCATGGCCGTCCTGCTGGATCAGCCGCTCGACGGCGGACTGGATCGACGCGATCCAGATCTGGTCGTTGTAGGGCGAGTCGCCCACGCCGACGACGCTCACCCGCATCTGCTCGGTGCCGCGCAAGCAGGCGCGCACCATGCGTTCGCGTTCGTCGAAGGTGAAGGGGTTCTTGACGCTCCGGGGCTTGCGGTCGGAGCCGACCACCACGATGACCCGATCGGCGGCGCGGAGGCCCTCTTCGATGAGTCGTTGGTGACCGAAATGAACGGGCTGGAAACGCCCGATGACGATGGCGTACTGGTACTTGCGTGTGCTCACTTGGGAATCCCCCAAAATTGGCGCAATCAACTTGCGCTTGCGTTCAGGATAGCATCGGTGCCGCCCATGAATCAAGCCTTTCGATGACCGAGCCCTCTTCCCCCCATGCTCCCGTGCGCCTGAACAAGCGCATGGCCGAACTCAAGATGTGCTCGCGCCGCGAGGCCGACGAGTGGATCGCCAACGGCTGGGTGAAGGTGAACGGCAAGCCGGCCGAGATGGGCGTGAAGGTCACGCCGTCGGACCGCATCGAGATCGACAAGGCCGCCAAGGGCCAGCAGGCGAACCAGGTCACCATCCTGATCAACAAGCCCATCGGCTATGTCAGCGGGCAGGCCGAAGACGGCCATGAACCCGCGGTCACGCTGTTCACACCGCAGAACCGTTGGGCCGACGACAACGCGCGCTTCTTCTTCAGTCCCCAGCAGCTGCGCGGCCTTGCACCATGCGGTCGGCTCGACATCGATTCGATCGGCCTCCTGGTGATGACGCAGGACGGCCGCATCGCACGCCAGCTGATCGGCGAAGACTCGGTGATGGAGAAGGAATACCTGGTGCGCGTGGCTTACTACGGCCCGGGCCAAGCCGCACCGACGGGGCAGCTCATCCGCATGGACGACGACGATCCCGTCACGCAGAACGTGCAGGCGGTCTTTCCCCCGGCGATGCTCGCGAAGCTGCGCCACGGCCTGAGCCTCGACGGCCAGGCGCTCAAGCCGGCGCGGGTCGAATGGCAGAACCCCGAGCAGCTGCGCTTCGTACTCACCGAGGGCAAGAAGCGCCAGATCCGCCGCATGTGCGAACTGGTCGGCCTCAAGGTGGTGGGCTTGAAGCGCGTGCGCATCGGCAAGGTGATGCTCGGCAACCTGCCGGTGGGGCAGTGGCGCTACCTCGGGCCGCACGAGAAGTTCTGAGCGTTCGCCGATGGCCGCCCTGCTGAGCCAGCGCGCGCTGAACCGGGCCACGCTGGCGCGGCAGATGCTGCTGGAGCGGCGCAAGGCGACGGCCCTGCAGGCCATCGAAAAACTGGGCGGCCTTCAGGCGCAGGCGCCGAACCCGCCCTACATCGGCCTGTGGAGCCGGCTCGAAGGCTTTCGCCGCGAGCAGCTCGCCGACGCACTGAAGAAGCGCCGCATCGTGCGCATGTCGACGCTGCGCGCGACCCTGCACCTGATGGCCGCTTCGGATGCGCTGGCCTGGCGTCCGTTGCTCGAAGCCGTGCACCAGCGGGGACTGTCGGGCGAACATTCGCGGGCGCTCGAAGGCATCGACCGGGCCGCCGTGGTGAAGGCCGGGTGGGCGCTGCTGGAAGGCGGCCCGCTCACCAGCACCGAACTCGGGCAGGCACTCGCGCTGCGTTGGAAAGACCGCTCACCCGCCTCGCTCGCCGCACTCATCCGCAACAACGTGCCGCTGGTGCACCTGCCGCCCGCGGGCAACTGGAATTCGCATCAGAACGCGCAGTTGCAGCCCATCGGGCAGTGGCTCGGCGAATCCGCCGCCGATGTCACTCCCGCCACGCAGGAGGACCTGCTGCTGCGCTACCTGGCCGCCTTCGGCCCCGCCACGCTCGCCGATGCCGGCGCGTGGTCGGGCCTCACCGGCTGGAAGGCCGTGGCCGAGCGCCTGAGGCCGCAACTGCGCGTGTTCACCGGCGAGCAGGGCCAGGAACTGTTCGACCTGCCGCGCGCGCCGCGTCCCGATCCAGACACGCCCGCGCCGCCGCGCCTTGTCGCCGAATGGGACAACCTGCTGCTCTCGCACGCCGACCGCAGCCGCGTGCTGAGCGAGTCGCACCGCGCCCGCGTGTTCACCATCAACGGCATCGTGCGCGGCACGGTGCTGCTCGACGGCTTCGTGGCGGGCACCTGGAAGATCGAGCGGGCGAAGGGCACGGCGACGGTGGTGCTGGAGCCCTTCACGCGCTGGTCGAAGGCCGACCGGCTCGGCGTGGAGGAAGAGGCCATGCGTCTGCTGGCCTTTGCAACGGACGGCGAAGGCGAGCGGCACGACGTGCGCGTGCTGTGACCCTTGCGCCTGCACGACGCCTAAGGCTTGCCTAAGACTCCACCCCTACGCTGCGCCTCGGCGCAGGACCCACTACCGATCATCCCGATCACGTGCTACCTTGCGGCCGAAGGAGTCGCCGCAATGCGCGTGCTTTTGGTGGAAGACGACGAAATGATCGGGCGCAGCCTGAAACAGGCGCTCGAGGGTGCGGGCTGGTCCGCCGACTGGGTGCGCGACGGCGAGCTTGCGCAGAGCGCATTGGGCGACGGTGGCTACACCTGCGTGCTGCTCGACCTGGGCCTGCCCAAGCAGGACGGCACCGACGTGCTGCGGCGCGCACGCGAACGCGGCGATGCGACACCGGTGCTGGTGCTCACCGCGCGCGACGGCCTGGACGACCGCATCAACAGCCTGGACCTCGGTGCCGACGATTACCTGCTCAAGCCCTTCGAGTTCCGCGAGCTGCTCGCGCGCATGCGGGCCGTGGTGCGCCGCCGCGATGGCGCGGCGCATTCGCTGGTGGGCAGCGGCACGTTGCAGCTCGACCTGACGACGCGCGAGGTGTTGGTGAACGGCGCGCGCGAGGCGCTCACCGCGCGCGAGTTCGCTCTCCTGCATGCGCTGCTGGAACGGCCGGGCGCCATCCTCTCGCGCGAACAGCTGGAGAACCGCATCTACGGCTGGGGCGAGGAAGTGACGAGCAACGCCATCGACGTGCTGATCCACGGCATGCGCCGCAAGCTCGGCGCCGAGTCGATCCGCAACGTGCGCGGGCTCGGGTGGCGCGTGGCTGCATGACGGACGGCGCCGCGCAGCCCGGCCGCTGGTGGCGACCGCGCTCGCTGCGCACGCAGTTGCTGCTGTGGCTGATCACGCTGCACGTCATCGCGGCGGTGCTCACCGCCTGGTTCTCCTTTCTGGCTTATGGCAACCTGGTCCATAACGCGCTGGACGAGCAGATGCAGCTGGTGGCCGAGTCGTACACCGGCAACGATCCGCCCAAGACGCCCCGCGCGATCGACGGCGACGCCGCGTTCTCGCGCGGCGCCTTCGTCGTGCAGATCTGGAGCGCCGACGGTGCGACGCTGCGCGCGAGCTCGTGGCCTGCGCTGTCGGTGCCGCTGCAGTCCGGCAAGGGCTTTCGCAACGTGACCACGGGCGCCCATGCGCATTCGAGCTGGCGTGTCTTCACCGCCGAACCCGGTCCGCGCGCCGACCAGCCGCGCGTGCAGGTGCTGCAGAACGAGGACTACCGCCGCCGCCGCGCATTGCGCCGCGCGTTGCTCGAAGGCCTGCCGATCGCGCTGCTGCTGCCGGCCGCGTTGCTGATCCTGTGGCTCATCGTTTCGGCGGCCTCGCGCTCGCTGCGTGGCGTGGCGCGCGACGTGGCCTCGCAGGACGAGCGCAGCCCCACCGAGTTGTCGCTCGCGCGCGTGCCCGACGAAATCACGCCGCTGGTGGGCGCGTTCAACAACCTGCTCTCGCGCGTGCGCAGCGCCTTTGCGACACAGCGCCGATTCGTGCAGGACGCGGCGCACGAGCTGCGCACGCCGATGGCCGCGATCGGCCTGCAGATCGAGAACCTGCGCGCGCACGTGCCGGCCGGCGAAGCCACCGACCGTTTCAACCAGCTCGAAGCGGGCGTGACGCGCGCGCAGCACCTCATCGAGCAACTGTTGAGCCTCTCGCGGCAGGATGCGCCGCAGCGCGCCATGGCGCGCGAGGCCATCGACATCGAGGTGCTGCTGCGCGAGAGCGTGAGCCAGCTGATGGTGCTGGCCGACGCGCGGCGTGTGGACGTGGGCTTCGAAGGCAGCATCACGCCGGTGGTGTCCGCGCCGGCGTCCGAGTTGCGCAGCGTGTTCGACAACCTGATCGACAACGCGCTGCGCTATGCGCCCGAAGGTGGCGTGGTCGACGTGCGGCTGCATGAGGTCGAAGGCCATGCGGTGGTCGATGTGCTCGACAACGGGCCGGGGATTCCGCCGTCAGCGATGGGTCGTGTGTTCGATCGCTTCTTCCGCGTGCCCGGCGCCGCAGCCGGTGGCAGCGGACTCGGGTTGGCGATTGCGCAAACCGCTGCCGAGCGCAATGGCATGCGGATCGAATTGCGCAACCGCGACGATGGCCCGGGGCTCATGGCGCGCGTGCATCTGCCGTCATTGCCCTAAGCCGCACCTAACTCTTCGCTCACGCTCATCTCAGTCAGGGTGCCTAGAGTGCGCTCAGGTCCTGCCACGCGCAGTTCGCGCGATGGCACGAGACCGGAGACAACCTGCCCTCAGGAGAACACACCATGCGCATTTCCTTCAAGCTTCTCGCCATTGGTTCCTTCGCTGCGCTCGCAGCGCTGGGCACCGTCAATGCATCGGCCGAAACGACCGATGGCTCCGACTTCCATCCGCTGCAGATGAACTCGCCCGAAAAGCCCGAGGTCCAGGCGGGTGCGATGGCCGCTGCGCGCCCGAGCGGCACCGAATCGATCGGCCAGTCGACCAGCGCACCCGCAATGCTGTCGAAGGTCTCGGACACCGAAGTGCAGGCCGGCGCGATGGCCGCTGCGCATCCGAGCGGCACCGAATCGATCGGCCAGTCGACCTCGCTGCCGCTGGTGAAGTCGGCCAACGGCAGCTGACCTCGGTCGACGGCGCGGCGACGCTCAGTCGTCGTTGCCGTTGCTGAGCAGCGCGCGGTAGATCACCGCGCCGATGATCGCGCCCGCGATGGGTGCGACCCAGAAGAGCCACAGTTCCGACACCGCATAGGACGGCCCGAAGAGGGCCGGGCCTGTGCTGCGCGCCGGGTTCACCGACGTGTTGGTCACAGGAATCGAGATCAGGTGAATCAGCGTGAGGCACAGGCCGATGGCCAGGCCCGCGAAGCCACCGGCTGCGCGCTTGGCTGTCGAGCCCAGGATCACGATCAGGAACACGGCCGTCATCACCACTTCGCACAGCGCGGCGGCGTAAAGGCCGTACTTGCCGGGCGAGTGTTCGCCATAGCCGTTGGTGGCGAAGCCGCCGATGTCCGCGCCCGGTTTGCCCGTGGCGATCAGATAGAGAATGCCGGCCGCCGCAATGGCACCGAGCACCTGCGACACGATGTAGCCTGCAAGTTGCGAGGCCTTGAAGCGGCCCGCGGCGGCGAGGCCGATCGACACCGCTGGATTGAAGTGGCCGCCGGAGATCGGCCCCAGCGCATAGGCCCCTGTCACCACCGTGAGACCGAAGGCCAGCGAGACCCCGAGCAGGCCGATGCCGACACCCGGAAAGGCCGCTGCCAGAACTGCGCTTCCGCAGCCTCCGAGCGTGAGCCAGAAAGTACCAATGAACTCGGCCGACCATTTTTTGTAGGTACTGTGTTCCATAACGCTCCATCCTGAAGTTGAGAAGGCGCGCATGGTCCAGAACCAGGCGCGGGCGCATTCTGAAACGAGAAATGGAGAGCGTCGAGCACCTCGTTGCAGCGAACGGAATCTCTTCACGGATCGCGCAAGTTTTGTGCGCTGCCGCAACTGCGTTGCATGTGAACGGAAGGACTCAATACTTCAAAGTGTGATGACGATCTTTCCGAATGCGCCGCGTTCCAGGTGGTCGAGTGCAGCGGGCAGCGCATCGAATTCGTACTGCGCTGCAACCACTGGCTTGAGCGCATTGATGTCGATGGCGCGCACGAGGTCTTCGAGCGCGCGCCGGTGGCCGACGCCGATGCCTTGCACCGTCACGCGGCCGAGCACCATCGCATAGAACGACGCGCTCAAGGTCTCGCCGCCGAGCATGCCGATGATCGACACGCGTCCGCCCTGCTTCACGGCCTGCAGCGAGCGATCGAGGTTCGGGCCGCTCGACAGCTCGAGCACATGGTCCGCGCCGCGTCCGTTCGTGAGCCGGCGCACTTCGGCCGGCCAGTCGCCGTTGCGCAGCAGTACATGCGAAGCACCGAGCGCAAGCGTCTGCTCGCGCTTGTCCTCGCTGCCCGTCACCACGATGGTCTGTGCGCCATGCAGCCGCGCGAGCTGCAGGCCGAACAGCGCGACGCCGCCGGTGCCATGGATCAGCACGGTCTCGCCCGCGCGCAACCCGCCGGTCTCGGCGAGCGCGAACCATGCGGTGAGGCCTGCGCAGGGCAGCGTGCTGGCTTCGGCCAGGCTCAGGGTCTCGGGCGCGGCCACGGCCCACGCCGCATCGATCAGGACATGCGATGCGAGCATGCCCGGCCCGGGCCCGCCGGCGAGCACGGCCGCGTCGTGCCAGTGGCTGTCGATCCACCCACCCCAGAAGGTGTTGACGACGCGGTCGCCCACGGCGAAGCGCGTCACGCCTGCGCCGGTGGCCACCACCGTGCCCGCCATGTCGGAGCCGGGCGTGAAGGGCATGTCGAGCTTCATGCCCATGCCGTCGCGAATCATCAGCAGGTCGCGGTAGTTGAGCGACACGGCGCCCACCCGCACGAGGATCTGGCCCGCGCCCGGCACGGGCAGCGGCGCTTCGGCCTGTGCGAGGTGGGCGCGGCCGAATTGGGGAAGCTGCCAGCGGCGCAGCGTTTCAGGTTCTTGCATCGAAAGAGGCTCCAGGAAAAAGCGAAGCCTTGATGCTATTGACGATGAAAACTATCCGGTGGCGGATAATTTTCTCTTTGATGGCGCCTGAAAGTATCCAATGAGCCAACGCCTTCAAGGCATCGAAGAATTCGTCGCGGCGGTGGAGGCGGGCAGCTTCGCGCTCGCGGCACAGCGGCTGCACGTCACCCGTTCGGCGGTCGCCAAGAGCATCGCGCGGCTCGAGGCGCGGCTGGACACGCGGCTGTTCCTGCGCACCACGCGCAGCCAGAGCCTCACCGAGGAAGGCCACGGCTACTACGAGCGTTGCCGGCGCGCGCTGGCCGAGCTCGATGCGGCCGAGGCCCTCACCGACGTGGCGCGCAGCACCGCAGCGGGCCTCGTGCGCCTGAGCATGCCGGCGATGCTCGGCCGGCTCAAGATCGGGCCGCTGTTGCTGGCGCTGGCGCGGCGGCATCCGGGGCTTTCGCTCGAACTGGGGTTCAGCGACCGGCGCGTGGACCTGGTCGAAGAGGGCCTCGATCTCGCGATCCGCAGCGGCGAACTGCCCGACACCTCGGACCTGGTCGCGCGGTCGGTCGGCGTGCAGTGGATGGCGCTGTGCGCCGCGCCCGCCTACCTCGACGAGCGCGGGCATCCCCGCGGCATCGAGGCGCTGCAGGCACCGCACGAGGCCGTGCTCTATGCACGCGACGGCCAGGTCTCGACCTGGCGCTTTCACGATGCCGAAGGCCGGCTCGTCGAAGTGACGCTGCCTTCGCGGCTGCGCTGCGACAGCGCCGAGGTGCTGCTCGAAGCGGCCATCGGCGGCATGGGCCTGGCGCGCCTGCCCGCATGGCTCGCGGCCGATGCGCTCGCCGCCGGGACGCTGGTGCGCGTGTTCGAGGAGCCGAAGCCCTTCGGTTTCGAGTTGAACGTGATTCGCGCGCGCAGCCGCTACCTGCCGTTCAAGACGCGCGTGGTGATCGACTGGCTGGCCGAGCACCTGCCGCCGCTGCTGGCGGTGCCGTGATCGTCGTGATCTGCAACGCGGGCGCTATCCTGCGTCTTCGAACAAACAACACGTCATCCCGAGGAGAAACGCATGCGCCTCTTTGCCATCCGGAACATCGCAGCCACCGTTGCCCTCGCGGCGCTTCTCCTGCCTTCGCAGCACGCAGCCGCGCAGGGCACGGTCAATGCGCTGTGCAGCACCGACGCGGGCTGGTGCGAGGCGGCGGCCGCGGCCTTCACGCGCGAGACCGGCATCAAGGTGCAGCAGGCGCACAAGGGCACCGGCGAGATCGGTGCACAGCTGCGTGCCGAGGCGGCGAACCCCAAGACCGACATCTGGTGGGGCGGCACCGGCGACCCGTTCCTGCAGGCGGCCGAGCAGGGCCTGCTCGAACCCTATCGCCCGGCCTACATCAACGACCTGCACGACTGGGCGGTGCGGCAGTACGCGCTGTCGCAGAACATGGTGGGCGGCTTCTACACGAGCGCGATCGGCTTCGGCTTCAACACCGACGTGCTCAAAAAGAAGAAGCTGCATGAGCCCAAATGCTGGGCCGATCTGATTAAGCCCGAATACAAGGGCGAGATCGAGATCTCGCACCCGGCATCGAGCGGCACGGCGTACACCATCATCGCGGGCCTCGTGCAGCAGATGGGCGAGGACGCGGCCTTCGACTACCTCAAGAAGCTGCACAAAAACGTCACCAGCTACACCCGCAGCGGCCAGGCGCAGGCGCCCAACGTGGCCAAGGGCGAGGTGGCCATCGGCGTGAGCTTCATCTTCGGCTTCGAGCGCTGGCGCTACGACAAATTTCCAGTGAAGACCGCTGCACCCTGCGAAGGCACGGGCTACGAGATCGGCGGCATCGCGCTGGTGAAGGGCGCGCGCAACAAGGAGAACGCCAGGCGCTACTACGACTGGCTCATGAGCCCCAAGGGCCAGGCCATCGGCGGCCAGGCGGGCAGCCTGCAATCGCCGGCCAACAAGACCTTCAAGCCCGATGCGCGCATTCCGTCGATGGCCGACGTGAAGCTCATCAGGTACGACTTCCAGAAGTACGGGCAGGCGGCCGAGCGCAAGCGGTTGATCGACCGGTGGACGCGGGAGGTCGAATCGCAGCCCCGATAAGGGGCACCGCACCTTTCAAGAAACACCGCGGAACCGGCTTCGCCGGGCCGCAGGTGTTGCCCCCGGCGAGGGGGAAGGAGAAGCGACACGCAGTGCGCGAAGCCTGGGGGAGTGCCTAGCCACATGCCTTGTTGTGCGAGGCGTGCATGCCTTTGGCCTTGGCATCGGCCTCGCTCAGGTACTCGCCCTTTTTCGTCTTGCCGTAGTAGCGGTCGCCCATGCAGTGGTAGACCTTGGTTTCGTCGTTCGCCCACACCTTGCCGGCACCGCCGCCGGGTGCCGCGGCCATCTTGGTGAGGTCGGGTGCGCCGGGTGTGCGGGTCGCGGTGCCGGTGCTCGGCGCAACGCCGGTCTTGCTGACGGCGGCCGACTGGGTTTCGACCGCGGGCGTCGCGGTAGGTGCGAGCGCAGTGGCGGCGGCCGGCGCGGCCTTCGCGTCTGCCGTCTTGCCGAACCATGTCTTGATGCCCTTGTGGCCCCTGCACGCGCCCGACTTGGCGTCGGGCGAGGCATAACTGCCGTCCTTGCACTGCACGGTGGTGCCGGCCGGCGCATCGGCGGGCACCTGGGCCTGGGCGGTCAGGGCGCTCAGGCCGAGGCAGGCTGCGATCAGCAGCATCGTGTGGCGGTTCATCGTCATTGGGGGCTCCCGTTGTTGGAGCGCACAGCTTCGGCGCCCGATCCCAGCGGAAGCTGACCAGCCCCGGATCAGGGCGTGCTGGCCGTGAACGTGACCGTGCCGCTGTAGGTGCCGGCGGTGCGGCTGGCCGAGTTCAGGTACGAGAAGGTCCAGTCCGCGTTGCGCTGCGTCACCAGGTTGTTGAAGCTGGTGCCGATCACGGTCACGCCGATGCCCGTGCCGGTATTGGGAATCGCTGGCGCGGGCAGGTTGACGTTGCTGGAAAGGATGGTGATTTCCGACAGGGGAATGGTGTTCGCGCCGTTGGCGAGCGGTGCCGTCGCGGTGGCGCGCAGGATGACCTGCCCGGCATTGCTGCGCACCTCCACAGGCAGCACGTTGCCGTTGGGCGTGACCGTGAAGCCCGGCGCCGCGCCGCTCCAGTTCACCGCCGTGTTGTTGCCCGCGGCCGGCGTGGTGGGACCGCCCGGAATCGAAGGCGTGAGCGTGAAGCTCACAGTGCTGGTCGTGCCGCCGGGCGTGGGGAAGTCTCCGTTGCCGATGCGAAAGAAGATGAACTTCTGGATGGCGATCGTGAAGTCCAGGCTCGCCTGGGTGCTGCGCGGAACGTTGATGCCGCTGGTCGACGTGCTGGAGTCGGCCTGCGCGGCGGGCATCGTCGCGGCGATGCCCGCCGCGCAGGCGAGCGCCGCCATGCCGCGAACGGCAGCGCGGGCGGGTCGGGTGCGCCGCATGTCCGCGCGCAGTGTCACTTGAGCTCCGCGTCCACCTTGAAGCTGCCCTTGTCCCAGTCCAGCGTGCCGCTGGTCTTCACCGGGTAGACCGGCTCCAGCGCGGGCTGGCCGCTCTCGCCCTTGGGCACCAGCGCCAGCGTGCGGGTCTGGCCCGGCAGGATCGGCGTGCCCTCGGGCACCAGCTCGAAGGCGCGGCCCTTGCTGTCGGTCGCGTCCAGGCTGCCTTCGAGGCGACCGTGCGCGTCGCCGGTGTTGGTCACGGTCACGACGGTGCGGCGCTTGCCGCCGGCCTCGCCGCTCGCGATCTGCTTCATCTCGAGCTTGGGCTCGGCGCCGTCGAGCATGAGATACACGGCCACCGCGATGCGCCCGGTCACCGGCAGGCTCAGGCTGGCGCCGCCGCCCTGGATGATGGTCTGCTGCGCGGGCTCGGTGCCCTCGATGGCGATCATGAAACGGCACTCGCCGCGCGGCGAACCCGCCGGCGGATCGATCTGGAAGCGGAACGATTTCTTGCCGCGCGCGGGCACTGTCACGCTGCGCCGTTCCAGCGCGACCCAGGGCCGGCAGCTGCCGGGCTGCAGGTCGTCGTGGTAGGTGATGTTGCCGTCGGCCGAGTAGCTCCAGTCGATGGTGCGCACCGACACCTCGGTGGGGGCCGACGCGAGGTTGTGGATGTCCAGCGACTGGCCCAGGCGCGCGCCGCTCTTGCCCGACACCTCGAAGCGCGAGGGGGAGACGGCGATCTCGAACGGCGCGGCCGTCGCGGCGCCGGCGCATGCCAGCAGCAAAAAGAAGGAGGAGGCGCGCAGCCATTGCGGCAGCGTGCGGGTGTGAAGAAGAAACTTGTTCATGGCAGGGTCTCGATTTCGAAGATCGATTCGAAGCTCAGGGATGCGCCCGATGGCAGGCGAAGTTCGCGCGGATCGATGCGCAGCGTGAGGTCGAAGGTTTCGTTCATCCACGCCGTGGCGACGGTGCCGCTCCAGACCGGTACGCGCTCGCCTGGGCGTGCGTTGCCGCTCGCAAAGGCTCCGTTGCCGCGCCACTGCACCTGCAGGCCCGAGGGCGAGCGCAGGCCCGGGATGCCCGCGGGAATCACGTAGAAGATGCGCGCGCGCCGGCCGATGTAGGGCGCGGTGGCGAGCCGGTATTCGATGCGCCCGAACGGCAGGTTGAAGCTGGTGCCGTCGATGGGCTGCGCGTTGCGGAAGTCGCTGTTGACCTGGGCGCGGGGCGAGGTGGAGTCGTCCAGCCGTGCGACCAGCGCGCTGGCGGGAAGCGCCAGGCACACGAGGAAGCCGGCGCATGCAGCGGTTCGGGTGGCCAGGTGCACGTGCGTTACTCCATGGACGCCGTGAAGCGCACGGTGCCCTTGTAGTTGCCGGCCGGGTAGACGACGTCGTTGTCGTAGCTGAACTGCAGTCGTGTCGCGTTCATCGCGTTCGACTGATAGGTGTAGCCCAGGCAGAAGATGATGAGCGGGAACGAGCAGAAGGTCGCGTTGGCATTGAAGCTCGCGATCTGCTGATCGGTGGCGCCGGTGAAACGGCCGCTCTGGATGTCGCCTGTCGCGGCGGCGCCGTTGTTGCTGGCGACCCAGCTGATGTCGCTGAAGGGAATGGTGGTGCCGGTGCAGCCGCCCGACTGGCAGGGCAGGCCCAGTTGCGAGTCGACCTTGAGCATCACCGGCCGTGCCGTGGCCGACGAATTCGCGGGCCGGATCGGCGTGACCGAGACGTCGATGGTCTGCGAGCCCGTCACCGCCGTGGGCGTCAGGGCCACGTTGTTGCCGGTCACGTTGAACGCCACGGTATCGATGCCGGTCAGGGAGCCGACCCGCAGCGAAATGGCATAGACGCCGCCGGTGTCCGACACCGTCGTGATGACCGCGCCGGCGGGCATGGCGGCGCCCGCCGCCAGCACCGCGGCCCCGAGCAGGCCGCGCCACCGGCGCCGTGCCTTGCGGCCGGCTCCGTCGACGTGCGCTGCTCGCAAATGCATCAGATGCCCTGTGCGGTGTAGGTGATGGTGGTGGTGTACGTGTTCGCGGTCCAGCTGGCCGGCGTGCCGCCCAGAGCGTACGTCCATGTGCCCGTGGCCACCTGGTTGGAGGGGAACGGCGTCGAGGCGCAGGCACCGAGGTTGGCGCCCGGGTGCGGCAGCGTACCGGTCGTCGCCACCGTGAAGTTGGCGTTCGCCGGGCCGCCCGTGGCGTTCCATGCGGCCACTGCGCAGTTGATGGTGCCGGCGCCGGCGTTGGTCCAGGCGTACACGGTGAGTGCGCCGGCGGCGGTGGTGGTGGTCACGGTCGGAGCCGCGCCGCTCCAGTCCACGTTGGTGTTGGCGGCTGTGGCCAGCGGGGTGGTCGGCGCAACGCCGGGGATGCTCAGGGCCGACGTCCAGCTCACCGTGTCTTGCGTGGTGTTGGTCGCGCCCACGCGCAGCAGGATGAGCTTGGGCACGACCACGCTCAGCTTGACATTGGCCTGCGCGGTGATGGTGCCGGTGCCCGAGCCGTACTGGCTTTCGGCCATGGCGGCGCCGCCGGTGAAGAGGGAGAGGGCCGCCACGGAAATGGCGAGCATGCGATGGGCGATGGAACTGCGGATCATGAAATTGCCTTGGTTGAGAAAGATGAAGGGAGACACAAAGAAAGACCGGAAAGAAACGTCGCTCATTCGCCCACCTTGACCACGGGGATCTCGGCGGTGGCCTGGCCACGCAAGGGAACATTGACGCTCACGCCGCTGTCGCCGGCCACGCCCCAAGGGAGCGGCACGCTGTCGAGGGTGAGCGTCAGTTGATGGCGACCGGTCGTCACCAACGGGAATTCGAAACGGCCGTCGCGGTCGGTCGTGGTGCGGTAGCGGCCGTCCAGCTGCACCTCGACGTTGGCGACGCCGCCTTCGCCGGACTGCTGCGCGCCGTCGCGGTTGGCGTCGAAGAACACGCGCCCGGCCACGCTGCCGCCGCCGGCACCCGAACCGCTGCCGCGCACGCCAGCGGTCTGGAAGGCGGTGCCCGCGCTGCCCTCCCAGCGCAGGTAGATGTAGGCGGTCTTGTCGTTGCTGCGATAGAGCTGCGGGCCCGAGATCGATGTCGGCACCACGGCGGCGCGCGCCTGGTTGAAGTTGGCCGAGAAGCCCACGCGCCAGCCCTTGGCGAGTTCCTTCTCGGCCACGAGCGAGCCCGACAGGCCGCGGCTGGTGTACAGGCCGCCGCTTTGCGAGGTGTAGCGCAGGTTGCCGGAGATGTTGAAGCCGCTGTCGAGCCAGTAGCGGAACTGCACGCCCGCCGTGGGGTAGTCGCGCGCCACGCCGCCGCTCTTGTCGTGCGCGTAGCCCAGGGTGGTGGTGAGCTCGGGGCGCATGTTCTCGTAGCGTCCGCCGATCCAGTCCTGCTCCCACTGCAGTTCCTCGCCGGTGGCGGCCTGATCGCCGAGCACGATCAGCTCGTTGCGCCGCACCGTGAGGCTCAGGCGGCTGCGCGGCAGGTCGAAGAAACGCGTCTGGTAGAAGGCGTTGCCGTAGAGGCTGCGCGAGTCGGCCGTGCTGTTGCTGCCGGCCGAGGCGGCCGGGGTCTTTTCATAGCGCGTCTGGTAGACGCTCACGCTGCCGCCGGCCGACGTGTTGCGATCGAACAGGTACTGGAAATTGCCGTTCCCACCGGTACGGCTGTAGCCCGAGAGATTGAAGTTGGCATCGGGCTGCGCGCGCTCGTAGTCGAGGCCGCCGCCCCAGCTCATGCGGCTCGTGTTGCGGTCCGCGCGCCAGTAGGCGCCGCGCGTGCCGGTGGCCACGGCGTAGTCGCCGAAGTACAGGTTCGGCCTTGCCGTGTAGGCGCCGAATTCGTGGCGATAGAGGCCGGTGCGCGCGCTCGCCTCGACGAAGAGCCCCTGCGAATCGCCGGTGGCGACGCCCGGCGTCTGCGAACCGATGCGGCTGCCGAGCAGCGTGGCGCGGGCCTTGAAGTCGCCGCTCTGCGCCACCTCGCGGCCGTAGCCCAGCGAGGTGGCCCAGCTCGTGACGCTCTTGGAGCCGAAGCCCTGCCCGGTGAGCGGGTCGGTGTAGTACGCCGGGATGTCGCGCGCCTGGTCCACCTGCGCGGCGGCGAACCACTTGTCGCCCAGGCGCTGCGTGAGGCCGAGCCAGCCGAGCGTGCCCTGGTTCTTCTCGAAGCCGGGATACGGGCCGCCGGTCAGGGAGCCGCGCTCGCCGAAACCGGCGCGCAGGTCGGTGCTGTTGTTGAAGATGCGCGTCGATGCGCCGCGCACCGTGGTGCTGCCGAGCGAAAGGCGGTAGTTGCGGCCGAGCCCTTCGGTCAGCTCGCTGTAGATGTCGCCCACCGCGCTGTCGGCGAAGGTCTCCGGGGTGATCGGAAAGCCGAGATTGCGCAGCGTGATGCGGCCGCTGCTCGCGTCCCGCGCGTAGCCGAGCGATCCGACGCTGCTGCCGCTGGCCAGGCTGTCGCCGCTCAGGTGGCGGCCGTCGGCCTGCAGCACGAATTCCCCGTAGTTGAGCGTCTCGCGGCGGTATTCGAGGCGCTGGCCAAACTCGGCCGCGCGCTGCCGGCCGTAGCCGGAGGTCTTCGAATCGCCGAAGCCGATGCGGCTCTCGACCAGCCAGGCGCGAAAGCCCTGCGGCTGTTCGGCCTCTTCGGCGGTGTCGTCGGCGGATGTGGCGCCGGCTTCCGGCGCGCTCATGAAGTTGTCCTGGTAGGCCTTGGGGGCGGCCTCGATGAGCGCCTTCAGGCGCGCCTGCTCTGCCTGGGCGCGGTCCATCGGCTGGATGCGGGCATCAGGCGCGGCGGCTTGCACGGCCGTCGCCTTCCCTGAGCCGGTCTGCGCCATCGCCTGCGAGAGACAGGCCAGCGCGGCTAGGCAGCCCGTGCCCAGCCGCGCGACGACGAGGCGCCACGGCATTCCGGCCGGGCCGGCGGCAATCGACAGGGCCACGCTCGTCATCGAACAACATCTCCGTTCCTTTGGGCAGTGCGGCCCCGGTTGCAATCACAGGGTGCGGAGAGTAGTTCACAACTGTTAATTAAAGTAACTTTTATCAGCTGAAAGTACTAATTTTGGCGGCCTGTGCCAAATTGTTCCGACCCGATCGTGAAAAGCTCCGCCCTTTTACGAACCTCATCGTTGTTTTTGGAACACTGCGCCTCAGCTGAAGAAGTTGGCACCGCGTCGTCTTTCGGTCGCCGCGCCGACTTAGAATTTTTTCGATCTCGACATTTCTCCCTCATGGCTGACTCTTCCAATACCAAACTCCCCTTCCAGGCCGAAGTCGCGCAACTGCTGCACCTCGTCACGCATGCGCTCTACTCCAACAAGGAAATCTTCCTGCGCGAGCTGATCTCGAACGCGTCCGACGCGTGCGACAAGCTGCGCTTCGAGGCGCTCGACCACCCCGAGCTGTACGAAGACCAGCCCGACCTGGACGTGCGCCTCACGTTCGACAAGGCCGCGCGCACCCTCACCATCACCGACAAGGGCATCGGCCTGTCGCGCCAGGAAGCCATCGACAACCTGGGCACGATCGCCAAGAGCGGCACCAAGGACTTCATGAGCAAGCTCAGCGGCGACCAGAAGGCCGACGCGCAGCTCATCGGCCAGTTCGGCGTGGGCTTCTATTCGGGCTTCATCGTGGCCGACAAGATCAGCGTCGAATCGCGCCGCGCCGGCTTGCCGGCCGACCAGGGCGTGCGCTGGGTCAGCGGCGGCGCCGGCGACTTCGAGGTGGCCGACATCACCCGCGCCGAACGTGGCACGAGCATCACGCTGCACCTGCGCGACGACGCCGACGAATACCTCAATGCCTGGAAGTTGAAGCAGATCGTTGGCAAGTACTCCGACCACATCTCGCTCCCGATCCTCATGGAAAAGGAAGAGTGGAAGGAAGGCGAGAACGACCAGCCCGGCGACATGGTGAAGACCGGCGAGTGGGAAACGGTCAACAAGGCCAACGCCCTCTGGAGCCGCCCCAAGAAGGACATCACGCCCGAGCAGTACGAGGAGTTCTACAAGAGCATCAGCCACGACTACGAGGCGCCGCTCGCCTGGAGCCACAACCGCGTGGAGGGCAGCACCGAATACACGCAGCTGCTCTACATCCCGGCCAAGGCGCCGTTCGACCTGTGGAACCGTGACAAGAGCGCGGGCGTCAAGCTGTACGTCAAGCGCGTCTTCATCATGGACGACGCCGAGGCGCTGCTGCCGAGCTACCTGCGATTCGTCAAAGGCGTGATCGACTCGGCCGACCTGCCGCTGAACGTGAGCCGCGAGCTGCTGCAGGAAAGCCGCGATGTGAAGGCCATCCGCGAAGGCAGCACCAAGCGCGTGCTCTCGATGCTCGAGGACCTGGCGAAGAAGCAGAAGACCGCGCCCGAGAGCGGAGAGGGCAAGATCGACGTGGGCTCGGGCGAATCGGTGCCGGCCCCCGAGCCGACCGAAGGTGTGACCGATGTGGTCGACAAGAACACGCCCACCGCCGCTGAAACGGCCGCCGCAGCCGCTGACGAATCCGGTAAGTACGCCAAGTTTTACGCCGAGTTCGGCGCGGTGCTCAAGGAGGGCCTCGGCGAAGACATGGGCAACCGCGACCGCATCGCCAAGCTGCTGCGCTTCGCCTCGAGCACCAGCGACGCCGTGACCGTGAGCCTGGCCGACTACAAGGCGCGCATGAAGGACGGCCAGGACGCGATCTACTACATCACGGCCGACACCCTGGCCGGCGCCAAGAACAGCCCGCAGCTAGAAGTCTTCAAGAAAAAGGGCATCGAGGTGCTGCTCATGACCGACCGCGTGGACGAGTGGTCGCTCAACTACCTCACCGAATTCGACGGCACGCCGCTGCAGAGCGTGGCCAAGGGCGCGGTCGACCTGGGCAAGCTGCAGGACGAGGCCGAGAAGAAGGCCGCCGAGGAAGCCGCCGAATCCTTCAAGCCGCTGCTCGAGCGCCTGAAGGAAGCTCTCAAGGACAAGGCCGACGACGTGCGCGTGACCACCCGCCTGGTCGACTCGCCCGCCTGCCTCGTGGTGCAGGACGGCGGCATGAGCACGCAGCTCGCGCGCATGCTCAAGCAAGCCGGCCAGCCCGCGCCCGACCTGAAGCCGGTGCTCGAAGTCAACGCCGAGCACGCGCTCGTGAAGAAGCTGGAGAGCTCCGAGCACTTCGACGACCTCGCCAACATCCTCTTCGACCAGGCGCTGCTCGCCGAAGGGGGCCTCCCGGCCGACCCCGCCGCCTACGTGAGGCGCGTCAACGCGCTGCTGGTGTGACGGCCCGGCCGCGCACCCTTCGTGCAGCAGCCGTCGCTCCGGCGGCGCTGCTGACGATGCTCCTGGTGAGCGGCTGTTCGCACTATCACATCGGTATTCCGCTGGTGCCCGGGCTCTCGCTCGGGCTGGGCGCCAGCAAGGACGGCAATTTCTCCGTCGGCCTGAACACCGGCTGGGGCCCGCTCGGCGCGGGCGTCTCGGTCAACAACACCGGCGTGGTCGCCGGCAACGCGGGCGTGGGTGTGGGCGTCGGCATCGGGCCGATCGGCACCGGCGTCGGCGTGGGCAAGAGCGTGGTGTTGCACGACCCGAATGCGGGCAAGCCGGGGTATGCGCCTGCGGGCGGCGCCGCGCCGGTCACCACGGCGGCGGTGGGGGCCACGGTGCCGATTTCCGGTACGTCCGGCGTCACCGGCGCCGCTCCCGTGGCGCTGGTTCCGCCGGCTGCGCCGGTGACCGTCACCAAGGGCAGTGTGACCCGACCGGTTGCCGCCGCCGCGCCGCAGCCTTCCGCGGTGCGCGTTTCCTACAGCACACCGGCCCCTGCTGCCGCCGCTTCGGCCGGCAGCCTCGGCTCGCCGGGCAATCCCGTCGCGCCCTGATGGTCGCGTCCTTCCATTCATCCGCGCCGCGGACCGGCGCGAGGGTGCCCCGATGACTCTCACTACAGAAGCCGTTCTGGCGATCGCCCCCGACGATGCGTCGGCCAAGGCCGCCAAGGGCCTGCTCGCACCGGCCAAGTGGCCCACGCTCGGGTATTCCGACGAGGCCGTCTGGGGCGAATGCCAGGGCAGCGGCAGCAAGCCCTACCAGACGCAGGTCGATCTCTCCGGCCCCGTTTTCCGCTGCTCCTGCCCGAGCCGCAAGTTCCCCTGCAAGCACGGCCTCGCGCTGATGCTGCTGCGCGCGCAGAGCGACGCCAGCTTCACCGCCGGCACGCCGCCGCCGTGGGTGGCCGAGTGGATCGCCTCGCGCCGCGACAAGGCCGAGAAAAAAGAAGCGCGCGCCGCCGAACCCGCGACCGCGCCCGATCCCGCCGCGGCCGCCAAGCGCGACGCGCAGCGCTGGAAGCGCATCGAAGCCGGCGTGCAGGAGCTCGCGCGCTGGCTCGACGACCAGACCCAGCGCGGCCTCGCCGCGCTCGGCAGCGAACAGCAGCAGGCCTGGGGCGCGGTGGCGGCGCGCATGGTCGATGCACAGGCGCCGGGGCTCGGCCAGCGCATCACGCAGGCGGCCGAACTCATCGGCGTGGGCGAAGGCTGGCCGGCGCGCTTGCTCGACCGGCTCGGCCGCCTTCAATTGATCGTCGATGCGGTGCCGCGCCGCGAATCGCTCTCGCCCGCCACGCTGGCCGATCTGCGCATCGCGCTCGGCTGGCCGCAGGACCGCGAAGGCCTGCTCGCGGACGGCGAATGCATCAGCGACCATTGGCTCGTGCTGGGTCAGTGCACAGACGAACGCGATGCAAAGCTGGTCGAGCGCCATGTGTGGCTGCAGGGCCGCGCGAGCGGGCGGCGTGCGTTGCTGCTCGATTACTCGCATGGCGGGCGTGGTTTCGAAACCGGCTGGGTCAGCGGCAGCGAGCGCGCCGCGGTGCTGTGCTTCTATCCCGGCCACGCTTCGCAGCGCGCGCTGGTGGCTGAACTGCTGGCGGACGCGCCCGCGTTGGCGCAGCCTGCGACCGATGCCTCCGACGAGTGGCACCGCATGGCACAACAGATCGCTGCTAATCCCTGGCAACCGCTGCTGCCGATGGTGTGGGCCGAAGCCATTCCGGCACGGCACGGCGACCAATGGTGGCTGCGCCTCGATGCCGCGCCGCAGGCCTTGCCGATGCAACTGGCGACGCAGGAGGCCTGGCAGTTGCTGGCGCACTCGGGTGGCGCGCCGCTGCGCGTCTTCGGCGAGTGGGACGGCGAGCAGTTCGCGCCGCTTACCGCCTGGGCTTCGGGTGCAGCGGTCGGCAGCGCGCCGGTCTGGACCCTGGCTGGAGTGCGCGCATGAGCCACTGGAACACCTTGCTGCAGAGCGCGCTGGTCGGCACTGCCCGTCAACCCGTACCTGCCGTCGAAGGAATGGCGGGTGAATTCGGTGGATTGCTGCAGGCGATCCAGGCCGGCGAAGCGCAAGGCCAGCTCCTGCGCGTCGCGGGCGCCGTGGCCATCGGCCGCCGCGCCGGCTTCGTGGCGCCCGGTTTATCGCCTTCCGATGCACCGGTCGCCGCCGCGGACGAACGTCTCGTGCTGAACGATCCCGCGCTGCAGGCCGCCATCGCCGATGCGCTGGCAAGCGGACCGCTGCGCCTGCAGCACGAAGGCCTCGCCGCGCTGACTGCCGCCGGCCTGCGCCTGCCCCACAACCTCCTGCCCACCGCGCTCGACGCCGGCCGCCGTGCCATCGACCTGCGGCCCGCCGTGATCCCGGCGCTCGGCGAGCGCGGCCTCTGGCTCGCCGCGCGGAACGACGACTGGCGCTACGCCGTCGGCGCCAGCGAGCAGGCCGATGCGCAGACGCGCTGGGACGAAGGCAGCCTCGAACAGCGCCGCGCGGTGCTCGCCGAGCAACGCCGCAGCTATCCCGCCGCCGCGCGCGAGCGCCTCGCCGCGGAGCTGCCGCAACTCCCCGCCAAGGAGCGCGCCACGCTGCTCGGCGCGCTGGCCGAGAACATCGGCCCCGACGACGAAGCCCTGATCGACGCGCAACTCAAGGACCGCGCCCGCGACGTGCGCCAGGCCGCGGTCGAATTGCTGCAGCGCCTGCCTGCCAGCGCCCATGTGCAGCGCATCGAAGCCTTCCTCGCGCCGCTGTTGTCGCAAATGGGCGGTGCCTGGCAGTTGAACGCCCCCGAGGCGGCCGACCCGCGCTGGAAGGACGACGCCATCGATCCCATGCGTCCCACCCACGACAGCCTCGGCGAACGCGCCTGGTGGCTCTACCAGCTCGTGCGGCAAACGCCGCTCTCATGGTGGACCACGCGCACCGCAATGACACCCGCCGCGCTGCTCGGCTGGGCCGGGAAGAGCGACTGGAAAGATGCGCTCTTCCGCGGCTGGAACGAAGCCATCCTCGTCGTGTCCGATGTCGACTGGTGCGACGCGATGCTCGACCACCATCACACCCAATACAGCCAGCGCGCCTGGGTCGGCCAGTTGCTGGCGCTGCTGCCGCGCGAACGGCGCGAGCGCCACTGGGTGATCGAACTCGGCCTGGCGGGCAGCGGCGTGCAGAACGTGATCGCTTTCGCCGACCAGGCCTGTGCGCCCGGCGAAACGCCATCGGCCGATCTCTCGCTCCAGCTCGCGGCCGCGCTGCGCGCCCGCGTCGAGCGCGGCGACCTCGTCAACGACTACGTGCTGCGCCAGGTGCTCGGCAACGCGGCCGCGCTGCTGCATGCCGATGCGCTGCACCTGCTGGCCGACCTGCCGCGTGCCGCCGAGGAAAGCCCCGGCGTCGCCAGCGCATTGAGCGACACCGCGCGCATCGTGCGTGCGCGCCAGCTGTTTTCAACCCTTCGTTCCCCGTCAACCTCTTCCTCATCTCAAGGCCGTCCATGAGCAATGTCCTGCGCCAGCATGCCGAACAGCAATTCGCCGAAGAACTCGATGCGCTCCAGAAGGTCGACGACCGCCAGCGGCCGGCCAACTGGAAACTCTCGCCCTGGGCCGTGCTCACCTACCTGATGGGCGGCAAGCTCGCCAACGGCTTCGAGGTCAGCCCCAAATACATCGGCAACAGCCGGTTGATGGAGATTGCCGTCTCCACGCTCGCGACCGATCGCGCGCTGCTGCTCTACGGCGTGCCGGGCACGGCCAAGTCGTGGGTGTCGGAGCATCTGGCCGCGGCCGTGAGCGGTGACTCGACGATGCTGATCCAGGGCACCGCCGGCACCAGCGAAGAGCAACTGCGCTACGGCTGGAACTACGCCGAACTGCTGGCCCACGGCCCGTCGGAAAAGGCGCTGGTGCCGAGCCCGCTGGTGCACGCCATGCGCCTCGGCAAGATCGCGCGCGTCGAAGAACTCACCCGCATTCCGGCCGATGTGCAGGACACGCTGATCACGGTGCTGTCGGAAAAGACGCTGCCCATTCCCGAACTCGGCAGCGAGGTGCAGGCGGTGCGCGGCTTCTCGGTGATCGCCACCGCCAACAACCGCGACAAGGGCGTGAACGAACTCTCGAGCGCGCTCAAGCGTCGCTTCAACACCGTGGTGCTGCCGGTGCCGGCGAGCGAGGCCGAGGAAGTGCAGATCGTGGTCAAGCGCGTGTCCGAACTGGGCCGCGCGCTGGCGCTGCCAGCCGAGCCGCCTGCGCTGCAGGAAGTGCGCCGTGTGGTGCAGATCTTCCGCGAGCTGCGCAACGGCCAGACCGAGGACGGCAAGACACGCATCAAGTCGCCAACCTCCACGCTCTCGACGGCCGAGGCCATCTCCGTCATCAACAGCGGCATGGCGCTGGCCGGCCACTTCGGCGACGGTGTGCTGCGCTCGGCCGACGTGGCCTCGGGCCTGATCGGCGCCGTCATCAAGGATCCGGTGCAGGACCACGTGGTGTGGAAGGAATACCTGGAGACGGTGGTGAAGGAGCGCGCCGACTGGAAGGACCTCTATCGCGCCTGCCGCGAACAGCTCTGAGCCTCGCACGCCACCGCGATTGCACATGGCTTCACCGCTGCATTACTTCGGCATCCGCCACCACGGCCCCGGTTGCGCGCGCAGCCTGCTGCGCGCCTTCGAGTCGCTGCAGCCCGACTGCATCCTGGTCGAGGGTCCGCCCGAGGCTGAGGGCCTGCTTTCCTTCATGGCGCATGCAGACCTGCGCCCGCCGGTCGCGATGCTGGTGCATGCGAACGACGACACACGCCTGGCCGCCTTCTACCCCCTCGCCGAGTTCTCGCCCGAATGGCAGGCGCTGCAATGGGGCGTGAAGCACGCGCTGCCCACGCGCTTCATCGATCTGCCGCAGGCGCATCGCATGGCCATCGAGCAGGCGGCGCGCGCGGCCGACGAGGCCAAGGCGGAAGCACCCACCGAAACACCGCTCGATGACGACGAGACCGACAAGGTGCCCGTCTCCGAAACGGTCGAAGCGCCCGAGGAAGAACACACCGCCAACGCGCTGCCCGACGACCCCTTCGACTGGCTCGCCCATGCCGCGGGCTATGCCGACGGCGAGAGCTGGTGGAACCACATGGTCGAGGAGCGCGGCGACGGCGAAGACCTGTTCGGCGCCATCGCCGAAGCCATGACGGCCGTGCGCGCCGAGACGCCCGAAGACCGCCGCGGCCAGCGCGCGATGGAGAGGGAGCAGCTGCGCGAAGCCTTCATGCGCCAGTCGATCCGCGACGCCGTGAAGGCCGGCCACCAGCGCATCGCCGTCGTCTGCGGTGCGTGGCATGTGCCGGCATTGCAGGGCACGGTCACCGCCAAGGCCGATGCCGCATTGCTCAAGGGCCTGCCGAAGCTCAAGGTGCTCGCGACCTGGGTGCCGTGGACGTATCGCCACCTCACGAGCGCGAGCGGCTACGGCGCGGGCATCGATTCGCCGGGCTGGTACGAGCATCTGTGGCAGCAAGGCCAGCAGGTCGCGGGGCGCACGACCGGCTGGCTCGCGCGCGTGGCGCGGCTGCTGCGCGAGCACGATCTCGATTGCTCCTCTGCCCACCTCATCGAAGCCACGCGCCTCGCCGAAACGCTCGCCGCGCTGCGGGAGCGCCCCGCGCCCGGCCTGCCCGAGCTCGACGAGGCCGTGCGCAGCGTGATCTGCATGGGCGAGCAGGCGCCGCTCACGCTGATCCGCGAACGCCTCACCGTCGGCGACCGCATGGGCCAGGTGCCGGCCGAAGTACCGACCGTACCACTGCAGCGCGACATCGAGCAGGCGCAGAAGAGCCTGCGCCTCAAACCCGAGGCAACGGCCAAGACGCTCGACCTCGACCTGCGCCAGCCCAACGACCTCGCGCGCAGCCATCTGCTGCATCGCCTGCGGCTGCTCGACCTGCCGTGGGGCGAGATCACCGCCGGCCAGCGTGCGAGCCGCGGCACCTTCCACGAAGTGTGGCAACTGCAATGGCAGCCCGAGTTCGCGCTGCGCATCATCGAAGCCAGCCGCTTCGGCGCAACCGTGGCGCATGCCGCGAGCGCGCGCGTGATGGAGGAGCTGGCGACGGAAACCTCGCTCACCGCCCTCGCCGAGCAGGTCGACATCGTGCTGCTCGCCGACCTGCCGGTCGCGGTGCAGGCCGTGACCCGTGCGCTCGAAGACCGCGCCGCGCTCACCGGCGACGCGGTGCAGCTCATCGGCGCGGTGCCGCCGCTGGCCAACGTGTTCCGCTACGGCAGCGTGCGCCAGACCGACAGCGCGCTGCTCTCGCACGTGCTCGACAGCCTGATCGTGCGCGGCGCCATCGGCCTGCCGATCGCCTGCGGCGCGCTCGATGCCGAGGCCGCCGAGGCGCTGCGCACCCGGCTCATCGCCACGCACGACGCGGTGCGCTTGCGCGACGGCGAAGAGACCACCGCCGCCTGGCGCGCCGCGTTGAAGTCCATCGCCTTCGGCGAAACCGGCGCGCCGCTGCTGCGCGGCGTGAGCTGCCGCTTGCTGCTCGACGATGCGCAGATCGACAGCGACGGTGCCTCGCAGCAGCTCGGCCGCAACCTCTCGGCCGGCGCACCGCCGACCGAGGCCGCCGCGTGGCTCGAAGGTTTTCTCAACCGCAATGCGATGGTGCTGCTGCACGACGAGGCCGTGTGGTCGCTGGTCGACCGCTGGCTTTCGGGGCTCGGCGAAGAACACTTCGTGCAGGTGCTCCCGCTGGTGCGCCGCAGCTTCGCGGACTTTTCAGGTTCGGACCGGCGCGCGCTCGGCGAGCGTGCAAAACGTGGCGCGGTTGGCGGTACCTTGCCGGCCGCCGTGGCCGCCACCGATTGGGACGAAACACGCGCGGTGCTCGCGCTGCCGCTGCTGCGGGAACTGCTGGGAGTGAAAGCATGAGCGCGAATCTTCAAGACCCCGCCGACGCTGACGCCGAACAAGCACTGCCGCCCACCGACCGCCTGCAGCGCTGGCGCCTCGTGCTCGGCAGCGAAGCCAACGCGAGCTGCGGCGCCGTCGAAGGCCGGGTGCGCGAGATCGACCAGGCGCTCGCCGCGCTCTACGAAGCCGATGGCCGGCGCGGCCTCGGGCAGGGCGGCCAGCGCGGCGGCCGCGGTGATTCGGCACCCAGCGTGGCGCGCTGGCTCGGCGACATCCGCAAGTACTTTCCGAGCCAGGTGGTGCAGGTGATGCAGCGCGACGCGATGGAGCGGCTCAACCTGCGCCAGATGCTGCTGCAGCCCGAGATGCTGGAGAGCGCGCAGCCCGACGTGCACCTGGTCGCCAATCTCGTGGCGCTGTCGAGCGTGATCCCGGCCGGCACCAAGGACACCGCGCGCGCCGTGGTGCGCAAGGTGGTCGACGAGCTCATGAAGAAGCTCGAGGAGCCGATGCGCAGCGCGGTGAGCGGCGCGCTCAACCGCAGCCAGCGCAACCGCCGCCCGCGCCATTCCGAGATCGACTGGAACCGCACCATCCGCGCCAACCTGCGCCACTGGCAGCCCGAATACCGCACCGTGGTGCCGCAGACGCTGGTCGGCTACGGCCGCAAGGCCCGCCAGCCGCAGCGCGAGGTGATCCTGTGCATCGACCAGAGCGGCTCGATGGCCGCCTCGGTCGTCTACTCGAGCATCTTCGGCGCGGTGATGGCGAGCCTGCCCGCGGTGGCGACCAAGCTCGTGGTGTTCGACACCGCCGTGGTCGACATGACCGAGCAGCTGCAGGACCCGGTGGACCTGCTGTTCGGCGTGCAGCTGGGCGGCGGTACCGACATCAACGGCGCGGTCGGCTACTGCCAGAGCCTGGTGCGCGAGCCGCGCAACACCATCCTCATCCTGATCTCCGACCTGTACGAAGGCGGCGTGGAAGACAACCTGCTGCGCCGCGCCAACGAACTGGTCGAGGCCGGCGTGCAGTTCATCGCGCTGCTCGCGCTCAGCGACGAGGGCGCACCCGCCTACGACCGCGATCTCGCCTCCAAGCTGGCCGCGCTCGGCGTGCCGTCGTTCGCATGCACGCCCGATGCGTTTCCGGGGCTCATGGCCGCCGCGATCAAGCGCGAAGACGTCGCGACGTGGGCCGCGGGCCAGGGCCTGAAAACGAGCCGCGCTGCCTGATGTGGTGATGGCCGGCCTGACCCGACGCGAGCTTGCGGCACTGGCCCTCGCCGCCATGTCGGTCAGGGCTGCGCACGCGCAACGCGAATTCCCGGCCCGGCCGATCCGCTGGATCGTGCCGTACCCCGCAGGCGCCATCGCCGACGTCATCGCGCGCACCATCGGCACCCAGCTCGCCATCGACACGGGCCAGCCGGTGCAGATCGAGAACCGCGCTGGCGGCAATACCGCGCTCGGCGCCATCGAGGCGGCACGCGCGCCGGCCGATGGCTACACCGTGCTCTCGGCCGACAACGGCACCCTGGTGTTCAACCCCGCGCTCTACCGCAATCTCAGCTACAACCCGTCGCGCGACTTCGCGCCGGTCACGCTGCTGGGCCGCTTGCCGATGGTGCTGCTGGTCGGCCCCTCCAGCGGCGAGAAGGATGCGCGCGCCTTCATCGCGGATGCGCGGGCCTTTCCCGGCAAGGTCAGCTTCGCCTCCGCCGGCACCGGCACGCCGCAGCACCTGGCGATGGAGCTGCTCCAGCGCCAGGCCGGGCTGCGCATGGTGCACGTGCCCTACCGCGGCGCCGCGCCCGCGCTGGCCGATCTGGCGGGTGGCCAGCTGCCCGCGATGATGAGCGACCTGGCCGCGGCCAACCGCTTCATCCAGAGCGGCAAGGCGCGCGCGCTCGCGGTCGCCAACGCCACCCGCCTGCCGCAGCTGCCCGCGGTGCCCACCTTCGCGGAGCTCGGCATGCCGCGCGTCGAGGCCGCGGCGCTCCTGGGCCTGGCGGTGCCCGCAGGTACGCCGCCCGAGCTCGTGGCGCGGCTGCAGCAGGCGGTGGCCAGCGCGATCCACAACCCGGTGGTGCTGCGCAAGCTCGCCGAGTCCGGCGTCGAGCCGGTGGGCAGCACGCCGGCGCAGTTCGAGGCGCTCATCGGCGACGAAACGGCGCGTTGGCATCCGTTGATCAAGAGCCTCAACCTGTCGCTCGACTGATCAAAAAAGAGGCCATGTTTCAGCCCGCTTTACGGGCACTTTGCACGAACTTTGCGCGGGTGCGCCGCCGTTCTCACTCTGAACTAAGAGTGACTGCCTAGATTGGCGCATCGCACATGGAAGGTCGCGCGGACGGGTTGCACAAGCAAGGCCGGCTCGCACCCAGTCAATGACAACCCGCCGGTTCAATCACGTCATCTTCGCGGACGATTTCTTTCGGTCCGCCGCCAACGGTCTTCCGTACCACGCTGCGAACCGGCGATTCCTGCGCGGTTTTTTCGATTCCACGCTCGGCCGCCTGGGCTTGCCGGTGCGCGAGGTGGCGCCGCTGGAGGGTGGCGGCCGCATCGACGTGGCGCGCCTCATGGCCCGGCTCGACCTGCCCACGACGCCCGCCGGCTGGGCCCGCGCCTGCATCGCCGACCTGCTGCCGGTGCACGGCCGCGAGGGCATGCCGGCCTTCGACCCCGGATGCCTGGTGATCGGCTGGGGCCTTACGCCGGCGCTCCAGCACTGCATTGCGCGCAGCGGCGCGAGCTACCTGGACATCGAGATCGATCCGCGCCGCTTCACCGAGCATCTGCACTTCTGCGCGCGCACGAACGACCCGGTCATCGCAGCCGCGCTGCAGGCGCGCCGTGTCGATGAAGAGGTGTTCTGGAACCACGCCGCGGCGCTCAAGGGCCACTTCGCGCGGCACGGTGCGCCGGCGCTGTTCGATCCGCGGCTTCGCATCGGACTCTTCTTCGGCCAGAGCCTGGTCGACCTGTCGCTCGTGAGCGGCGGGCGCACCATGCACCCGGCGAGCGTGGTCGCGCCGCTGCGCGAACTGGCGCGCAGCGTCGACCTGTTGGTGATCAAGCCGCATCCCTACGAGCCCGCGCTGCACGACCTCGCGCCGGTCGCTCGCGCCATTCCCAATGTGGCGTGGACCGAGGAGAACACCTATGCGCTGCTGTCGGCCGCCAACGTTCACTTTGCGGCCAGCCTGTCGTCGAGCGTGCTGACCGAGGCGCGCTATTTCAGCAAGCCCGCGCACGCGCTGATCCGCGCCGATCGCAATGCGGCGGGGCAACTGCCGGTGGCGTGCTCGGCGTGGATACCGGTCGGGCCCGAACTCGGCGCGATGGATTTCATGACCGCCATCTGCGGCATCGGCGATGCAGCGCCACGCCATTTCGCCGCCTGGCCCGCCACCGCCATCGACCGCGCCTTCATGACCCGCTGGGGCTTCGATGACCAGAGCCACGGCCTGCACGACGTGGCCGAGCTGCAGTTGAGTCGCCCGTACCTGTTCCACCCCGGCAGCGCCGCGACGGGCTGGCTGAGTCACGGCTGGTCGCCGCCCGATGCCGAGGGCGCGAAGAGCGTCGGCGAGCTCGCATGCCTGGTGATCCCGCTGCCATCGCTGGCGGAAACGCTCTCGCACCAGCAGCCGCATCGCCTCGAAGTTCGCATCGATTTCCGCAGCAATTTGAAGACCACCAGCGTCCATGCGATGTTCGACGGCGTGGTGCTGCCCGGCTCCTGCACCACCGGCGCCAAGCGGCGCAGCCTGGTGTTCGAGGTGCAGCCGACGGCCGGCAGAAAGTGCCTGGTGCTGCAGCTCGTCGTGGCCGATGCGGGCCGCGGCAATGTGCGCCGCACGGTCGCGAAGCCGGGTTTCACGCTCAGGAAACTGCAGGTGTCGTTGCGCACGGCGCGGGGTGTGGTCGCGATGCCGCCGCCGCAGGTGTCGTCGGTGCAGTGGTCCGAGATGCGGCCGGTGCGCGCGCTGGCACGGGTGTTCCGCGCGCTGCGCGACTCGGCACGCGGGGTTACCGGGTAGGCGGCGCAGCGGCGAGGCCGTGGAGCAGCACCGTCCAGTGCTGCAGGCGGGCAATGGCGGCCTCGCGGCCTTTCTGCGCTGCTTGCGGGCCATGGCCGTCGTCGGTCAGCGCGAGCAGCTCGCTCGCAGCGGTCGTCACGGCGCGCGCGAAATCCCCGGTGCGGCCTTGCCACACCACGATGCGATGGTGCAGGCCCAACTGCGCGGCGCGCTGCGCATTGATCGCCTGCTCGGGCTGGTCGGTCAGGAGCAGCAGGATCGGCTTGCGGTACACCGCCGCGATCGACAGCGCCGCCATGCCGGGCGCCGAGACGATGAAGGCGCTGCGCGCGGCCATCTCGATCCAGTGCTCGTCCTGCGCGTGCCAGCCCGCGCGCTGCGCATAGCCCTCGCCGACGAGATGCGCCGGCACGCGCGCATCGGCCAGGCCGCGCTCCAGGCCATCGGCGAGCGCGGCTTCTTTGAAATGCGGATTCAGGTAGACCGCGGCCTGCGGCGCGAGGTCGTCGTGCGCTTCCGTGTCGGCGCCCATCACCGCCACCGGCGTGGCGAGCTGGTGGCCGCCGCGTCCATCGTGCTGCGGCTCGCCGTAGGCGAAGTCGTGCGCGATGCGCGCGCGGCTGCGGTCGATCTGCCACGCCACGATGCGGCCGAAGATGTTCGCCATCCACGCCGGCATGCGCCCGCTGAAATTGGTCTCGAGCGCATGCCGCAGGCTCGCGCCGTACACATGCACCACCTTGTGCCGCCAGCCCGGCATCCAGCCCATGAACAGCAGCGCGGGGTGGAAGGAGTCGTTCACCACCAGGTCCGCATCGCGGAACCACGCACGCAGCCGCAGGATGTCGCGCAGCATGCGCCCCGGGCGGAACACGTAGTGCGCCACGTTGCGGTCGGTTTCGCGGCGCAGCATGTTCTGTTCGCGGTCGAATTGCACCGCGTAGTGGCGCGAGAGTACCGGGGCCTCGATGCCGAAGCCCACGAGAAAGCGCGCGCCTTCGTCGGAGGTGGTGAGCACCTGCACGCTCGCGCCTGCCGCGCGCAGCGAATGCGCGAGCAGTTGCGCACGCATCAGGTGGCCGCGCGCGTCCGCGGTCGCGAGGTAGACGATGCGCGGCGGCATCGATCGACTCAAGCGGTCACCGGCCGCGCACTGCCGGGGCGCAGGCGCAAGGCCACGCCCGCGACGTACATGCCCAGCGCGCCGGTGATGCCGAAGCCGCGCTCGGTGTCGCGCACCTCGTGCATCAGCTGCGCGAGCCTTGCTTCTTCGTGCGGCGCCACGCAGCGCTGCAGCGTGTGGCTGCAGAGGCGAATGTGGCGGTCTTCGTCGGCGAGCACGCGCGTGAGCAACGGTTGCAGCGCATGCTGAGGGCCGATCAGCGCGCAATGGCGTTGCAGGATGCGCGAGGCCATCTGCTCGGCGGCAAGGCCGATCGCATAGGCCGGCACGAGGCCGCCGTGCGCGAAGTGCGGTGCATGGCGCCGGATGAGGCGCTGCCAGCGCGCGAGCTTGCGCCGGCTCAGCCAGTCGGGCTGCGGCGCTTCTTCGGGCGATGCGGCCGCTTGCGCAGTGCCGCCGCGCTCGACGATGGCATCGGCGAAGAGTTGCGCATGGAGTTGCTCGTCGGCCAGATGCTGGTCGAGCTGGCGCGTGAGCCACTCGGGCGCACTCGTGCGCAGCTCGCGCTGCAGTGCCTGCTCGGACGATTCTTCACCGACGAGGTAGAGGCGCAACAACATCACTTCACCGGCGCGGCTCGCATGCATCTGGCGCAACGCGGCGCGCTTGATGTGGTGCACCAGCCGCGCCTGCAGCGCCGGCCAGCCGCGCAATGTCGGTGACGCGAGGCAGTCGAATCCCGCGTTCGCCTGGGCGATGTCAGCGTCCATTGGCCTTTGCCACCGGGGGCTGCGGCTGCTGTTGCTGCTGCCAACCGAGCACGAGCCCGATGAAGCTGTCCTGAAGGAACGCGCGCGCCGATGCGTCGGCGCCGGCGAACTCGCGCTGCTGGCCGTCGTAGCGCACATAGCCCTTGCCGCCCGCCGCACCGAGCACCAGTTTCTCGTTCTTGTGGAAGCCGCGCTGCATCAACGGCTGCAGCAGCGACTGCGATTCGAGGCCATAGAGGAACAGGTCGCGCTGCACCACCTGGCGCGGAATCTGCCCGCTCAGCGCCTGGAGCTCGAGCGACCAGTTGCCTTGCCGCATCGCCTCGGAGAGCTCGCTGCCCTTGGCCGCAGGCGCGCGGAAACGCGCGCGCGCCACGGACTTGGAGGCGCGGCTCAGGCCCAGGCCGACGGTGATGTCCGCATCGGTGGCGCCGCCCGTGCGGTTGTCCTGCACCTGCACGATCTCGTTGGCGAGCCGCGCGGCGATCGATGGCTTGGAAAGCGTCTCGCTGATCTGCGCCGGCGTGAACACCACGCGCTCGGCGCTGCCCTCGATCACCACGACCTGGTACGGGTCGATCTTGATGTCGCTGAACTCGCCGCCGATGGGCGAGTGCGCATGGCTGCTCACCGACCACTCGTTGCCCGAGCGGCTCAGGAGCGCATGGAAGGTCAGCGGCACGCGCTGGCCGTTGCTGCGCGACTGGCCGGAGCCTTGCAGCAGCACATCGCCCACGATCGTCTTCTCGTCGTAGATGCGCGGGTTCGCAAAGCGGATGGTGTGCGCGGCGCCGTCGAGCGCGGCGCGCGTGTCGGCATCGTCCAGCGCGAGACGGTTGCACTCGTTGGCGGGGCCCGCGAGCGCGGAGAAGGGGCAGCCGCTGTCGGACTTGAAGTTGAAGACGCCGCGGCCGGTGAAGTCGGCGGCACCCGCCGCGGCGCATGCGCCGGCCAGCAAGAGAAGGCTGAAGATGTTTTTCTTGTTCATGTCGGGCGATGGTAGGAAAGCGCCTGGGCATCCGCGTTGGTGCGGCCCGTCGTGTGCAGGCCGATGCCGCGCGCGAAGGCGCCCAGCATGTCGATGGCCGAGAAGCCGACGATCAGCGCCACGCCCGCGAGCCAGCGCAGGCCGCGCAGGGGAGGCAGGTCCTGGTGGTTGAGCGCGCGCACGCTGAAACCCAGCCGCGTGAACAGCACGCACAGCGGCCCGATCGGACCGCTCTTCGCGAGCCACTGCCAGCGCGCCGACACGTAGCTTCGCAGCAGGTGCGGCGTGAGCGAATACGTGTCCTGCCCACGCATCCAGCGCAGCTTGAGCGCCTCGGCGCGCGTGTCGGGCAGGCGGTGCTCGGTGTGGGCCGCGGCCGCGTAGTGAATGGGCACGTTGGCCGCCTTCAGCCGCATGCCCAGCACCTGGCAGTGCGCGCGGTACACGCCATCGAGCGCCTGGTAGCTGTGCTGCTCGAACACGTCGCGGCGAAAGGCCACGTTGTTCGCGTAGAAGTTGCTCGTGGCGCCCGCGTGGTCGGCGTTGGGGAAGTACATGAAGTCGATGGTCGTGAGCGCGGTGCCGACGATGCTGTCCGCGTAGCTCGTGCGGCCGGCGACCACCGCGGGCGCATCGGCGCCGCGCGTGAAGGGCGCGAGCATCTGCAGCAGCCAGTCGTCGTCGGGCAGGCAGTCGGCATCGGCGAACACCACATGGTCGCAGCGCGCCGCATCGGTGGCCGCGAAGCCGACGTTCTTGGCGTCGTAGTAGCCGGTGGCGGCGTCGATGCGCACGAAGTCGATGGGGCGGCCTGCCAGCGCCGTGACGGCCTCGCACGATGCGGTGCTGAGCCCGTCATGCGTGATGACCATCTGGGCCAGGGCCGTGAGCGGCAGCTTCTGTTTGGCCAACAGGGCGATCAGACGCTGCAGGCTGGTGCTTGCGGCGGCTTCGGCATCCGCTCCGCCGCGCAGGTTGTTGGTCTCCAGGACCAGCGCGCAACGCGCGGCAACTTGATCGGGCATCATCGAATTTTCCTGTCCGGACATTGTTTTGAAGGCTTGCATCCTGCTTTTATCTCACAACCGCCGCTGCTGCCAGTGCCTTAAGGAAGGGGCGTGCGCATGAAGGCGACCATCTTCGGCGCCGGTTATGTGGGCCTCAGCTTCGCCGCCTGCCTGGCCGAAGCGGGGCACGAGGTGCTGTGCGCGGACGCCGACGCGGGCCGCATCGAAGGCCTGCAGCAGGGCCGGATGCCGCTGCACGAGCCGGGGCTCGAGGCGCTGGTGGCAGCGGGCCTCGCCGCCGGAACGCTGCGGTTCACGGCCGACGAGCGCGCGGCGAGCCTGCATGGCGACGTGCTCTTCATCGTGGTCAACACGCCGGCCGATGTCGAGGGCGATATCGATCTGCGGCATGTGATGGCTGTCGCGCGCAGCATTGGCCAGCACCGCGACCGCGACGGCGTGGTCGTCTGCAAGTCCACCGCGCCGGTCGGCACCGCGGAGCAGGTCGAGGCGGTGCTGCGCGCTGCGCTTTCGCAACGCGGTGCGGCACATCGCATCGCGGTGGCCGTGAACCCCGAGTTCCTGCGCGAAGGCTCGGCCGTGCGCGATTGCCGGCAGCCCGACCGTGTAGTGATTGGTGCTACCGACCCTGGGGCCATCGACCTGCTGACGCGGCTCTATGCCCCCTTCGTGCGCGACCCGGCCAGGCAACTGCTGGTGATGGACCGACGCTCCGCCGAGCTCACCAAGTACGCCGCCAACGCGATGCTCGCGACCCGCATCAGCTTCATGAACGAGATGGCGCGCGTGGCCGAGCATGCGGGCGCCGACATCGAGATGGTGCGCCGCGGCATCGGCTCGGACCGGCGCATCGGGCCTGACTTCCTGCAGGCCGGCGCGGGCTATGGCGGGTCGTGCCTGGCGAAGGACGTGCGGGCGCTTCGGCATGCGGCCGATCGCGAGGGACAGCCGCTGCGCATCCTCGCGGCCGTCGAGGCCGCGAACCATGAACAGAAGGGGCGTCTCTTCGACCTGATGACGCATCACTTCGAAGGCAACATCGCGAACAAGACCATCGCGCTCTGGGGCCTGGCCTTCAAGCCCGACACCGACGACATGCGCGATGCGCCGAGCCTCGTGTTGCTGGAGCGCTTGAGGGCGGCGGGTGCGCATGTGCAGGTGCATGACCCGGCGGCGATACCGAATGCGCGCGCCATCGTCGGTGAGCGTGGCGATGTGCGGTGGTGCGATACGCCCGAAGATGCGCTGCAGGGTGCCGATGTGCTGGCGCTCGTGACCGAATGGCCCGCGTTCCGTCGACCCGATTTCGCTCGCATCGCGAGCACATTGAAGACACCCGCGATCTTCGACGGCCGCAACATCTACGACGCTGCTGAAGTCGAAGCCGCCGGCATCGCGTACTACGGCATCGGGCGCGGGCGGTCAGTGTTGCGCTGAATCGTCGTCAGCGGGCAGGAACGCGCTGCCTGGTGTCAGTGGCGCATGACGGTAGCTCGCCGGCGTGCGGCTCAGCTTCACCGGCGCGCCGATGCCGCGGTAGCCGCCGGGCATCTCGACCACCATCTCGCGGTGCAGCGTGTGCGGATGCTGCAGTGCATCGGCCACCGGCAGCACCGGCGCGGCGGGCACGCCGGCGGCCATCAATTGATCGACCAGTGTGCGTCCGTCGAAAGCCGCCATCGCCGCTTCGAGCCGCTGCTTGAGCCCGTTGCGATGCACCGAGCGCGCACCGGCCGTGCGGTAGAGCGGGTCGTCCGCCAGCTCGGGCAAGCCGATGCAGCGGCACAGGCTCGCGAACTGCCGGTCGTTGCCCACCGCGACGAACACCGGGTCGGTGCCCGTGGCCAGCGCGTCGTACGGATAGATGTTGGGATGCGCATTGCCCGTGCGGCGCGGCGCGGTGCCGTCCATGAACCAGTTGGCCGCATGCGGATGCAGCAGCGAGAGGCCGCTGTCGTACAGCGCTGCTTCCACGAACTGCCCATGGCCGCTGCGGTTGCGCTCCTGCAGCGCGAGCAGCACGCCGATCACCGCGTTGAGCCCCGTCACCATGTCGACCACCGGCAGGCCCACGCGCAGCGGGCCGCCGTCGGCCTCGCCGTTGATGCTCATGATGCCGGTCATCGCCTGCACCGCCGCGTCGTAGCCGGGCAGCGCACCGAGCGGACCATCGGCGCCGAAGCCCGACACGCGGCACCACACGAGGCGCGGAAAGCGCTGGGACAGCGTCTCGTAGCCGATGCCCCAGCGCTCCATCGTGCCGGTCTTGAAGTTCTCGATCAGCACGTCGGCCTCGGCCACCAGCGCGAGCAGCGCCTCGCGGCCTTCCTCGGTCGAGAAGTCCAGGTGCTGCACGCGCTTGTTGCGGTTCAGGCCGTGGTAGTACGAGGCCACGCCCTCCTTGAACGGCGGGCCCCAGGTGCGCGTGTCGTCGCCCTGCGGTGGCTCGACCTTGAGCACGTCGGCGCCATGGTCGCCGAGGATCTGGCCGCAGTACGGGCCGCCGAGGATGCGCGAGATGTCGAGGACGCGGATGCCCGCGAGGGCGCCTTGGGGTGCAGTCATGTTCGTGTGTTCCGTGCGTTCGTGATCGATCGATCAGTCCAGCTGCGCGCCGGACTTCTTCACGACGTCCTTCCACTTGGCCGATTCGCTCACGATGAACTGGCCGAGCTTCTGCGGCGAGGTATCGGCCGAGGCTTCGAGCCCTTGCGCCGCGAACATCTGCTTGACCTTGGGTGAGTTCAGCACTTCGGCGAACGCATGGTTGAGCTTGGTCACGCGGTCCGCGGGCGTGCCGGCCGGCGCGACGATGCCGAAGAACACGCTCACGTCGTAGCCCTTGTAGCCCTGCTCCGAGATCGTCGGCACCTCGGGCAGCGCCTGCGAGCGCGCGAGCGTCGCCACGCCGAGTGCGCGCAGCTTGCCGGCCTTGACGTAGGGCAGCGCGGTGAGGATGTCGGTGAAGGTCATGCTGACCTGGTTGCCCAAGAGGTCGTTGAGCGCCGGGCCCGTGCCCTTGTAGGGGATGTGCTGCAGGTCGGTGCCGGCCACCGAGTTGAACAGCACGCCCGCCAGGTGCGACGACGCGCCGTTGCCCGACGACGCATAGCTGAGCTTGCCGGGGTTGGCCTTGGCATAGGCGACGAGCTCGGGCACGGTCTTCACCGGCAGCGCGGGGTTCACCACCAGGATGTTCGGCAGGTAGCCGACCTGGATCACGGGCGCATAGCTCTTGACCGGGTCGTAGTTGATCTTGCGGTAGAGGCTCGCGTTGATGGCGAGCGGCCCCGAGGTGCCGAACAGCAGCGTGTGGCCGTCGGCTTCCGCGCGCGCCACGTATTCCGCGCCGATGTTGCCGCCCGCGCCCGCGCGGTTCTCCACGATCATGGGCTGGCCGAGGCGATCTTTCATCTCGGCGGCGAGCGTGCGGGCCATCGCGTCGGTGGGGCCACCGGGTGGGAAGGGCACGACCAGCGTCAAGGGCTTGGAAGGGAAGGGGCCCTGGGCTTGCGCAGCGGGTGCTGCGCTCAGCAATGCGGCGCAAGCAGTGACTGCGGCGAAGAGATGGGTGAGGTGTCTCAAGAGGATGTCTCCGTTTTTCTATGAATCAGGCAGTGATTTCCGCGGCGCGCGTCGCGGTGGCGTTCCAGTCCGAGGGCATCGCATCGGGCGCAAGTGGGTCGCGCGGCAGCACGCGGTGCAGCAGCACCAGTTGCGCCCAGCGCAGGCGCGCGGCAGAGCCGCTGCGGCTGGCCTCCCAGGCCATCGCGATGCTGCTCGTGCAGTGGTAGAGCGCCGATGCGGCCTGGCGCGCGAGCACGTCGCCGCCTTCGCGCGCGGCGGTCTCGGCCAACGCTGCGGCGCGTGCCAGCGCATCGCGCAGGGCCTTGGCGAAAGCGGGCGCAAGCGCCGCGTCGTCGAGCAGTTTTTCGAAGTGCGCGCGCAGCACGGGCAGCGAGCCTTCGCGCTTCACGGCGCGGATCACGTCGAGCGCCACGATGTTGCTGGTGCCTTCCCAGATCGAGCCCAGGTGCGCGTCGCGCACCAGGCGCGGGTCGCTCCATTCCTCGATGTAGCCGCAGCCGCCGCGCACTTCCATCGCGTCGCCCGTCACCTTGCGCGCATCGCGGCAAGCGCGGAACTTGATGAGCGGCGTGAGGATGCGCAGCAGCGCGTAGGCATCGGGCTCGCCGGCGTCGGAGCGGGCCAGCGCCAGGGCAGTCTGGCAGACCATCGTGCGCGCCTGCTCGGACGGCAGGCGCAGCTTGTCGAGCTGGCGCTGCATCAGCGGCATCTGGTCGAGCGTGCGGCCGAAGGCGCGGCGTTCGGCGGCGATGTACTCGGCCTCGGCCACCGCGCGGCGCATCAGGCCGGCGGCGCGCACGCCGTTCGACAGGCGCGAGTTGTTCACCATGTCTGCCATCTGCACGAAGCCGCGGCCTTCCTCGCCGACCAGGTACGCCACCGCGCCTTCGAGCCGGATCTCGCCGCTGGCCATCGAGCGCGTGCCCAGCTTGTCCTTCAGGCGAATGATCCGGTAGTGGTTGAGGCTGCCGTCCGCCAGCCGGCGCGGCAGCAGGAACAGCGACACGCCCTTCATGCCCGCCACGCCGTCTTCGGCGCGCGCCAGCACCATCGCAAATTCGGCATCGGGGTTGGAGCAGAACCACTTGTCGCCGGTGAGGCGCCAGCTGCCATCGGCCTCGCGATGCGCCATCGTCGCGGTGGCGGCGATGTCGGAGCCCGCGGCCTGTTCGGTCATGAACATCGCGCCCTGCGCGAGTTCGTCGAAGTCGAGCGAGGTCAGGCGCGGCAGGAAGCGCGCGACCAGTTCGGGGTCACCGAATTTCTTCAGCGTGCGCGTGAGGGAATCGGTCATCGAGACCGGGCAGCACAGGCCGAACTCGGCCTGCACGAAGAGGTAGGTCAGCACGTACTTGACCAGCGGCGGCATCTTGCCCTTCCAGCCGAGCGTCTCGTCGCGGTGCGAGATCGCGGCCAGGCCGAATTCGCTGAGCGCGAGACGCTCCATCTCCACGTAGGCCGGGTGCTTGACAACCTTCTGCTCGTCCAGGCCGGTGCGGGTGCGCTGCTTCAGCGTGGGCGGGTTGCGGTCGGCGGTGCCGGCCAGCTCGTCGAGCAGGCCGCCCGCGAGGCCGCCCAGGCGCTCGAAGTGCGGCTGCATGTGGGCGCGCAGGTCCTCGGGCAGGTAGAGCGCGAGCAGGGCGTGCAGCTCGGTGTCGACGGTGAACAGGTTCTGGCCGTGACGGTCGGGAATCGGATGGGCGTGCGCGGCTGGCGGCGCGGCGTGAGCGGCGTTCTCGGACATTGCGTTGTGTCTCCTGGTTCGCCGCATTGTTGAAGCTGCGACGATCCGTGTCTAATATCGAATTGGTCTTGTTCGATTCGATTTGCCTATTCATGGAACTGCGTCACCTGCGCTATTTCTCCGTGCTGGCCGAAGAGCTGCACTTCGGGCGCGCGGCGCGGCGCCTGTCGATCTCGCAGCCGCCGCTGTCGGTCGCGATCCGGCAGCTCGAGGAATCGGTGGGCGCGCGGCTGTTCGAGCGCAACAGCAAGGAGGTGCGGCTCACGCACGCGGGCGAGGCGTTGCGCATTTCGGCGCGGCGATTGCTGCAGCAAGCGGAAGAGGCGGCGACTGAAGCGCGCGATGTGGCGAGCGGTTCGGCGGGCCGGCTGCGCATCGGCTTTGTCGGTGCGATGCTCTATCGCGGATTGCCGCCAGCACTGCGCGCATTCCAGGCGAAGCACCCGGCGGTGCGCATCACGCTGAACGAACTCAACTCGGGCGTGCAGATCGCGGAACTGCTGCACGACCGGCTCGACCTCGGCTTCGTTCATACGAGCCGCATGCCACCCGAGCTGCATCACCGCTTGCTGCTGTCCGAGCCCTTCGTGTGTTGTCTGCCCGCAGGGCACCCGCTCGCGCGCAAGAAGGTGCTGGCCCCGGCCGACCTGCGCGACCAACCCTTCGTGCTGTTCTCGCGCGAGGCCTCACCCGACTATCACGAGCGCATCCTGTCGATCTGCGCCGATGCGGGCTTCCTGCCCGAGGTGCGGCATGAGGTGCGCCATTGGCTCGCCGTCGTGTCCTTGGTGTCGCAAGGTATGGGCGTGGCGCTGGTGCCGCAGGCGATGCGAAATTCGGCCCTCCGTGGCGCGGTGTTCCGGCCGCTCGATCGGCCGGTGGCGCAGTCAGAAGCCTATGGCGTGTGGCGCGCAGGGCCGCCCAATGTGCTCATCGAGCGGCTGCTGCAGGGTGTCGCTGAAACCGCGGCTCAGGCGTAGAGAGGTTCTTCGGCCATCTGCTCGCACTGGTCTTCCAGCACGAGGATCTGCCCCTTCCAGTAGTCGCTCGAGCCGAACCACGGGAAGTTGATCGGGAAGATCGGGTCTTCCCAGCGGCGCGCGAGCCACGCGCTGTAGTGGATGAGCCGCAGCGTGCGCAGCGGCTCGATCAGCGCCAGTTCGCGGCGATCGAATTCACGGAACTGCTCGTAGCCGTCGAGCAGGCCCGACAGCTGCGAGGTGCGCTGCGCGCGGTCGCCCGACAGCAGCATCCACAGGTCTTGAACCGCAAAGCCGGTGCGCGCGTCATCCAGGTCGACGAAGTGCGGGCCGCCGCCGGGGCGGTCGGTGGGCGTCCACAGGATGTTGCCGGGGTGCACGTCGCCGTGCAGGCGCAGCTTCCGGGGCTTGAAGTCGGAGGCCGGCGGCTGCAGCGCGAGGGCGGTTGCGCGGACCATGTCCAGCGCCTCGTTGCAGAGCTTTTCCCAGTCGCGCTGCATGTCAAGCGGGATCTTGTCGTTCTCCAGCAGCCAGTCGCGCGAGTCGAGGCCGAAGGTCTGCAGGTCGAGCGCGGGACGAGCCTCGAAGGGCTTGGCGCTGCCCACGGTGTGGATGCGCGCCAGGAACCGGCCGACCCATTCGAGCACCTCGAAGTTGTCGAGTTCGGGCGCGCGGCCGCCGCGGTAGGGGCTCACGCTGAACGCGAAGCCCGCGTGGTGGTGCAGGGTCTTGCCGTCGAACACCAGTGGCGGCACCGCGGGCACTTCGGCCGCGGCCAGTTCGAGCGAGAAGCCGTGCTCTTCGAGGATCTCGGCTTCGGTCCAGCGCTCGGGGCGGTAGAACTTGACCACCACGGCGCTGCGGTCTTCCAGGAACACCTGGTAGACCCGGTTTTCATAGGAGTTCAGGCCGGTGAGCCGGCCGTCGCCGTGCAGGCCGAGCGTCGCGAGCGCGTCGAGCACCACGTCGGGCGTGAGGCTCTCGTAGGGATGGGTATTGGCGGGCGCTGCGGGGGAAGGGGTCATGCAGCGATTGTCGCTACCCCCGCAGCGGCCGCGTCACAGCCCGCCGGGTTGTTTGTAAAGCGAAAGGATATGGCCCGTGCGCGGATCGCCCTTGCCGGCCAGCACCTGCGCATAGGCGGCCTGCACGGCCTCGCCGCCGCGGTGCTGTTCGGCGTGCAGCCAGGGGTTGCTCGCGTTGGTCACCGTGGCGAGGAAATTGCGCCAGGCGGCCACCATGCGCCGGCCGAATTCCTCCGCGCCCCATTCGGCGGTGCGCTTCTTGATCTGCGCGGGCGCGAAGAACAGCGTGGCGCGTGGGCCCGACAGGCTCTTGCCCGCGCCCTTGAATGCGAGCTGCTCCACATGCGTGCCACCGATCGAGCAGCTGTACTTGAGGTTCGCGAAGCGATCGTGGATGGCGTTGCGCAGCCCGCCGTTGCCGGCGAAGTCGATGTACACCGTCGGTGTGTCGGCCGCGATGCTGTCGAGCGCGTCGTAGGTCACCACGCGGTGGTAGCAGCCCAGGCTTTCGCAGAAGGCCACGTTGCCAGGCGAGGTCAGGCCGATCACCTCGATGCCTTTGCGCTGGTGCAGTTGAAAGGCGGTGCCGTAGGCCGTCTTGCTCGATGCGCTCGACAGCAGCATGGTCGTGGCGCCGAAGAAGTCGTTGTCGGCCATGAAGTCGTCGATCAGCCACGAGGTGATGAACAGCGGGCGCAGCAGCGCCTGCAGGTCTTCGGTGTCGGTGGTGTAGAGCGGGTCGGCGTTGCAGCGGAAGTACTGGTTGTAGACCGCGGGCAACTCGGCGCGGTGCGCTGCCGCATCGGTGAAGCGCCCGGGAGAGAGCCGGTCGGGGCTCAGCACCGCGCTCGTTGCCATCGGCCAGTAGCCGTAGAGCCGTTCACCCACTGCCACGCCCGGGTGCAGCGACTGCACCATGCTCGCGAAACCCCACACGGGGATGCTGCCCCAGCCCTCTTCCTCGGAGGGAAAGAACTGCCAGTAGCTCATTGCATCGCCGAAGGCGGCGTAGGTGATGTTGTTCGAGGTGAGCGCAAAGCTGTCGATGCGCACGCGCACCTGGCCGTCGGCCAATGGCTGGTCGGTGGCAGTGTGCAGGCGCGTGGTGGGAAGGCTGTCCTTGCGGATCAGGAAACTGGTGGTGCTCATGGGGTCGATCTCCACGGTGCGTTGAAGGGCGTGCGGCCACGTTAGCCAAGCTTGATGAAAGGCGCTATCGCGTTGTCCCTTTCCGCGTCACCCGTGAGACAACGACGGCCATGAAAAAAGCGCCCCGGCTTGTGGCCGGGGCGCCTTGTTACTTCGCTGATGGCGAAATCAGACGATCACAAGTTCAACGTCGATGTTGCCGCGCGTTGCGTTCGAGTACGGGCAGACCTGGTGAGCGGTGTCGACCAGCTTCTGCTTCTGTTCGGCATCGAGGCCGGGCAGGGTGATCGCGAGTTGCACCGAGATGCCATAGGCAGCACCGCCATTCGTCGGGCCGAGGGAAACCTTCGAGTCGATGGCGACGTCGTCGGGCACCTTCACGCTGATCTTCGGGCCGACGGCCTTCATCGCACCGATGAAGCAGGCGGCATAGCCGACCGCGAACAGCTGCTCGGGGTTGGTGCCGGGCTTGCCCGAACCGGGCGAGCTGAGCTTGACGTCGATCGCGCCGTCGCTGGACTTGCCTGCGCCGTCACGGCCGCCGACGGTGTGGGCTTCTGCGGTGTAGAGCACTTTGTCGAGCTTGGTGGTCATGGTGATTCCTTTGATGATGGAGGGAGGGGTGGGTGAAAAAGCTTCTCTCGTTGTTCGATCGAAGCGGGGAGAAAAACGTTGTCCGTCAGGCCGCCTTCTTGATGCGGTCGCGCAGGGTCTGGATCTGCTGGGTGAGCGCGATGAGTTCGGGCACAGAGCATTCGGTGGCCGCCATGAGGCAGCCGGGAACGCTGGCGGCGCGGGCCTTCAACTTGCGGCCGGCGGCGGTGAGCGTGATGTGCACGCGGCGTTCGTCGGCCACGTCGCGCACCCGGGCCACATAGCCGTTGGCTTCGAGCCGCTTGAGCAGCGGGGTGAGCGTGCCGGAATCGAGCGAGAGGCGTTCGCCGAGCTCGGAGACCATGGGGCCGTCCTGCTCCCAGAGGGCGAGCATGACGAGGTATTGGGGATAGGTGAGCTGCAGCTTTTCCAGCACCGGCTTGTAGAGCCGGGTCATCGCCAGCGAGGCGGAATACACGGCGAAACAGAGCTGGTTGTCCAGCTTGAGCATTTCGTCGGCGGAGACGGTGGTGGAGCGCATGGCCTGAATTCTATCGAGCAATTGAATTGTGTGCAATGTAATTTGAAAGCATCCGTTTCGGGATACCTTCAGCCGCGAGTCTTCAGAAGGTGTGAATGAATTCGGCGTGCCCGAGCAGCCCGCCCAGGCGTGCCCAATCAAGGCGCAAAGCGCAGCCATAGCTCGGGCTATGGCGAGCATTTGCAACGCCGAGCGGGTGTGTCTGGGTGGGATGAGCGGGCATGGCGGATTCGTTCACGCCTTCTCAGGCCTTGAACCGCTTGCGCGTCAGCGCCAGCGCGATCCAGAACGCCACGACCGCATACACCGCCAGCACGCCCGCATGCAGCCACCAGTCGGCCGGCCACTGGTCCATGAAGAGCGGCCGCACCAGCGCCACCGCATTGGTCAGCGGCAGCCATGCGGCCACCGCCTTCACCGTCGAGGGCAGTTGCTCCAGCGGAAAGAACACGCCGCTCAGGAACATCATCGGTGTCATGAACAGCGTGAAGTAGTAGGTGAAGAAGTCGTAGCCCTTGGCGAGCGCGTTGAAGATCAGCGCGATCGACGAGAAGGTGACGCCCGCGCCGATCAGCACCAGCCATGCGATGAACAACTTCGGGCTGTGGCTGATGCCCAGCCCGAGCATCACGAACAGGATCGCCGTGACGGTGAAGATCGACTTGAACGCGGCCCACAGCATCTCGGCCATCACGATGTCGTCCAGGCCCACGGGCGCATTCATGATGCCGTCCCAGGTCTTCTGCACATGCATGCGCGAGAACGCCGAGTACAGCGCCTCGAAGCTCGCCGCATTCATCGCGCTCATGCAGATCGAACCGCTCGCGAGAAACAGGATGTAGGGCACCTTCACGCCGTCCACCGCCACCTGTCCCACCAGCGCGCCCATGCCGTAGCCGAAGGCCACGAGCCAGATCAGCGGCTCGGCGATGTTGCCGATGAGGCTCGGGATCGCGAGCTTGCGCCACACCAGCAGGTTGCGAAGGAACACGGGCCACCAGCGCAGCGAGATCTCGGGTGCGCGCCACACGGAGGGCGGGGGCGGCGCGGTGTTCGTCGTTGTCGTTGCAGTCGTCGTGTTCATGGTCTAGCCGTCCTCGCGGATCTGCCGCCCGGTGAGCTTCAGGAAAAGGTCTTCGAGATTCGCAGGGCGATGGAAGGTGCGCAGGCCCGCATGCTGCGTCAGCGCATCGAGCAGCCGCCGTGCGTCCTGCGTGTAGAAGAACACCGTCTCCCCGCTCACTTCGACGCGCGCCGCCATCGCCTTGAGTTCGGGCGATTCGGCCAGCGACAGCGCACCGTTGCCGTACACCTCGACCACGTCGGGCTCCAGGTGCTCGGCGATCAGGTCGCGCGGCTTGCCTTCGGCGATCTTGCGGCCGTGGTCGAGCACCAGCAGGCGCGAGCAGAGGCGCTCGGCCTCGTCCATGAAGTGCGTGGTCAACAGGATCGACTTGCCCTGCTGCAATAAAACCTGCAGCCGTTCCCACATCAGGTGGCGCGCCTGCGGATCGAGCCCGGTGGTCGGCTCGTCGAGCAGCAGCAGCTTCGGGTCGTTCACCAGCGCGCGCGCCAACGAGAGCCGACGGCGCATGCCGCCCGAGAGTTCCCCCGGCTTCGCATCCGCCTTGTGCGAGAGCGCGGCGAACTCCAGCAACTGCGGCACGCGCGCGCGCACCTGCGCCTTGCTGAAGCCGAAGTAGCGGCCGTACACCACGAGGTTCTCGGCGCAGCTGAAGTCGGGGTCGAGCGTGTCGAACTGCGTGACCACGCCCAGCTGCGCCTTGATGGCCAGCGCATCGCGCGGCATCTGTAGGCCCAGCGCCGAGATCTCGCCGCCGTCCGGCGCGGTGAGGCCCAGGCACATGCGGATGGTGGTGGTCTTGCCCGCGCCGTTGGGGCCGATCACGCCGAGGCATTCGCCGGGCGCGATCTCGAACGACAGGTCGTCCACGACCGTGGTGTCGCCGTAGCGCTTGCGCAGGTGGCTGGCGTGGAAGAGGGGAGGGGTGGAGGAAGAAGAAAGCACGCAGTCATTCTGACGCAGACCCTGGCAGACGCCGCCATCGCTTCAACCGATGGACAAGCGGCGCCAAACGATGGACAGGCGGTGGGTGATCCACGCAACACCCGGCACAATCGACGCCCAGTCGAATACCGCGAGAGAAGAGCCGAAGATGCTGCGTTTTCTGTTTGCGCTGTCAGTCGTTTTACTGCTTGGTGCATGCGCCCCATTCCACCGGCCGCTCGCGGCGGCGGACCGCACGAAGGTGCAGGAGGTCGACCTTCGCGTGGTCGTCGCGCAGGAGAGCTTCATGTTCTCCGCGCAGGCGCCCGGTGTGAGCGCCGCCACCGGTGGTGGCCTCATCGGCGCGCTGATCGATTCGTCGGTGCAGCAGTCGCGGCAGAAGGAAATGAGCGCGGAAGTGGGCGCCATCGTCGGCCCGCTGCTCGACTACGACTACCGCGTCGAGGCCGGCCTCGCCATCGGCGAGATGCTGAACACGCCCAGCGCGTTCCCGATGAAGATCGCCTCGTCGCAGGTGCTTGCGGGCATGCCGGCGAAAGCCGAGCAGGCCGCCCGCATCGCCGCCACGAAGACCGGCCCCGCCTACGTGGTGCTGTTGCTGCAGTACGAGCTCGAGCCCGGGCTGGGCGCCTTCACCACGCGCACCACGGCGCTGCTCTGGCAAGCTGGCAATAGCGAACCCTCGTACCGCTCCGCCACGATCTACCAGTCGCCGGTGAGCGGCGGAACGCGCGCCACCGTCGTCCGCCGGCTGGCTGCCAACGACGGGCAGCAGCTCAAGGCCGTGATGCGCGATTCGATCAAGCAGACGCTGCATGTGGTGGGACTGGACTTGGCCGGTGCGCGTTCCGGCGCGGTCCGCACCGTGCGGTTCAACGTCAACGGCACCTGGCTGACGCTGGGCGGGCAGGGCTTCGACGAGCAGCCCGGCCGCGTCGCATTTCGCGACCAGGACAACGCGATGTATTCGGTCCGGACGGCGGCACCATGAAGCAACCCTCGCAACTTCGCACCGGCCTGGCAGCGGCTACCTTGCTCGCCCTCTGCGCCATGCCCGGCTTTGCGTGGGCGGTCACCGAGAGCGAACCGCTCGACATGGTCTACCAGCAGGCGCCCGAGCAGGAGCAGCGCCCCAATGGCCCGCCCGTTGAAACCCTTCGCGCGCCGCAGGGCTGCAAGCTCTACCTGCCGGCGATCGAAGACGCCCGCAACAACCAAGTGTACGCCGGCAACCTCACGTTGATGATGCCGACGTTGCATGCCACGCCGAGAACGGTGGAGTCGCTGCGCAGCGGCGATGCGGGCATGTGGACGCGCGATGCGTTGCTGTCGACCAGGCGCTATGGGTTCCAGCCCATCGTCGGCGCGTCCGCGGCCGCCACCGGCGCCCGGCAGGTCTCGGCTGTGGTCGCGTTGCGCCTCGCCCATGCGTGGTCCGCGGGGCTCAACCTCGTCTCGCACGTGGTGCTGAAGGTGAACTATCGGCTGCCCGGTGGCGAGATGGCCACGCGCCTCTATAACGGCATGGGCACGCGCACCAACTGGGCCAGCGGCAACGGCGAGTTCATGTCGGTGCTGAACCTCGGCATGGAAGAGGCGGTGCGCAGCATGGCGACCGATGCCGCGGCGCTGTGCGAGGGCAAGCCCCTGCCCGCACCCGCGCCATAGCGGCTACATCCAGCGGCTACATCCGCAAGCCGCTGAACTCCGTCTTCATCCAGTCGATGAAAGCCCGCGTGCGGGCCGGCAGCAGCCGCGCAGTCGGATAGATCACGCTCACCGGCCGCGGCGGCGGCTCGAAGTCCTCGAGCACGATCTGCAGGCGCCCCTGCGCCACGTAGGGCAGCACCTGGTACGAGAAGAAGGTGCCGAAGCCCATGCCCGCCGCGCAGGCCTCGACGGCGGGCGCGAGGTGGTTGAACTCCAGGCGGTTGCTCGGCGTCACGCTGATCGTCTTGCCGCCTTCGTGGAATTGCCATTGCGGCGGCGCGTCGATGCGGCCGCGCACGCAGGGTGCGCCGTTCAGGTCGCGCGGATGCTGCGGCGTGCCGTGGCGCGCGAGGTAGTCGGGGCTCACCGCCACCACGCGCCGGATGGTGCCGAGCGTCTGCGCGACGAGCGACGAGTCTTCCAGCGGGCTGATGCGGATGCCGACGTCGATGTTCTCCTCCAGCAGGTTCACCGCGCGGTCGTACAGCAGCACGCTGCAGCGCACCTTGTCGTAGCGCTTCATGAATCGCGTGATGGCCGGCGCCACGTACATGTGGCCGAACAGCACCGGGGCGGTGATGGTGAGCTGGCCCGCCGGCTCGCGCGCTTCGGCATTGAGCGCGCGGTCGGCGGCATCGGCCGCGAGCAGCACCTCGCGCGCTCTCGGCAGGTAGTGGCGGCCTTCCTCGGTGAGCGACAGGCGGCGCGTGGTGCGGTGGAACAGGCGCACGCCCAGGTGCGCCTCGAGCGCGGCGAGCGAACGCACCACCGCGGGCAGCGAGCTGCCCAGCGATTCGGCTGCGCGGGTCATGCTGCCTTGCTCGGCAATCTGAACGAAGGTCTGCATGGCTTTGAAGCGGTCCATGCCGCAATTAAACCGGAAAACGCAGCAGTCAAATACAGAAATTGCTATTCATTCATTGGATGCAAGAGAGAAGAATCGGCATCACGCCACCTAGACCCTCGTTTCGCCATTCCAAAGGACCTCCCATGAACGCCATCGCCACCCGCCCCGCGCAACCCATCAAGCTCTACGGCAGCGCCATCTCGGGCCATGTGCACCGCGTGCGGCTGTTTCTCTCGATGCTCGGCCTGCCCTTCGAGGTGATCGAACTCGACCTGAAGCAGCGCGCCAACCGCACGCCCGAGTTCCTGGCACGCAATCCCTTCGGCCAGGTGCCGGTGATCGAGGACGGCGACGTGACGCTGGCCGATTCCAACGCGATCCTGGTCTATCTCAACGCACGCTATTCGGCCGACCCGTCGCGCTGGATGCCGCAGGACGCGGTGGGTGCGGCGCGCGTGCAGCGGTGGTTCTCGGTGGCGGCCGGTCCGTTGGCCTATGGCCCAGCCGCTGCGCGCGTGATGGCGCTGTTCGGGCTGGCCGTGGACCCGACCGAGACGGTGACGCGTTCGCACGCACTGCTCGCGGTGATGGAGATCCACCTGGAACGACAGCCTTTCCTCGCGGGCCCCGAAGCCACGCTCGCCGACATCTCGAATTACGCCTACGTGGCGCATGCGCCAGAAGGCCGCGTGGCGCTCGACGGCTACCCGCGCGTGCGCGAATGGCTGGCCCGCGTAGAGGCATTGCCCGGTTTCGTGCCGATGGTGCGCACGCCGGTCGGACTCGCGGCGGCCGCATGATCGCCGCGCCCTTTCATGCCGGGGAGCGCGCGCTGCAACTGCAGGCCGGCTCGCGCGAGCAGATGGAGGTGGCGGGGCCGCGCGTGATCCGCGACTACATGCCCGACCAGCACCGGGCGTTCTTCGCGCAACTGCCGTTCGTCGTGGTCGGCAGCCTCGATGCGAACCTGCAGCCCTGGGCCAGCGTGCTCGCGGCGCCCGCGGGCTTTGCGCATTCGCCCGATGCGACGCACCTGCGCATCGATGCGCTGCCCGCGGCCGGCGATCCGCTCGCGGGCCAGCTCGCACAGGGCGCACCGCTCGGCTTGCTGGGCATCGAGCCGCACACGCGGCGGCGCAATCGCATGAACGCCACGGTCGAATCGCTCGATGCCACGGGCTTCATGCTTGAGGTGCAGCAGAGCTTCGGCAATTGCCCGCGGTACATCCAGGCGCGCGAGCCGGTGTTCGTGCCGACGCGCACGGACAGCGCATCCGCGCAGTGGCTCGACACGCTCGACCTCGAAGCGCAGCGGCTCATCGGCAGCGCGGACACGCTGTTCATCGCCACGGCCTACCCCGACGAAGTGGCGGCGGGCGACGAAGCCGATGCCAGGTCGCACGGCGTCGACGTGTCGCACCGCGGCGGCCGGCCCGGCTTCGTGCGTGTCGACGAAGGCGGCGTGCTGACGGTGCCCGACTTCAACGGCAACCGCTTCTTCAACACGCTCGGCAACCTGCTGGCGCACCCGCGCGCAGGGCTGCTGTTCATCGACTACGACAACGGTGATCTGCTGCATGTGGCGGCGACCGCGGAGATCGTGCTGGATGGGCCCGAGCTGGCCGAATTCGAAGGCGCGGAACGGTTGTTGCGCCTGCATGTCGAGCACGCGTTGCGCCGGCCCGCCGCGCTGCCGCTGCGTTGGGGCGATGCGCAACTGTCACCGCACCTGGCAGGCACGGGGCACTGGGCGACCGCGCGCGGCTGAACCCGTCAGTGAAAGACGGGAATGCGCGCGTTGGCCGAGGGACGGTAGTGCCAGCCGCGCGCTTGCAGGGCGTCGAGGTCGGGCTGGTGGCGCAGCAACGCATCGAGCCCGGCGGCCGCCAGCGTGCAGGCCAGCGCTTGGCCCGGGCAGGCGTGCATGCCGTGGCCGAAGCCGAGCATGCGGCGCCGTTCGCGGATCAGCTTGAAGCGGTCAGGGTCGGGGTTGAAAGCCGGGTCGCGGTTGGCGGCAGCCAGCACCAGCAGCACCGCATCGCCCGCTGCCAGCGAGGTGCCCGCGATGGTGACGGGCTCGATCGCGAAGCGGCGCGTGTTGTGGACCGAGGGATCGTGCCGCGCCGTCTCTTCCACCACCGCCTGCAATCCGTCGCGCGTGCGTGCGGCCTGGCGCAATGAAGGCTCGCGCGTCAGTGCGATGAGGCTGTTGCCCAGCAGGCCCGCCGTTGCGTCGCAGGTTTGCGAGAGCAAGCCGACGATGTTTGCGAGCAGGGAGCGCGAGAGCGGCGCGCCGGCATCGCTCTCGGCCAGCACGGCCGCGAGCAGTGTTCCGTTGCGAGGTGGCGCGCTCGCGGTCAGCACCTCGAAACGTGTCATCAGTTCGCCCGCAGCAACGCTCGCCGCCTGCAACTGGTCCGTCGTCGACAGCGGCGACAGGCACGCCACGAAGTCGCGCATCCAGCGATCCACCTGCGGCAGTGCTTCATCCGCAAAACCGAGCAGGTGCGCGACTGCCTGCACGGGCATGGAGAACAGCGCGTCCGACAAGGGCTCCACCGGCACACTGCACGCAACCTGCAAGGTCGCCTCGTGCACGGCATTCAGATCCAGCCCGGCCAGCGCGCGCTGCAGCGCGGGTCGATGCGCCTGGTGCGCAGCGCCATCGTTCATGCGCACCAGGTGCCCGAACACCTCGCCGGCCGGACTGCCCACGATGGCGCGCGGCACCGGTTCGGCGGCAGGCCGCACACGCAGCGCGCCGTGCGCGAGCAGGACCGATTCGATGACATCCGCACGGCTCGCGACCCACACGCGCAGCTTCTCGTTCCACACGAGCGGCGGACCCGCGCGCAGCTCGGCGTAGAAGGGATAAGGATCGGCATGCGTGACGGCCGCGACCGGGTCGACGGGCATGCAGTCGGCGAAGGAAGTGGGGCTTGTGTTCATGCCGCGCAGTGTGCAATCGGCGATGCCGCCACACTTCGCCCGCGAACGAAGTGTCGATTGCGGCAGCGTCTTACGATCGGCGCATGGACACGACTTCATCCTCCAGCGCCGATCTCCAACTGGCCCGTCTCGCGGGCGCCATCGCCGAGCCGGCGCGCGCCCGCATGCTCAACTGCCTGATGGACGGCCACGCGCGCACCGCGACCGAACTCGCCACGGTCGCCGAGGTGGCCGCCTCCACCGCGAGCGCGCACCTCGCGCGCCTGAAGGAAGAGCGCCTGGTCGAAGTGCTCGTGCAGGGCAAGCACCGCTACTTTCGTTTGGCCGACGACAACGTCGCAGCCGCGCTCGAAAGCCTGATGGTGGTGGCGGGCGCTCCGCGTACGGTCGAGTTCAAGCCGAACACCCCGAGCCGCCTGCGCGCCGCGCGCACCTGCTACGACCACATGGCTGGCACGGCTGGCGTCGCGCTGCACGACCGGCTGCATGCGCAGGGCTGGCTCAGTGGTTTGCAGAGCGGTTCGTACGAACTCACGTCCGAGGGCGCGATCGCGTTGGAAAGCCTGGGCGTCGAAGTCGATGCGGTGCGCCGCTCGCGCCGGCGCTTTGCCTGCGCGTGCCTGGACTGGAGCGAGCGTCGTCCGCATCTGGGCGGCGCGTTGGGGGCCGCGTGGTTGCAGCTGTCGCTGCGCCGCGGCTGGGTGCGGCAGGAACTCGACGGGCGCGAACTCGCGCTCACGCCCAAGGCGCAGCGCGAGATGCCGGAGCTGTTCGCCTGAAGGCGCTCGCTCAGGCCTTCAGCTTGAGCAGATAGATCATCGGCCCGGCCATCGCCAGGTCGAGCTCGAGGAAGCTCTCGAAGTCCTTGCCGGCCATCCAGTAAGCATCCCAGTTGTTGCGCTTGATGGTCTTCTGCCAGATGTCGGCACCCGTCGCGCGGCGCACGGCTTCGAGCAGCACGGCGCGGCGCTCGGCGGGCACCTTCTTGCCGGTGAGCACGCCGCGCCAGTTGGCGAGGTCGGCGTCCACGCCCTGTTCGCGCACCGACGGAATGCCCAGGAACGGGCGCTTGGACGACACGCCGATCGCGCGCAGCTTTCCGCCGGCCAGCGCCTCGCTGAATTCGCTGTAGCCCGAGATGCCGGCCACGGCCTTGCCGGTTTCCAGCGCTTCCACCACCTGCGCGCCGCCGGGGTACGGCTGGTAGACCAGGCCCGCCGTGTTGCCGGCCACGCGCGCCAGCATGCCGGCGTACATGTGGTCGACGCCGCCGGCAGAGCCGCCGGCGATGACGGTCTTGGCCACGTCGGCGCGCAACGCGGCGATCAGGTCCTTGGGGGTCTTGATGGGCGAATCGGCCTTCACCGCCACCACTTCGTAGTCGCTGGTGAGCCGCGCCACCGGGGCGACCTGCGCCATGGTGACCGCGGGCTTCTGCAGCGCCACCGCGCCGACCATCACCATGCCGCTCATCAGCAGGGTGTCGGGATCGGCATCGTATTTCTCGACGTATTTCGCAAGGCCGATGGTGCCGCCCTTGCCGCCGATGTTCTCGTAGACCACGTCGCCCGCCGCGCCCGAGGCCAGCAGCGCCGCGCCGAGCGCGCGGCCGGTCTGGTCCCAGCCGCCGCCTTCGTTGGCGGGAATGACGATGCGCAACTTGGCCACCAGCTGCGGCTCGGCCGCGCCGGCCGACCGGGGCCACAGCAGTGCCGCCTGGCCGGCGCCGGCAGCGGCGACGCCGCCCGCCACCCAGGCGCTGAAATCGCGGCGAGAAAGGGCAGAAGGTGACGATTTAGCCATTTTGTTTCCGGTTGTTCTCAAAAGTAACCGGATGATGTCCGCGAAATGTGCAAACCACCTGCACAAACGCCTAGGTAAAAACCCTTGAAGGCGCCAGCCAACTGCCAACTATTACTGGAAAGCGACCTCCGCGAAGCTGCGCAGCTTGCGGCTGTGCAGCCGGGTCGAACCCTCTTCCCGAAGGATGTCGATGGCCCGCATGCCGATGCGCAGGTGCTGCTCCACCCGCTCGCGGTAGAAGTGGTTGGCCATGCCGGGCAGCTTGATCTCGCCGTGCAACGGTTTGTCGCTCACGCACAACAAAGTGCCGTAGGGCACGCGGAAGCGGAAGCCGTTGGCCGCGATGGTCGCGCTCTCCATGTCGAGCGCCACCGCGCGGCTCTGGCTGAAGCGGCGCTGCGGCTGGTTGCCGGGCAGCAACTCCCAGTTGCGGTTGTCGGTACTGGCCACGGTGCCGGTGCGCATGATCTTCTTGAGGTCGGGACCTTCGTAGCGCGTGATGTCGGCCACGGCTTTTTCGAGCGCGAGCTGGATCTCCGACAGCGCCGGAATCGGCACCCACAGCGGCAGCTCCTCGTCGAGCACGTGGTCCTCGCGCACATAGGCATGCGCCAGCACGTAGTCGCCCAGTTGCTGCGTGTTGCGCAGGCCCGCGCAGTGGCCCAGCATCATCCAGGCGTGCGGGCGCAGCACCGCGATGTGGTCGGTGATGGTCTTGGCGTTGGCCGGGCCGACGCCGATGTTGGTCATCGTGATGCCGCTGTAGTCCTCACGCACCAGGTGGTAGGCCGGCATCTGCGGCAGCCGCGGCGGCGCGGTGCCCTGGCTGCCGTCGAGCAGGTGGCCGAAGGTCTCGCTCGCGCCGGCATCGAGCCCGCGACGGCGCGTGATCACGTTGCCGGGCTCGATGAAGGCGATGTATTCGCTGTTCTCGTCGGCCATCGCCTCGTGGCCCAGGCGCACGAACTCGTCGATGTAGAACTGGTAGTTGGTGAACAGCACGAAGTTCTGGAACCACTCGGGCGCAGTGCCGGTGTAGTGGCGCAGGCGGTGCAGCGAGTAATCGACCCGCGCCGCCGTGAAGAGCGACAGCGGCTGCGCCTCGCCGTCGCGCGCCTCGAAGGTGCCGTTGGCGATGCCGTCGTCCATCACGCCCAGGTCGGGCAGGTCGAACACGTCGCGCATCAGTGCGCGGCGGTCGTCGCTCATCGTGCCTTCGATGTGGTCGTTCTCGGCGAACGAGAAGTGGATCGGAATCGGCTGCGTGCTGGTGCCCACCTCGAGCTCGACCTGGTGGTTCTCCAGCAGCAGGCGGAACTGGTCGAGGTAGTAGCGGGAGAACAGGTCGGGCCGCGTCAGGGTGGTCTCGTAGCGGCCCGGGCCGGCGACAAAACCGTAGCTCAGGCCCGCATTGGCCGGCGGCGTGTGGCGCGAGACGGTGTGCGTGTGCACCCGCACGAAGGGGTAGCAGGCCCGCACCCGGCCCGGCAGCGCCTCGCCAGCCACGAAGCGCAGCATCGACTCGCGCAGATGGGACAGGCCGCCCTGGTAGATGGCCTTGACCTGGTCGAGTGCGGCGGCGGCGTCGGTGAAGCGGGCGGGGGCGACGAATGTGGGCATGTAGGGCATGGCGGCATTGTGCAATGCGGCCGTGGCATCCGTCGTCTCCCGAACGTGCTCCTTCTCAGGCCAGGAGGCAGGCCAGCACCTTCGCCAGCATGTCGTTCACGTCGCTCGCCAGCACCGCCCCCGGCAGTTCCACATCCCCATGCATCACGAACACCGGCTTGCCCCATTTGAGTCCGAGCGCCATTTCCGACAGCGTGCCCATGTTGCCGCCGATGGCGACGAGGCACACGCCGCTGCGCGCGACGATCGCGTTGCGCATCTCGCCCATGCCGGTGGGAATGGCCACGCTGAGCCATTCGTTGGCGTTGCGGTCGTCGTCCTCCGGCAGGATGCCCACGGCGATGCCGCCGGCCTCGGTGGCGCCGCGCGAGGCCGCGGCCATCACGCCGCCGCGGCCGCCGCAGACCACCGCCATGCCCGCGCCGGCCAGCGCATGCGCCACCGCGTACGCGGCCTCGCACTCGAGCGGCCCGCCGTCGCCCGGGCCGAGGATGGCCACCGGCTGGCGATGCCGCGCCGGGCCCCATTGCTTTTGCGCAAGGCGCGTCAGCGCCTCAGTGACCGGCGCCGACAGCACCGCGCTCGCGCCTTCGCGTAACGACATCGCCCACTCCCATCACGATCACACACACCACCATCAGCACCAGCGACAAGGCCGCTGGCACCGCGAAATCGGAACCGCCGTCGCCCACCTGCGCGAGCAGCATCAGCGGCAGGATGTTGAGCTGCGTGCCCACCAGCGCCAGCGCCGTGCCGTAGGTGCCCATCGCGATCGCGGCCACCATGCAGGCGTTCGACAGCACCGAGGGCATCACCTCGGGCACCACCGTGTCCCAGAACGCACGTGCCTTCGATGCACCCAGCGTGCGCGCCGCCTGCGCCGGGCGCAGGTCGAGGTTGGCGAACACGGGGTAGAGGGACAGCGCCACGCGCGGAATCAGGTAATAGGCATAGGCGAAGCCCAGGCCCGAGACGCTGTAGATCCAGCTGCCGATCACGGCCGGGTCCGCACCCAGCCCCGCGAGCAACTGCGTCACGAAGCCCGCGCGCCCGAAGGCCAGGATGAAGCCGTACGCGATCACGAGTCCCGAGAACGCGAGCGGCAGGCCCAGCAAAGTCATCATCCATTGGCGCCGATGCTCGGGCTGGCGCGCGAGCTCGATGGCGATGCAGGTGCCCACCAGCGCCGAGATCGCACCCGCCGCGAGCCCGAGGCCCAGTGTGTTGCGCAGCGCACCCAGGAAGAGCGGATTGCCGAACAGCCGCCCGAAGGCGCTGCCGCCCTCGGCAAAGGCCTCGGGCAGCAGCGCCGCGAGCGGCACCGCGAAGAAGAGCGCCATGAAGGCCCACGCGGGCCAGGCGCCGAAGCGTCGCATGGCTGCTTATTTCCCCAGCGCGGCCTGCGCCCAGAGCTTGTCCACGTCGGCCTTGCGCTCCGAGGCCTTCACCACGTCGAGCGGGCGGATCTGCGGCGCCGGCGGCATCTTCGCGGCGACGTCGGCCGAGAGCGGCGTGCCCGGCACCGCAGGCCGCACGAAGCCCTGCGCGAACAGCGTCTGGCCCGCCTCGCTCATGATGAAGTTCAGCCACAGCTTGCCGGCGTTCGGGTTCGGCCCGTTCTTCACCAGGCTGATTGCATACGGCGCGGCCATGCTGGCCTCTTTGGGAATCACGACCTCGACCGCATCGCCCATGCCGTCGACATGCTTGGCCTTGAGGCCATCGTTCTCGTAGCTGATCCACACCGGGATCTCGCCCTTGAGGAACTTGGCATACGGCGTGGTGCCTTCCACGCGCAGCACGTTGCCGGCCGCGTGCAGCTTGCCGAGGTAGTCGGTGCCGGGCTGCACGTTGTCGACACTGCCGCCGTTGGCATAGGCCGCGGCGAAGGTCAGCACCTGGCCGATGCCGGTGGAGCGCGGATCGAGGTACACGACCGTGTTCTTGAACTCGGGCTTGAGCAGGTCGGCCCAGCCGGTGGGCACGTTCTTCACCAGCTTCCTGTTGACCAGGAACGCGATGTTGAGCGTGTGGATGGTGAACCAGCGGCCCTCGGCCTCGCGAAACACCGGTGGCAGCTTGTCGAAGTTGACGGGCTTGAAGGGCGCGACCACATCCTTCTTCGCGGCATCGACGGCGGAGGCGGCGAAGTAGTAAGCGGTGTCGGCCTGCGGGCGGCGCTTGGTCTTCTCCAGCGCGACCACGGTGGCGGCCGAGCCGATGTCGTTGTAGGTCAGCTCGATCTCGGGGTAGCGCTTCTTGAAGTCGCGGAACAGCGATTTCCAGTTGGCCCATTCGGGGCCGGTGTCGAAGGAGACGCACAGGCCTTCCTTCTGCGCCTCGGCGTAGAGCGCCTTCTCGCCCGCGTAGAGCTCGGGGCCGTCGAAGGCGAAAGCGGTGCGGGCCAGCGACAGCACGGGCAGTGCGCCGGCGGCCTGGATCAGATGTCTGCGTTGCATGGTGGCTCCTTGGAGGGCAGGAAGGTTCAGTGGTCGAGTAAGCGGAGGTGCTCGGGCGCGATCGCGATGGCTTTGGCCGCTGGCACGGCCGACTCGGCGAGGAACGGCTTGCCCGCACCCGGCACCTCGAAGTCGTAGCGTGTGAGCGCGCCCAGGTAGCGCTGCGCGCCGGTGCGGCCCGGCAGGCGGTTCACACTGTCGAGCGCCGGATCGGGCTGGATGTGCTCGGGCCGCACCAGCACATGCACCGCGGTGCCGTAGGGCCGGGTGCCGGTCTCGGCGAGGAGTTCGGCAAAGCCCATGTCGAGCCGGCCCGGTGCCGCCACCCTTGCGGGCAGGATCGTCGAGAGCCCGACGAACTCCGCCACCGCGCGGCTCGCGGGCTGCTCGTAGATCGCGCGCGGCGTGGCGATCTGCAGCAGCCGGCCGTCCTTGAGCATCGCCACGCGATCGGCCATCACGAGCGCTTCTTCCTGGTCGTGCGTGACCAGCAGCGTGGTCGCGTTGAAGCGTTGCTGGATCGAGCGGATCTGGTCGCGCAGATGCCCGCGCACGCTGGCGTCCAGTGCCGAGAGCGGCTCGTCGAGCAGCAACGCGCGCGGGTCGATGGCGAGCGCGCGGGCGAGCGCCACGCGCTGCTGCTGGCCGCCCGAGAGCTGGGCGACCGCGCGCCTGGCGTAGTCGCCGAGCCCGACGATGTCGAGCAGGTCCTGCGCGCGCTGGCGGCGCTCGGCCGTGCCCACCTTGCGCAGCTTGAGCCCGTAGGCCACGTTGTCGAGCACGCTCAGGTGCGGGAACAGCGCGTAGCTCTGGAACACCATGCCGATGTGGCGCTGGTGCACCGGCGTGCGCGACATGTCTTCGCCATCGAGCGCGATGCGGCCGGTGTGCCCCGTCTCCAGCCCCGACACCAGCTTGAGCAGCGTTGACTTGCCCGAGCCGCTCGGCCCGATCACCGCCACCAGTTCGCCGGTGCGCACATCGAGCGACACATCGTGCAGGCCGTGCGTGCTGCCGGGGTAGTTGTAGCTGACGTTATCGAGGAGGAGGCTCATGCGCGTTGCTTCACCAAAGAGGAAGAGAGAAGGGCCGACGCGCTCGCCAGCACGAGAAGGATGACGGTCGCCGCGCAGGCAAAACCCGTCGCGCCGTAGAAGGCCTGCAGCAGCACCACCGGGTAGGTGCGGTTCTGGAAGCTCGTGAGCAGGTTCGACAACCCGAACTCGCCCACGGAAATCGCCGCCACCATCACCAGCCCGCTGATCAGGCTCTGCCGCAGGCTCGGCAGCACGATGCCGGTGAACTGCTGCCAGCCCGAGGCGCCGAGCGTGGCGGCCGCCTGTTCGAGCCGGCCGAGGTCCAGGTGACGCAGGTCGGTCAGCAGCGTGTTGGTGAGGTAGGGCAGCGTGAGGATCGCGTGCGCGGCAATCAGCAAAGGCATCGAGCCCAGCCACGGTGCGATGTCGGTGTTGAACACGATCATGTAGCCGAAGGCCAGCGTGATCGTCGGCACCGCGACGGGCGTCGCGCTCACGATGCGCGCCGCGAGGCTGCCGCCGCGTCGCGCGCCGTGGTACAGCGCATAGGCCAGCGGCAGCGCCAGCAGCGTGTTGATCGCGCAGGCGCTCATCGCCACCACGAGGCTGCTCACGAAGGCCTTGCGGAACGAGGTGTCCAGCCACAGGTCGACATACCACTGCCCGGTGATGCCCGTGGGCAGCAGCGTGTTGGTCCAGTTGCCGCCGAAGCTGCCGACGAGCAGCAATGCGATGGGCAGCAGCAGGTACAAGCCGTAGACGAGCGAGATGCCGCGAATCAAGGTGAAGGTCTCCGTGTGACTTGCGCAACCGGCATACTTTCCGGATGCTCTACCTTTTGCGCACGGCGAGCTGCCGCGTTCGAGCGAATTCTAGGAAGCACACGCAACCCCATGGGTGAAACTTGGATGACGATGCTTGAGCAATCGGAAAGTGTTTTTCACAGAACTTTCATCAACCGGAGCCAGGCATGAAGCGCGACTGCCCCACCATCCAGGAGCTGCTGGCCTTCGACGCGGTGGCGCGCCAGCAGAGCATCACGCTCGCGGCGAGCGCTCTGTGCATCACGGTGAGCGCGGTGAGCAAGCAGATCGCGGGGCTCGAGGCCTTTCTCGGCCGCGAGCTGCTGCAGAAGAACGGCCGCGGCGTGCAGCTCACGCCGCAGGGGCGGGTGTACTGGCAGAAGATTTCGGGCGGCCTGCGCGCCATCGAGACCGCGACCTTCGAGGCCCGCTCGGGCGATGCCGGCGCGGGCCTGCTCACGCTCGCGAGCGTGCCCACCTTTCTCACCAAGTGGCTCATTCCGCGCCTGCCGGCCTTCAGCCAGAAGAGCCGCCATGTGATGCTGAGCTTCAGCCGCCACCTGGAGCCGAGCGACGGCATTCCGGCGGGCGTGGATGCCGCGATCCGCTACGGCCCCGACGGCTGGCCGGGTGTGGTGTCCGAATACATCGCGGGGCGCGAGTTCGTGCTGATCGTGGCGCGCGCGCTGGTCGAGGGGCGCCACCGCATCGCGCAGCCGGCCGATATCGTGGGTCACACGCTGCTGCATCACGAAGGCGCGCCCACCGCGTGGCGCGAGTGGGCCGCGCAGCACGGCGTGCCCGAGGTGCAGACGGTGGCCGGGCCGCGCTTTGCGCAGTACTCGGCGCTGATCCAGGCGGCGCTCAACGGCCTGGGCATCGGGCTGGTGCCAAAACTGCTGGTGCAGGAAGAGCTGGCCGAAGGCTCGCTCCTGAGCCCCTGCGGCACGCCGGTGCGCGTGGACCAGGGGCACTACCTCTGCTATCGCCCGGACCGGCTCGACCTGCCGGCCTTCGTGGCGTTTCGCGAATGGCTGATGGACGAAGGGCAGAAATCGCGTGGGCCGGAAGCGTGAAGCGACGGGCTTGGCTAACCTCTGCGCTCAAACGAACAACCAAGGAAACGAATCGATGAAAGTCGCAGTCATGGGCGCCGGCGCAGTCGGCTGCTACTACGGCGCCATGCTGGCGCGCGCGGGCCACGAGGTGGTGCTGATCGGGCGGCCTTCACATGTCGAGGCGGTGAAGTCGAACGGGTTGCGGCTCGAGACGAAGGCCTTCGACGAGCAGGTGCGCCTTGGCGCGAGTACCGAGGCGAGCGCCGTGCAGGGCGCCGACCTCGTGCTGTTCTGCGTGAAGTCCACCGACAGCGAATCCGCCGCCGCGCAGATCAAGCCGCATCTCGCACTCGGCGCGCTGGTGCTCACGCTGCAGAACGGCGTCGACAACGACGAACGCGTGCGCTCGGTGCTGTCCAACGAGGTGGCTGCCGCCGTGGTCTACGTCGCCACGGAGATGGCGGGCCCGGGCCATGTGAAGCATCACGGCCGCGGCGAGCTGGTGATCGCGCCCTCGCGCACCAGCGAGCAGGTCGCGCAGCATCTTGTCGCCGCCAGCGTGCCCACGCAGATTTCCGACAACGTGCGCGGCTCGCTCTGGGCCAAGTTGATCCTGAACTGCGCCTACAACGCGCTGTCGGCGGTGTCGCAACTGCCCTATGGTGAACTCGTGAAGGGCATCGGCGTGGCCGACGTGATCCGCGACGTGGTCACCGAATGCCTCGCCGTCGCGAAAGCCGAAGGCGTCGTCATTCCGGGCGACACCGATGCGGCCATTCGCGGCATCGCGCAGTCGATGCCCTCGCAGTACTCGTCGACCGCGCAAGACCTCGCACGCGGCAAGCTCAGCGAGATCGACCACCTCAACGGCCTGGTCGTGCGCCGCGGCGAGGCGCTCGGCGTGCCCACGCCCGCGAACCGCGTGCTGTTCGTGATGGTGAAGCTGCTCGAAGGCAAGCAGCAGAAGGCCCGTGTCTAGCCGGGCATCGGCTCGCGCATGGTGACGAACTCTTCGGCACCCGTCGGGTGAATGCCGATGGTGCTGTCGAAGATCGCCTTCGTCGCACCCGCGCGCATCGCCACCGCAAAGCCCTGTACGACTTCGCCCGCGTCCGCGCCCACCATGTGCAGGCCCACCACGCGGTCGCTTTTCTTGTCCACCACCAGCTTCATGAAGGTGCGCTCGCTGCGGCCCGAGAGCGTGTGGCGCAGCGACTTGAACTCGCTCGAGAACACCGTGACCTCGCCGAACTTCGCGCGCGCGTCGAGCTCGGTGTAGCCGCAGGTGCCGATGTTCGGATGGGTGAACACGGCCGTCGGGATGAACTCGTAGTCCATGCGGCGCTTGCCCTTGCCGAACAGCTCGTCCACCACCACCATCGCCTCGGCCAGCGCCACCGGCGTGAGCTGCACGCGTGTGGACACATCGCCCACCGCGTAGATCGACGGCACCGAGGTGCGGTAGTGCGCATCGACCGCGATCGCGCCTTTCTCGTCGAGCTTCACGCCCGCCGCCTCGAGGCCGAGACCTTGCGTGTTGGGCACGCGGCCGGTGGCGAAGAGCACGGTGTCGGCTTCGATCTGCTGCCCGCGCGCGAGCGTCACGACCAGGCCGTTCGGACCGCGCGCGATCGACGAGGCTTCGCCGTTCAGCCGCACATCGACACCCGCCTTCCCCATCTCGTTCGCGAAGAACTGCCGCACGTCGTCATCGAAGCCGGTGAGCAGGTGCGCGCGGCGGTGCAGCTGCGTCACCTTGGAACCCAGGCCGTTGAAGATCGATGCGAACTCGCAGGCGATGTAGCCGCCGCCCACCACCAGCAGGCGCTTGGGGAACGGGTCGAGATCGAACATCGCGTCGGATGTCACGATGTGCTCGCGGCCCGGAATGTCCGGCACGAAAGGCGTGCCGCCGGTGGCCACGAGCAGGTGGCGCGCGGTGTGACGCTTGCCGTCGATTTCCACCGTGTGGCCATCGACCAGCTGCGCCCATCCGGTGATCAGCGTGACGCCCGAGTTCTTCAGCAGCGAGGCGTAGATGCCGTTGAGCCGGCCGATTTCCTTCGCGCGCTGCGACTTGAGGTGGGGCCAGTCGAACTGCGGCTCGGCGGACAGCTTCCACCCGTAGCCCGCGGCTTCCTCGAACGATTCGGCATAGCCGGCCGCATAGCTGTAGAGCTTTTTAGGAATGCAGCCCACGTTGACGCAGGTGCCGCCGAGGTCAGCAGCTTCGGCGAGGCCGACGCGGGCGCCCGTTTGTGCCGCCATGCGCGCGGCGCGAACGCCGCCGCTGCCGCCGCCGATGACGAAGAGGTCGAAGTCGAATGTGGGCATGAGAAGAAGCTCCTTTCGGGCGACTGTAGCGGCCGGTCGATGGCAGTGCTGCCGGCGGGACTTGGCACGATGCCGCCCCATCGGAACGCGAGCGAGAATTCGCCCTGCAACGAGAGGGACACTCCATGAAGAACAACAGCACCCAGGATCAAACAGACAAGGCGCCGAATTGGCTATCGGCACTGGCGTTGTGCGCGATGGCCATCGCACCCTTGCCGGCCGACGCGCAACTCGCGCGCAAGCCTTCCTTCTACCAACAGCAGAACCAGCCGCAGCCCGAAGGTCCGGCCGCACAGCTCGTGCCGCGCCCCGCGGTGCCCCCATCGCTGCCGGTGCTGCGCAGCCAAGGCGACTTCGATACGCTGGCACGCGTCTACGACGCCGGCACGCCGATGCAGCTGGCCCATGTGCTCTTCATCGTCGATCGCCAGGCCAAGCCTGTGCGCACTTACTACATCGACACGCCGCGCTACCAGCTGCACGTGCGCTTCGTGCGGGACACCGGCCTCTCGCCGCGCGCGGGCAAACGCGAGATCGACCGCAACTACCTCGTGCCCGACCGCCGCTTCCTGTTCGGCACGCTGAGCTGGCAGCAGAACATCGGCAGCTTCACCTACGAGTTCTGGGAAGGCGACCAGCTCACCGCGCCGCTGCTGAAGCAAGCCGACGCACAAGTGAAGGCGAGCTTCTTCGCGCCCGTGAAGTTCAAGACCAACTCCACGCTGCACGAGCGTGTGGCGAAAGAGGCGGGCATCGATTTCGTGAGCCAGGAGGCGTTGATCCGCGAGCAGCCCTACATGCCGATGAACCTCGGCACCGCGACGGGACGCGTGCGCATCGTGGACGATGCATCGGGCCTCAATGCGCTGTTGCCCGACGACATCGCCGTGCTGCGCCAGGTGCCGATCAACCTGCCGCCCGTGGCCGGCGTGCTGACCGAACGGCCATCGACCGCGCTCTCGCACGTCAACCTGCTGGCCAAGGGCTGGGGCATTCCGAACGCCTATGTGCGTGACGCCGCAACCGTGCTGCGCGAGCACGCGGGCCAGTGGGTGGCGTTGAAGGTTGCGGCCTCGGGCTACCAGTTGCGCCGCCTCACTGCGGAAGAAATCGCGGCGCTCCCACCCCGCACCGTGCGCACCGCGGCCACCGGTGCGGTGCCCGGCAGTGACAGGGCCGTGAAGCCCGATCTGCGCGAGACCCGCCTGCTACCGCTCGCGTCGCTGCGCGCGCGCCACAGCGCGCAGTGCGGCTCCAAGGCCGCCAACCTCGGCGCCGTGCTGGCGGCGCACATTCCATCGACCACCGTGCCCGACGGCTTCTGCATTCCGTTCGCGCACTACGACCGGTTCATGCGAACGAACGGCCTGGCCGATCGCATTGCGCGCATGCAGCAGCAGCCCGGTTTCGCGAGCGATCCGCAACTGCGGCAGAAGGCGCTCGCGCAACTGCGCGACGAGATCGTGAAATGGCCCGTCGACGCCGCCACCGCAGCGGCATGGCGCGCCGCATGGCAGTCGCAACTGGGCGGTGGCGGCGTGTTCGTGCGCAGCTCGTCCAACTCCGAAGACCTGCCCGGCTTCAGCGGCGCGGGGCTCTACACCACGGTGCCCAACGTGAAGACCGGCGATGCGCTCGAGCTCGCGGTCAAGAAGGTCTGGGCCTCGGTGTTCAACCCCGAGGCCTGGGAGGCGCGCAGCGCCGCGGGCTTCGGCGCCGAGTCGGTGCTGATGGGCGTGTTCGTGCAGACCGCCATCGACTCCACCAACGCGGGCGTGATGATCACGCGCGACCCGTTCGATGCGGGCCATCCGCACGTCACCTACATCTCGGCCAAGCGAGGCATCGGCATTCGCGTGGTCGAGGGGCAGCGCGTGGCTGAACAGGTGATGTATTCGAGCTGGTCGAAGGCGATCCAGGTGCTGAGCCGGTCGGCGGAAGAGACGGCGCTGCAGCTGGACAAGGACGGCGGCGTAAAGGAAGTGCCGGTGGAGCAGGGGCGCAATGTGCTGACCGATGAGCTCGTCGTGCGGCTCGCCAATGTGGGCGCGGCCGTGAAGCGCACGTTCAATGCCGTCGATCAGGACATCGAATGGGCGACGGTGGGCGATCGCATCGTGCTGCTGCAGGCACGACCGTATGTGGAGCGGCGGCGCTGACCCCAGCGCACCAGCGCACTAGACCTCCGCGGGAAAGAGCTCGGCCATCGCATGCATCAGCGTCGCCGCGCTCACCGGCTTGAACAGCACCGGTACGCCTGACGCGCGTACCCGCTGCAGCCGGTCGGGCGCGGTTTCGCCGGTGATCAACAGCATCGGGGCGTCGAGCCGGTACCTCTCCCGCAGGCGCAGGCCCACCTCCAGTCCGTCCACGCCGCTCGACAGTCGGTAGTCGCACATCAGCAGCGTGATCGGACGGGCGTGCGCGTCCGGGCGCGTCAACAGCGCCTCGGCCTCGGCCTCGCCGGCCACGGCCGCGACGTCGATGCCGTAGGCGCTCATGAGCTCGGTCATCGCCTCGCGAATCTCTTCCTCGTCGTCGATCAGCAGGATGCGCCCCCGCAGACCCGGTGCCTCGAGGCGAGGGCGCGCCTGCACTTCGAGGTCGCGCAGCCGGAAAGCGCCCGGCGACGCTTCAGACGGCCGCGCGATGGGCACCACGACGCGAAAGCGCGTGCCGCGTCCGGGGAGGGAACGCACCTCGATGCGGTGCTCGAGCAACCGGGAGAGGCGTTTGACAATCGACAGGCCGATGCCCAGGCCCCGGGAGCGGTCGCGCCCGAGGTTGTCGACCTGGTAGAACTCTTCGAAGACGCGGCCCAGCTGTTCCGGCGCAATGCCGATGCCGGTGTCGCGCACCTCGATCCACGCGTCGTCGCCGCGCATCCGCGCGATCACGGTGACGCCGCCGCTCGCGGTGTATTTCAGCGCGTTGTCGACGAGGTTCGAGAGCATGCGGTACAGCAGCTGCGGGTCGCTGTGCACCCACAGGCCGCTGGCGCGCACGCGCAGCTGCAGGTGCTTGCGTTCGGCATGCGCCGAGAAGGTGTGGTGCAGCGGGATCAGCAGGGCATCGAGTTCCAGTGCGCGGGGCGCCGACTGGACCACGCCGGCATCGAGGCGGGAGATGTCGAGCATGGTGTCCAGCGAGGCGCCCAGCGCATCGACCGCGCGCATCATGCGCTCGACGCTCCGGATCTCGGGCCGCTGCTGCAAGGTGTTGCCCAGCGCCGCGCCGAACAGGGCGATGGCATGCATCGGCTGGCGCAGGTCATGGCTTGCGGCGGCCAGGAAGCGGGTCTTCTCGGCGCTTGCGCGCTCGGTCGCTGCCACCTGCTCGCGCAACTGGGCCGCCAGCGCCTCGTTCTCGAACTGCAGGATCAGCGAAGCGGTCAGGCGCCTGTTCTGCTTGACGCCCTCGCGCAGCGTGAGCACCAGGTTGGCGGCACAGAACGCGGCGAGAAACCAGTTCAGCATGCCGCCACACCAGGCCAATGCCACGATGAGCCCGCTCATCATCGGAATGCCGTAGCCGAACATCGCGGCCTTCAGCGGCCAGCGTGCCTGCACGGCGCGGGTCCAGCTGCCCATGACCACGACCGTCACGAAGGTGGTGACCGCCGGGCTCTGGATGAGCACGAGAAAGAGACTGCACGGGGCCGTCACCATGCTCATCAGCGTGATCAGGAGGGTGTACTTGCGCGCCCAGTGGCGGCTTTTTTCCAGGGGCACGTCCGGGGTCCAGCGCGGAGCGAGCAGGGCATACAGGTCCATCAGGACGATCGCCGTGATCAGGCACAGCACCAGCGGGCGATAGACGGGGGCCACGTTGAGGTAGCCGAAGACACCGATCCCGATGGCGAAGCCACCGTGCGCCGCGATGGCCGTCGTGTGTCCCGCATACACCGAGGCCAGGTGCTCGCGCAGCACGCGCATCTCGAGTGCGGTGTCCAGCGCCAGGTACCTCGGCGGCGTCGTGTCGTTCATGCTCTGTTTCCCTGCGGGCGGTCCCGGCCCGCATCATAGGCGGCACCGATGCTCCGGGGGGAAGCGCACAAGGTCTTGCTGCCCGCTCGCCGAGCAGGCTGGACGCAGCGCGGTCCCGTGCCGCCACCTGATGGTGCTATGGGTTCCTTGCGTTCAGCCGTACAGGTACTGCGGCAGCCACAACGTCAACCCCGGCCAGATGTACATGAACACCATGCACAGGATCACGATCAGCATGTACGGCATCATCCCCGCGAATATCTGGTTGATCGTCACATGCGAAGGCGACACCCCTTTCAGATAGAAGGCCGACATCGCCACCGGCGGCGAGAGGAACGCCGCCTGCAGGTTCACGAACACCAGCACGCCGAAGAGCAGCGGATCGATCTGGAAGTGCGCGAGCAGCGGCAGGAAGATGGGCACGAAGATCACGATGATCTCGGTCCACTCCAGCGGCCAGCCGAGGATGAAGATGATCGCCTGCGACAGCAGCAGGAACTGCAGCGGCGACAGGTTCATGCCCAGCACCCACTCCTCGATGATGCGTTGCCCGCCGAGCAGTGCGAACACCGCCGAGAACAGCGCCGATCCCACGAACAGCCAGCACACCATCGAGGTGGTCTTGAGCGTGAGGAAGACCGCCTCCTTGGTCTTCTTGAAGTCCAGCGTGCCGGCCTGCCATGCCATGAGAAACGCCCCGGCCGCGCCGACTGCCGCCGACTCGGTGGCGGTCGTGATGCCGAACAGGATCACGCCCAGCACGATGAGCGTGAGCGTGGCGAGCGGCATCACCGACGACACCAGCATGCGCAGGATCTCGAACTGCTCCGCATCCATGCGCCAGTAGTACCAGCCGAGCAGCGCGAGCGTGAAGAGGCTGGCGAGCAGGAAGCCTGTGTAGAAAGCCTCAGGCACGGCGGCGGTCTTCGGTGCATCGACCGCTTCGCCGAGCTGTTGAAGTCCGCCCTCGGCGGTGGGCGGCGGCGAGGCGGTTTCGCTGCCGGGGGGCTCCTCGACGCCGCCGGGTGGCTCCTGAAGGCCGCTGTCCGATCCGGCTTCCTTCGGCGCGTCGTCGGTCGGCGGTTCGGCGAGGCCTGTGCCGCTTTCGGAGGAAGCAGACGAGGACGCCTCGGGCAGCGGCGCGGCTGTTCCCGCGGTCTTCTGCGTCGCCTGCTGCTCCGTCACCACCGGCGCGTTGTTGTCCTTCTGCGAGTAGATCGTCACGTACCACCACACCGAGCCCAGCGTCGCCGCGGCCAGCGCCAGCGGCACCAGTGCGTTCAGCAGGCTGCGCAGCAGCATCCACCAGGTGATGCGCACGCCTTCGGCCGCACCGCGCAGCGCGCGCGCCGGCGACACCACCGCCGCGAACAGCGCGGGCAGCATGCGCGGCGAGTAGCTGGCCGCGATGTGCGCGACCCATGGCGTGATCGGCGCACGCTGCTTGTCGGGCGGCAGCTTGGGCGCGACCTTCGGCTGCAGCACGGCCCAGCCGATGACGTAGATCAGATACAGGAAGGCGAGGAAGAAGCCCGGGAACATCGCGGCCGCATAGAGCTTGACCACCGACTGCCCGGCGACGGCCGCGTACACGATGATCATCACCGAGGGCGGAATCAAGATGCCCAGCGTGCCGCCGGCCGTGATGACGCCGGCTGCGAGCCGCGTGTCGTAGCCCGCGTTGAGCATCGGCCGCATCGCGATCACGCCCATCAGCACCACCACCGCGCCGACCAGGCCGCTCGCGATGCCCCAGAAGGTGCACACGATCAACGTCGTCACCGCGAGCGAGCCCGGCACGCGGCGGAACGCGAGCTGCACGCTGTGGAACATCTTGTCCACGAGCGCACCGCGCTCCATCACGTAGCCCATCAACACGAAGAGTGGAATGGACAGCAGCGTCTCGTTGGTCATGGCGCCGAAGGCGCGCTGCACCATCAGGTCGAAGACCTTGTTGTCGAGCCAGGGCGAGGCGGGGTCGTAGAAGGCGATGAAGCCGAAGAACATGCCCAGGCCCATCAGCGTGAACGCCGTGGGAAAGCCGAGCATGATCACCACGACGATCAGGCCGAGCATCGAAAGACCGAGTGCAGGTTCGCTCATGCGGCACCTCCGGTCGAATCGCTCTTGCGCTGTTGTGCGGCCTGCTCGATCGCCTTGGCCTTGTCGATCACCTCGCGCTTGTCGGCCTCGTCGACATAGCTGCTGCCGGCGAGCTGCTCGCCGACCACGTCCATCTCTTCCGCGTCCTTCAGGCGCGGCGTCCACACGCCGGTCTTCAGGCACAGCGCGCAGCGCACCATCTCGGCGATGCCCTGCAGCAGCAGCACCGCGCCGGCCACGGGAATGACGAACTTGAAGGGGTAGACCGGGATCGGGTCCGCGTTGAAGGTCTGCTCATGCATCGCGAGCGATTCGCCGAAGTAGGTCCAGCCCGACCAGGTGAGCGCCACCACGCCGGGGAGGAAGAAGACCGCGAACAGCACGAGGTCGAGCGCGGCCTGCGTGCGCGGCTTCATGCTGCCGTAGAAGAAGTCGCCGCGCACATGGCCGGCCTGCGAGAGCGTGTAGGCGCCGCCCATCATGAAGAGCGTGCCGTAGAGCATGTTGTTGGCATCGAAGATCCAGGCGGTGGGCGCGTTGAGTGCATAGCGCTTGAAGACCTCGCCGCACACCAGCAGCATCAGCGCGACGATGAGCCACGAGAAGGTCTTGCCCACGACCATGCTGAACCGGTCGACGGCGTGGAGGAAACGTTGGATGGTCATGTGGGTGTGAAGACAAGGCGCGTCAAAAGAAGATCAGCCACCCGGAGCGTTCCGGATGGCTGATGCGGGCCGGTTCGACCGGTCGCTCAGGCCTTCTTTTTTCCGAAGTAGTGGCTGTAGGCCATCTTGAAATCGACGCCGTAGTCGTTCTGCCACTGCAGCGCACGCTCGGCGAACACGCGCTGCGAATCCAGCACCTTCTTGAAGAGCGGGTTCTCTCCGGCTTTCTTCTCCACGGTCTTGTCCCACGCAGCGAGTTGCGCGCGCAGCACCGCGTCAGGCGTCTTGTAGAACTTGATGCCGGCCTTCTTCATGTCCGCATAGTCCTGCGAGTTGCGCTGCACCGCCTTCCAGCTCATGTCGGCGCTCGCGGCCTGCACCGCGTAGTCGATGATCGAGCGCAGCTCCTGCGACAGCCCGCTGTACTTGCCCTTGTTGAACAGCACCTCGAACTGCTCGCCCGACTGGTGGAAGCTCTGCAGCATGCAGTTCTTCACCACGTCGGGGAAGCCGAGCACGCGGTCGCTCGATGCGTTGTTGAACTCGGCCGCATCGATCAGCCCGCGGTCCAGCGCAGGCACGATTTCTCCGCCGGGCAGCGGGTTCACCGCGGTGCCCATCTCGGTGAACATGTCCACGGCCAGCCCCACGGTGCGGAACTTGAGCCCCTTCATGTCTTCCACCTTGGCCACCGGCTTCTTGAACCAGCCGAGCGGCTGCGTGGGCATCGGGCCGTAGAGGTATGACACCACCTCCATGTTCAGGCTCTTGTAGATCTCCTCGAGCAGCGCCTTGCCGCCGCCGTAGTTGTGCCAGGCCAGCACGGTGTTGGCGTCCATGCCGAAGCCGGGGCCCGAACCCCACAGCGCGAGCGCCGAGTTCTTGCCGTAGTGGTAGGCCACCACGCCATGGCCGCCGTCGAGCGTGCCCTTGTTCACCGCTTCGAGCAGCTGGAACGCGGGCACCACGGCGCCGGAGGGCAGTACCTCGATCTTCAGGCGCCCGCCCGCCATGTCGTTCACCTTCTTGGCGAAGTCGTTGGCGTACTCGTGGAAGATGTCCTTCGCCGGCCAGGTGCTCTGGAAGCGCAAGGATGTGGTCTGGGCCATGCTGACCATCGGCGCCGACATGGCGCCTGCGGCCACGGCGGCACCCTTCAGGAGGTTGCGGCGGCGGGGTGATTTGCTCTCTGTCATGTTGTCTCTCTCCATACAAGTTCTGACTGACCGAAAACCCTGCCCGCCTCTTCGAGTTATGTTTGACAGGCCCAGCCCGATCTTTGGCGCGCGCGAAAACGTGACAAACAGGGTTTTCACGAACTGGTGAAAAATTCCACGATCCGGCGAGGGCACCGGGCCAGGTAAAGACGACCGTCGCCCCTGAAGTAACCCTATTGATTGGAAGGATGCAAAGAGATGACTGAACCCGTTGGTGAAAAGGGCTACGCCGGCGACGTGACGCCCGAGCAGGCCGCAGAGTGGCTCGCGAGCGGCGAGGCCGTGATGGTCGACGTGCGCACCGATGCCGAGCGCGAGTGGGTCGGCTATGTGCCCGGCGCCGTGCCTCTGGCGTGGAAGCAGTGGCCGGGCATGGCGCTGAACCCGGCGTTCGACGATGGCGTGCGTGCTGCGGGTGAAGGCGGCAAGAAGCTGGTGCTGTTGTGCCGCAGCGGTGTGCGCTCCATCGCGGCGGCGAAGCGCGCTACCGAACTGGGGCTGGAGGCTTACAACATCCTCGAAGGCTTCGAAGGGAATCCGGACGAGAGTGGACACCGCGGGCAGATCGGTGGCTGGCGCAAGCGCGGGTTGCCCTGGAAGCAGAACTGAGCCGCGTCGAGTCCCCGGTGTCGCGTTCGCGGCCGAAGCCGAACAATGGAACGATCCGCGTCTAGAAGAGAAAGCGTTTCTCGATGTCGGTGTTCACGGCGGGCTCAGGAGATCGGGTCGATTGGCGCGGAGCCAGGCTTCGGCGCCGGCCAGCAATTGCGCGGCCTGGTCGATGCAGGCTTGCAGCGTGGCGGTGGAAACAGGGTCACCTTCATAGTCGCTCACATTGCGTTGCCGACGCAGTGCATCGAGCACGATGATCCGCGGCTGTGCCACACCCATCGTCAGGCCCAGGCTCTGGATGGCGGTCTGGTGGTGGCCGGGCTGGCTGGTGGACGTGCGGTAGCCGTTGGCCCACAAAGCCAGCATCGCGCATTGCATGATGCATTTGTAGGCCGCATCGAATCGGTTGTCGGTGCTCAGTTGTGCAATATGCGCATCGGCCAGATTTCGTCGCGCGGCCTGAAGCAGTTTGGCGATGCCCGCGGCGTCAGGCTGATGGGCCTGCAGCCGCCCGATCGCCAGCAAGTTCTGCAAGCTCATCGGCTCTTCCCTTCACAAGCAATTTTGGTTTGGCCAGTATGTCGCGCGCAAATGCATCGCCATCGCGCGCGCGCTGCGCAAACTCCTCGGGTGTGTAGAGCACCGTGTTTACTTCACGGCCCAGCGCCGTGTGCAGAGGAAACACCGCCTGTGCCAGCGTCATGAAATCCACGCTGCCCAGCACCAGCAGGTCCACATCGCTGCCCGGCGAGGGCGTGCCGCGCGCCACCGAGCCGAATACCAACGCCAATTGGATCTGCGCATCCAGCGGCGCCAGCGCTTCGCGCACAGCCGGCACCACGCCATGCGTCTTGCGAAACATTGCCGCCAGATCGTCGAACAGAGGGTGACTCGTGTTGGCGTTGTAGCGCACCTGATTACCTTGCTCGCTGCGCAGCAGCAGGCCGGTGCGCGCCAGCTTGTCCACCTCCCGCGCCAGCGTGCCCGCATGGCTGTCGGTCAGGCGCGCAAGCTCCCGCAAATGAAAGGCCGACTGCGGCTGCAGCAGCAGCACTGCCAGCGCGCGCTGCCGCGCGGCGGGGAACAGGAGGTCCATGAGGGAAGAATCGTTGCTCATTGGGCGACGATTGTTGCTAATAAGGCGACATTAGACAAGCCTGCAACATCGAGTGCGGTGCGGCCCGGCAAGGCCATTGCTGCGATGCTGGGAGAGCTCATGTCGCATGACGGCGAGCAAAAAGCAAAAAGGCCCACGGGCACGCCGTGAGCCTTTTCTTATAGGAGTCTCGGACGATCAGCTCAGCGCAGGAATTCGCAGCTTCTGCCCCGGATAGATCTTGTCCGGATGCGACAGCATCGGCTTGTTCGCCTCGAAGATCGCGTTGTACTTGTTGGCGTCGCCGTAGTACTTCTTCGAAATGGCCGAGAGCGTGTCGCCCTTGACCACGTCGTGGTACTGCGCGGGCGGCGCGGCGGGTGCGACCAGGTTGTTGTCCACGCTCGTGACGTTGGCCACGTTGCCCGCGGCAAGCGAGGCTTTCTCGCTGGCTTCCTGCGAGGGTGCCTGGCCCGCGAGGGTCACCACGCCGCTGCTGGCGGCGTAGGTCACTTCGAGCCCTGTGAGGCCGAGGTTCTGTGTCTCGATGTAGGTCTTGATGGCGGCTGCGGCCGCCGTGTTCGCATCGGGCGTGGCGGCCTGCGCCGACGAGCCGCCGAACAGTTTTTCACCGGCTTCCTTGATGAAACTGAGCAATCCCATGGTGTTCTCCTTGTGCCGTGGTGGATGGAATTTGCGAATGTAGCGGTGGGACACCGCAGGCCCGCGTAGGCCCAAGCCGCGTATGCGACGCACGCGCCAGCAGGAATAACCACAAAGTCGCAATAATCCCGCGCATGGCATCCCCCTTCCTTGCAATCGACATCGGCAACACCCGCCTGAAATGGGCGCTCTACGACGGGGCGCATCCGGGCGCCGCGTTGCAGGCCTCGGGCGCGGAGTTCCTGGACCACATCGAACGTCTTGCAGACGGCCCCTGGGCCGACCTGCCCGCACCCGGTTCCATGCTCGGCTGCGTGGTGGCCGGCGACACGTTGCGGCGCCGCGCCGAAGAGCAGATCGTCGAGCGCTTCGACTGCGCGCCGCGCTGGGTGGTGTCCAGCGCCGGCGAGGCCGGCATCGTCAACGGCTACGACCACCCCACGCGCCTGGGTGCCGACCGCTTCGTGGCGATGATCGGCGCGCGCCACCGCATGCTCGCGCAAGGACCGGCGCGGCCGATGGTCGTGGTGCTGATCGGTACGGCCGTGACCGTGGAGGCGATCGACGCCGACGGCAAGTTCCTCGGCGGGTTGATCCTGCCGGGCCACGGCATCATGCTGCGCGCGCTGGAGTCGGGCACCGCCGGCCTGCATGTGCCCACCGGCGAGGTGCGCGAATTTCCCACCAACACCAGCGATGCGCTCACCAGCGGCGGCACCTATGCCATCGCGGGTGCGGTCGAGCGCATGGTGCAGCACGTGCGCTCGCACTGCGGCGCCGAGCCGGCCTGCTACATGACCGGCGGCGCGGGCTGGAAGATGGCGCCCGTCATGAACGGGCACTTCGAGCTGGTCGAGAGCCTGATCATGGACGGCCTGCTCGTGATCGCTCGCGAGCGCGCCGTTGTTTGAGCTGAAGACGAATCAGGGGCGCGCCATCAGCGCCTCGGCCACCGCCTGGAACGCCGGCAGCGTGAGCGGATCGTTCCCGCCATTCGCCGCGATCGGGTGCGCGGCGTAGCGCACGATCACCATCTCCGCCTTCGGATCGACATAGATGCTCTGGCCGTGGATGCCGCGCGCCATGTAGGCGCCATGCGGGTTGTTCGACACCCACCACATGTTGCGGTACGACCAGCCCGGCAGCAGCGCATAGCCCGCCTTGGCGAACTTGGCGGGGTCGCCGCCGCGCTGGATGTCTTCGACCACCGCCTTCGAAAACGCCTGCTGCCCGTTGGGCGCGCGGCCGCCGTTGCGCATGATCTCGCCGAAGCGCGCCAAGTCGCGCAGCACCGTGTTCAACCCGCCGCCGCCCGACTCGGTACCGATGCGGTCGACCATGAAATACGCGTCCTGCTCGGCACCGATGCGGCGCCAGATCTTCTCGCTCAAGAGGTCGGCCAGCGACTGGTTGCTGGCGCGGCGAAGAATCCACGCGAGCACCTCGGCGTTCACCGTCTTGTAGGCGAAGGCGGCGTCGTGCGCGCCTTCCTTCTTCAGCGTCACGAGGAATTCGTAGAACGACTTGGGGCCCGTGTAGTTCGGCCCTTGCGTCAGCATGCCGCCGGCGCGCGCGTAGTCCCAGATTTCAGCCTTCGGGTCGGCGTAGTTCTCGGAGTAGTGCACGCCGATGGTCATGTCCATCACCTGGCGCACGGTGGCGTCGCCATACGCCGTCTCCTTGAGTTCGGGCAGGTACTTGGTGACCGGCGCCGATGGGTCGAGCTTGCCCTCGTCCGCAAGGATCGCCGCGAGCGTGCCGACGAAGGACTTGGTCACCGACATCGCGATGTGCGGCCGCTCGGGCGTGAGCGCGCCGAAGTACTTCTCGTAGACCACGCGGCCGCGGTGCAGCACGAGGATGCCGTCGGTGTAGGTGCGCGGGATCATCTGCGCGAAGGTCACTGTCTCTTCGCTGCCGAGCGGCTTGAAGGTCACGGCTTCGATGTCGTCGCGCGGCGCCGAAGGCAAGGGGCTCGCCGCGCCGCTGCCGCGCCACACGTTGGCCGTGGGCACCGTCTCGCGCACATGCGAGAAGCTCCAGCGCGTGCGCGGAAACACGCCGCCGGCCGGGTTGTCGAAGGTGATCTGCTTGTCGGGCGGGGGCGGAAAGCCCTTCATCCAGCCGAGCGCGTCGACCGAGGTGGCCGCGGGGTCGGGCAGCGCGGCGGGCGCGGGCGTCTGTGCAATGGAAGTGTTCACGGCAAGCAGTGTGGAAGCGGCGGCGAGCGCCGCGCGTTGGAAGAGGGACATGGTCACAAAGGCTCCGGTGGAATTCATCATCAACGACCGCTGAAACGCGCGGGACGCCGCTCGACGAAGGAGCGCACGCCTTCGGCCGCGTCCTCGCTGTTCGAGAGGCGCTTCTGCGTTTCGATGAATTCCGACACCGCCGCGAGCGGCCCTTGCTCGACGGCCTTGATCACGTTGAGCCGCGTGGCCACCACCGCGAGCGGCGCCTGCGCCGCGATGCGCTGCGCAATGGCCAGTGCCGCATCGAGCTCCTGCCCGGCCGGCACCACCTTCTGCACGAAGTTCAGGCGATAGGCCTCAGCGCTGTCGAACTCGTCGGCCGTGAGCAGGTGCAGCATCGCATTGCCCACGCCCGCGCGCTCGGCCATGCGCAGCGTGGCGCCGCCCGTGGCCATGATGCCGCGCTGCACTTCCATCTGCGAGAAGCGGCAGTTGTCGGCGGCCACCACGATGTCCGCACCCAGCATCAGCTCGATGCCGACCGTGAAGCAGATGCCCTTGACCGCCACCACCATCGGCTTGGTGCGGCGGCGATAGTCGGGCAGGCCGAAGTCGTGCGGCTCCACCAGGCCGGCGGGAATCGCCTTCTCGCCGCGCTTCATGTACTCGGTGACCGCCGGCAGGTCCAGGCCCGCCGTGAAGTGGTCGCCGAAGGCATGCAGCACGCCCACCCGCAGGTTCGGGTCGTCGTCCAGCCGGGTGTAGGCCTCGGCCAGTTGCTTGAACATCGGCGGCGTCCAGCCGTTGCGCTTGGCCGGGCGGTTGATGCCGATCAGGAGCACGTGGTCGAGCACCTGGGTGTCGATGCAGCCTTCGACGGGCGGCGTGGTGGGCGTGGCGGTCATGGCGTTTCCTGTCTCCTTGTTTGTTTTTATGGAACGCCGGTTCAGTATGCGTAGACGCCGCGGCCGGTCTTGCGGCCGAGTTGGCCGGCGGCGACCATTTCCTTGAGCAGCGGGCATGGACGGTATTTCGAGTCGCCGAACTGCTCGAGGTACACCTCCATCACGGCCAGGCACACGTCCAGGCCGATCATGTCGGCCAGTGCCAGCGGGCCGATGGGCTGGTTGCAGCCCAGCTTCATGCCGGCGTCGATGTCTTCGGCGGTGGCGATGCCTTCGGACAGCACGAAGAAGGCCTCGTTGATCATCGGCACCAGGATGCGGTTGACCACGAAGCCCGGCGCGTTCTTCACCGTGATCGGCGACTTGCCCAGCTTCTCGGCCAGCGCCTTCACGGCGTCGTGCGTGGCATCGCTCGTGAGGTAGCCGCGGATCAGCTCCACCAGCGCCATCATCGGCACCGGGTTGAAGAAGTGCATGCCGATGAAGCGGTCGGGGCGCGAGGTGGCGGCGGCCAGTTGCGTGATCGAGATCGAGGAGGTGTTCGACGCAACGATCACCTCGGGCGCCAGCAGCTCGTCGACCTGCTTGAGGATCTTGAGCTTGAGCGCGTGGTTCTCGGTGGCCGCCTCGATGACGAGTTGCGCGCCCTTCAGGTCGTCGTAGTTCGTCGAGCCCTTGATCAGCGCGAGTGCGGCGGCCTTCTGCTCGGCGGTGAGCTTTTCCTTCTTGATCAGGCGGTCGAGGCTGCCCGAGATGGTGGCGAGGCCCTTGTCGACGGCCGCCTGGGCCACATCGATCATCACCACGTTCACGCCGGACACCGCGCAGGCCTGCGCAATGCCATTGCCCATCGTTCCGGCGCCGATGATGCCGACGGTCTGGATCGTCATGAGAAAACTCCTTGGAAGTACAAAAAACGGGAAGGGGGAGCGGGTGGGCGCGAGGCGGCCACCGCGGCAGGACATCGATTGTGAAGCAGCCCCGCCGGGGTGCCGTTCCCGGATGCGACACGGGGTTCACGGGTGGCTTACAGTGCGGCGGTTGCTTTTTCTTCTCTCTTTTCGACCTCGACCATGACCACCCTCGGCACCCCCCTTTCCCCCTCCGCCACCCGCGTGATGCTGCTCGGCTCCGGCGAACTCGGCAAGGAGGTGCTGATCGCCCTGCAGCGCCTCGGCGTCGAGACCATCGCGGTCGACCGCTATGAGAACGCACCCGGCCAGCAGGTGGCGCACCACGCCCGCACCATCACCATGAGCGACCCGGAGCAGTTGAAGGCGCTCATCGAGGCCGAAAAGCCCATGCTCGTGGTGCCCGAGATCGAGGCCATCGCCACGCCGATGCTCCAGCAACTCGAGGACGCGGGCGTGGTGCGCGTGATTCCCACGGCCCGTGCCGCCCGCCTCACGATGGACCGCGAAGGCATCCGCCGCCTGGCCGCCGAAACGCTGGGCGTGCCCACCAGCCCCTACAAGTTCTGCGACTCGCTGGCCGAGCTGCAAGCTGCCATCGACGCGGGCATTGGGTACCCCTGCATCGTCAAGCCCGTGATGAGCAGCTCCGGCAAGGGCCAGAGCAAGATCGACGGCCCTGCCGACGTGCAGAAGGCCTGGGACTACGCCATGGCCGGCGGCCGCGTGAGCCATGGCCGCGTGATCGTCGAGGGCTTCATCGACTTCGACTACGAGATCACGCTGCTGACCGTGCGCGCGAAAGGCGCAGCCGGTGCCGTCGAGACGAAGTTCTGCGACCCCATCGGCCACGTGCAGGTGAGCGGCGACTATGTGGAAAGCTGGCAGCCGCATCCCATGGCACCCGCCGCGCTGCAGAAGGCGCAAGAGATCGCCCAGGCCGTGACGGCCGACCTCGGCGGCCAGGGCCTCTTCGGCGTCGAGCTGTTCGTGAAGGGCGACGAGGTCTGGTTCAGCGAAGTCAGCCCGCGTCCGCACGACACCGGCATGGTCACCATGGCCACGCAATGGCAGAACGAGTTCGAGCTGCATGCGCGCGCCATCCTCGGCCTGCCGGTCGACACCTCGCTCAAGAGCCCGGGCGCGAGCGCGGTGATCTACGGCGGCGTCGACGCCACCGGCATCGCCTTCGACGGCGTGGCCGAGGCGCTGCAGGTGCCTGGCAGCGACATCCGTCTGTTCGGCAAGCCCGAGAGCTTTCTCAAGCGCCGCATGGGCGTGGCGCTAGTGCACGCGGCCGACACCGACACGGCGCGCAAGCTCGCCAAGGAAGCCGCCTCGCGCGTGAAGCCGCGCAAGGGCTGAGCTCTTTCGAAACGCACGCGACATCCGTAGCCAGTTTTCGCAAGCCGCGCCGCAAGGGCGCGGGCATGGTGCGGGGTCTTGCCAGAGGCCGAGGTGCAGGGGCGGGTGCATGCGGATACCGCGCATGCGCGATGCGCTCCACACTGGGCGCCCGTCAGCTCGATCCACCGGAGACACCATGCTGCATCCCCAGGCGCGCGCCTTGCTCGATTTCATCGAGGCACGCGGCATTCCGCCGACCCACACGCTCTCGCCCGCCGATGCGCGGGCCTTCTACCGCGAGCGCCGCGCCGCCACGCAGCCGCTGCCCGCGGAAGTGGCTGAGGTGCGCGACCTCGCCGCGGACGGCCCGCACGGCACCATCCCGGTGCGGCTCTACCGGCCGCTCGGTTCGGGCGCCGGTCCGCTGCCGGTGCTGGTGTATTACCACGGCGGTGGTTGGGTCATCGGCGATCTCGACACGCACGATGTGCTGTGCCGGGAACTCGCCAACGGCGCGGGTTGCGCGGTGGTCGCGGTCGACTACCGCATGGGCCCCGAGCACCGCTTTCCCGCCGCCGTCGACGACGTGCTGGCGGCCACGCGCTGGGTGCGCCGCGAGGCCGCGACGCTGGGGCTCGATGCGAGCCGTCTTGCGGTCGGCGGCGACAGCGCCGGCGGCAATCTCGCGGCCGTGGTCGCCATTGCGGCGCGCGATGCGGGCGATCTGCCCATCGCCTTCCAGCTGCTGATCTATCCCGCCACCGACATGCGTCGCGGCCATCCGTCGCACCAGGCGAACGGGCAGGGCTACCTGCTGACCAGCGACACGATGACGTACTTCCACGACCACTACATCACCGACGCGAAGCACGACCTCGACTGGCGCGCCTCGCCGCTGCTGCACACGGACCTCTCGAAGCTGCCGCCCGCGCTCGTGCTCACCGCCGGCTACGACCCGTTGCGCGACGAAGGACTGGCCTACGCAGAGGCGCTCACCGCCGCCGGCAACCTCGCAAACTACGTCTGCTTCGAGCGCCAAATCCATGGCTTCATCACCATGGGCAAGGTGCTCGACGAGGCCAACACCGCCGTTGCGCTTTGCGCCACCGAGTTGCATCGCGCGCTGTCGGCGAGCTGAGGGCGGACTAGGGAAAGTCCCCGCGCAAATGCATGCCGCGCAACAGGGTTGCGCCGCTACGATCCAGCCAACACGAGGCCGTCCACCGCAGGGCAGGCCAGACCCGATGCAGGAGACAAACACCATGCAGCGAGCGAGTAATGCGCCCCCGGAAAACGGTGGCGCACGGCAGGGCGAACGCCTCATGTGGCTCACGCCGCAGCGCGTGTTCTACGCCGGCCTGCTCGGTGCGGCGGCAGAGCGCACGATGGGCGGGCACGGCGTGTACGTGTCGCCCACGGGCGTGCCGCCGATCCGCATCCGCATCGGTGGCGGCGCCTGGCAGACGGGCGAGCTCATCGTGGTGCCGCCGCAGGTGCCGCACCATGTCGAGAGCCCGCACCCGCTCATCTTCAACCTGCTCGTCGAATCGGAATCGGTCGATCCCGCGCGCATGCCCGCCTTCCTGCAGCACTGCGGCCCGGTCGATGCGCCGGCCTTCGTGCAGCGCGTGCGCGATGCCCATGCGCACCTGCTCGCGGCCTCGGGCCGGGGCACGGATTTCGAGGGCTTCGATTTCGATGCGCTGCTCTTCGGCGCCGCGCTCGCGCCGCGCATGCTCGATGCACGCATCCGCAAGGTCATCGACGCGCTCGTCGCCGATCCGGCCGCGCCCACATCGGCCGAAGACTGCGCGGCCTCGGTGCACCTGTCGTTCTCGCGCTTCCTGCATCTCTTCAAGCAGGAAACCGGCATGGCGTTTCGCGCCTTTCGCGCCTGGAAGCGCGCGCGCAGCCTGCTGCGCTACGTGCGCCAGACCACCACGCTCACCGACATCGCGCTGGACACCGGCTACCCCGACTCGACGCACTTCAGCCATTCGATCCGCCAGGTCTACGGCCTCAAGCCCAGCGACATCCTGGCGGGCTCCCGCCGCCTCGCGCTGCACGACGCGGCCGGCGGCTTCCGGCAGTAGGCGCGAGACAGGGGCCCCATGCAGATCCTCCAACTCCTGCTGTCGGGCATCGCGCAAGGTTGCATCTACGGGCTGATCGCGCTCGGGTTCGTGCTGATCTACAAGGCCACCGAAACGGTGAGCTTCGCGCAGGGCGACCTGATGATGCTTGGCGCCTTCGGTGCGTTCGCCGGCATGTCGCTCTTCGGCATGCCGTTCTGGCTCGCGGCGATCCTCGCGGTGGTGGCGATGGCGGCCTTCGGCGTGCTGCTGGAGCTGGCGGTGATCCGCCCGATCCTCGGGCAGCCGCAGTTCTCCATCGTGATGCTGACCATCGGCATCGCGTATGTGGCGCGCGGCCTCATCACCATGGTGCCGGGCATCGGCACCGAGACCCACACGCTGCCCGTGCCCTACAAGGACCAGATCTGGAAGCTGGGCGAACTGGTGGTCAACCTCGAGCAGCTCGCGATCATCGTCGCCACGGCGATCCTGTGCGCGCTGCTGTTCGCGATGTTCCGCTACAGCAAGCTGGGCATCGCGATGCAGGCCTCGTCGCAGAACCAGCTCGCCGCCTACTACATGGGCATTCCGGTGAAGCGGCTCAACGGGCTGGTGTGGGGGCTGGCGGCTGCGGTCGCGGCCATCGCGGGCATGCTGCTCGCACCCATCACCTTCGTGCACGCGAACATGGGCTTCATCGGGCTTAAGGCCTTTCCGGCGGCGGTGGTGGGCGGCTTCGGCAGCCTGCCGGGCGCGATCGTCGGCGGACTGGTGATCGGCATCGTCGAATCGTTCGCCGGTTTCTATTTGCCCGACGGCTTCAAGGACACGGCACCGTACATCGTGGTGCTGCTGATGCTCATGATCAAGCCCAACGGTCTCTTCGGCGAAAAGCTGCGCAAGAAAGTTTGAACGTTCATGCGCTACATCTTCAAGACCAGCTACGACCAGGACATCCGGCTCGCCCGGCACGGCGGCCATGTGTTCTGGTACGGCCTGCTCGTCGCGTTCCTCATCGCTGCGCCGTGGGTGATCGAGGAGTACTGGCTTGCGCAGCTGACTTTCGTGCTGATCTACGGCATCGTCGGCCTGGGCCTGATGCTGCTCGCGGGCTTTACGGGGCAGTTCTCCATCGGGCATGCGGCGTTTCTTGGCGCGGGCGCGTACACGCAGGGCGTGCTGACCAACATGGGCGTGCCGTTCCCGCTTGCGCTGCTCGCAGCCGCTGCGCTGTCCGCAGCGGTGGGCGTGGTGGTCGCCTTGCCGGCACTGCGAGTGAAGGGCATCTACCTCGGCATTGCAACGCTGTCGTTCGGCTTCATCGTCGAGGAAGTGTTCGCGCGGTGGGAGAGCGTCACGGGCGGCAACGCGGGGCTGCATGTGAAGTCGCCGCAGCTCTTCGGCTGGTCGCTGGGCTCGGGCGACGGCTTCTACTTTTTGTGCCTGGTGGTGGCGGTGCTCAGCACGCTGGGCATCCTGAACCTGCTGCGCTCGCCGACGGGGCGCGCCTTTGTGGCCATCCGCGATTCGGAAATTTCGGCGCAGAGCATGGGCATCCACCTCGCGCGCTACAAGACGATGTCGTTCGCGATCTCGGCCGCGCTCGCGGGGCTCGGCGGCGCGCTGTATGCGCACAAGCTGAGCTTCATCTCGCCGGACCAGTTCAACATCCTGCAGTCGATCGATCTGTTGCTGATGGTGGTGATCGGCGGCCTCGGCTCGGTGCACGGCGCGTTCCTGGGCGCGATCTTCCTGATCGCGATGCCGCAGCTCATCTCGATGGGCAAGGACTGGCTGCCGGCCGTGATCGGGCAGGCGCCCGGCCTGCAGGGGCTGGTGTATGGCGTGGTGTTGATCACGTTCGTGCTGTTCGAGCCGCTGGGGCTCTATGGCCGGTGGCTCAAGATCAGGACGTACCTGCAACTCTTCCCGTTCTACCGCAAGGGCCTGTTCAAGCGGCAGAAGTCCTTCACCAAATCGGACCGGCTGAGATGAGCAGCAGCGGCGACATCCTCCTTTCGGCGAAGGACCTGAGCGTGCGCTTCGGTGGCGTGCTCGCGGTCAACAAGGTGAGCTTCGACGTGCGGCGAGGCGAGGTGTTCACGCTGATCGGCCCGAACGGCGCGGGCAAGACGACCGTGTTCAACCTGATCAGCCGCATCTACACGCCGACCACGGGCGAGATCACATGGCACGGTGAAGCCGCCGGCCCGGTTGCGCTGACGCAGCAGGCGCCGCATGCGATCGCGGCGCTGGGCATCGCGCGCACCTTCCAGAACATCGAGCTCTTCGAGCATGCGACCGTTCTGCACAACCTGTTGATCGGCCGCCACACGCACCGGCAGACGGGGTTCTGGAGCGAGGTGTTCTTCACGCCCGCCACGCGGCGTGCCGAGATTGCGGCGCGCGAGAAGGCCGAGCAGGTGATCGAGCTGCTCGATCTGCAGCATCACCGCGATTCGATGGTGGCCGGCCTGCCCTACGGTGTTCGCAAGGTGGTGGAACTGGCGCGTGCGCTGTGCACGGAGCCCAAGCTGCTGCTGCTCGATGAGCCGTCGTCGGGGCTCAACGTCGAAGAGACGGCGGACATGGCGTTCTGGATTCAGGACATCCAGCATGAACTGGGCGTGTCGGTGCTCATGGTGGAACACGACATGTCTTTGGTGTCGAAAGTGTCGGACCGCGTGTTGGCAATGAACATGGGCGAGGTGCTGGCCACCGGTACGCCGCGTGAGGTGCAGGCGGATGAGCGTGTGATCGAGGCCTACCTTGGCACCGTGGACGACGTGAGCAGCTTGAGGAGGGTGGCGGCGTGAATGTCTTGTTCGCTACCTTTGGAGAGGCGCCCGGTATGCGGTGCGGCGCGGTCGCCCCCACTGTGCCGGCCGCTTCGCGGCTCCCCTGCGGTGCTCGCATTTCGCGGGGTCTCGCAGAACTCGCTTCGCTCAAACAGCTGCGAGCCCTGATCCGCGAAACGCTGCGCTCCTCGGCGGCACAGAGGGGGCGCCCGCCCCGCACCGCACACCGGGCTCCGGGGTGTGGTGATCGTCCTGCGGGGTCCCAACGCCGGTCCCCGCTCTCCGCCGGCATTCGGAGCGCAACGCCATGACCGACGTCGTACTCCAGTTGCTCAACGTGGAAAGCGCCTACGGCCCCATCAAGGCCATCCGAGGCGTCAGTCTCAAAGTCAAACAGGGTGAGATCGCCACGGTCCTCGGATCGAACGGCGCAGGCAAGACAACGGTCCTCAAGACCATCTCCGGAATCATCGACCCCAGAAAAGGCAGCATCGAATTCCAGGGCAAGGACATCACCGCCAAGGACCCCGCCTTCATCGTGCAGCAGGGCCTGAGCCATGTGCCCGAAGGCCGCGAGGTGTTCCCGTTGCTGTCGGTGAAAGACAACCTGCTGATGGGCGCCTACACCCGCAAGGACCGCGATGGTGTCGCGCGGGACATGGAGACCGTCTACACCTACTTCCCCATCCTCAGGGAGCGGGCGACGCAGGACGCGGGCCTGCTCTCCGGCGGGCAGCAGCAGATGCTTGCTATCTCGCGCGCCATCATGGCGGCGCCGCATCTCATTCTTCTGGACGAACCCAGCCTCGGCCTCAGTCCCAAGCTGACGAAGGAAATCTTCGAGATCGTCGTGCGCATCAACCGCGAGCGCGGCACCACGATCCTGCTGGTCGAACAGAACGCCAATATGGCGCTCAATGCGGCCGACCACGGCTACGTGCTGGAAAACGGCCGCATCGTCATGGAAGATTCCTGCGACCGCCTGCGCGAGAAGGAAGACATCAAGGAGTTCTACCTCGGCGTGAAAGACGACGGCGTGCGCGGCGAGCGGCGCTGGAAAAAGAAGAAAAACTGGAGATGAGGACATGAGCACACTCGCATTGCGCGCTCCTGCCGGTCTCTGGGACCTGGCGCATCTTCAACCCCGGCTCGATGTCGTCGTGCCCGGCGACACGATTCCGGCCGTCTTCTGGGAGGCCGTCGAACTGCGCGGCGACAAGGTCTGGATGCGCCAGAAGGAGTTCGGCATCTGGCGCACCTGGACCTGGCGGCAGACCGCAGAGGCGGTGCGCGAGATTGCAGGCGGCCTGCTGGCGCTGGGGTTCGGGCATGGCGAGTGCTGCTCGATCCTTTCCAACACCGTCATCGAATGGGTGCTGTGCGATGTGGCCGTGCTCAGCTGCGGGGGCGTGTCGAACGGCATCTACCCGACCGATGCGGCTTCGCAGGTCACCTACCTCTGCGAAGACTCGCGCTCCACCGTGCTCTTCGTGGAAGACGACGAGCAGCTGGACAAGGCGCTGGAAGTGCGCGCGCAGCTGCCGCTCTTGCGCAAGGTGATCGTGTTCGACATGGAGGGCCTGCGCGACCTGCACGACCCAGGCGTCATCAGCCTCGATGCGTTGCGCGCCCTCGGCCGCGAACACCTGAAGGCCCATTCGCAGGCATTGGAGCAGCGCATCGCGGCCTGCCGCGCCGAAGACCTCGCGATCCTTGTCTACACCTCCGGCACCACCGGCAAGCCCAAGGGTGCGATGCACAGCCACCGCGGGCTGGTCTACACCATGCGCGGCTACAACACGCTGCTCGCGCAGGGCGAGACGGACGAGCGCATGTGCTTCCTGCCCCTGTGCCACATCGCCGAGCGCATGGGCGGCGAGTACTTCGCGATGTACACCGGCTCGATCCTCAACTTCGTCGAGAACCCCGAGACGGTGCCCGAGAACGTGCGCGAGATCTCGCCCACGGTGTTCACGGCCGTGCCGCGCGTGTGGGAAAAGTTCTATTCGGGCGTGATGATCGCGCTGAAGGAGGCGAGCCGCCTGCAGCAGGCCGCCTACGGCTGGAGCATCGGCGTGGGCCAGCAGATTGCCGAGCGCGTGCTGCAGGGGCAGCCGATCGGCGCGGGGCTGCGCTTGAAGTTCCGCATCGCCCGCTGGCTCGCGCTCAACAACGTGCGCAAGCTCATCGGCATCCACCGCGCGCGCTTCCTCGTGACCGGCGCGGCGCCGATCTCGCCCGACCTCGTGCGCTGGTACCTTGCGCTCGGCGTGCCGATGCTGGAGGTGTGGGGCATGACCGAATCGTGCGGCGCCTCCACCGGCGTGCCGCCGTCGCGCATCGCCCCGGGTTCCATCGGCCCGGCCACCAGTTACAACGAGGTGCGGCTGGACCCGGCGACCGGCGAGATCCTGGTGCGCGGCCCCAATGTCTTCATGGGTTACCTCAACCTGCCGGAGAAGACGGCCGAGACCATCGACGCCGACGGCTGGCTGCACACCGGCGACGTCGGGGTGGTCGACGCGGAAGGGTATTTCCGCATCACCGACCGCATGAAGGACATCATCATCACGGCAGGTGGAAAGAACATCACGCCGAGCGAACTGGAGAACGAACTCAAGTTCAGCCCCTACGTCACCGACGCGGTGGTGATCGGCGACAAGAAACCCTACCTGACGGTGATCGTGATGATCGATCAGGAGAACGTCGAGAAGTTTGCGCAGGACAACGACGTGCCGTTCAGCAACTACGAAAGCCTGACGCGCGCGCAGGAGGTGCTGGACCTGATCCAGGGCGAGGTCGACCGCGTCAACGCGAAGTTCGCGCGCGTGGAGCAGATCAAGAAGTTCTTCCTGCTCGAGACGCAGCTGAGCGCCGAGGACGAGGAGCTCACGCCGACGATGAAGCTCAAGCGCAAGCTGGTGCAGACCAAGTACGCCGAGCGCATTGAGGCGATGTACCGCTGATCGGCGAACGTTTTTAGTGTCAACCCGAGGAGACAACCGAATGAAGCTCAAGACAGTGACGACGTTGGCCGTGCTGGGCCTGATCGCGACGCTCGCGTCCGCGCAGCAACAGGGCGTGAGCAAGGACGAGATCCGGATCGGCACGATCCAGGATCTGTCGGGTCCGCTCGCGGGCTTCGGCAAGCAGGCGCGCAACGGCATGCAGCTGCGCGTGGACGAGCTCAACGAGCAGGGCACCCTCAACGGCCGCAAGCTCAAGCTCTTCGTGGAGGACTCGGGTTACGACCCGAAGAAGGCGGTGCTGGCCGCGCAGAAGCTGGTGAACCAGGAAAAGATCTTCATCATGGCCGGCCACATCGGAACGGCGCAGAACATGGCGGCGATGCCGGTGCAGTTCGACAAGAACATCGTCAACTTCATGCCGATCACCGCGGCGCGCGAAATGTACGAACCGCTGAACCGGCTGAAGTACTCGTTCGCGGCGACCTATTACGACCAGATCCGCCTTGCACTGCCCAAGATGGTCAAGGACAAGGGCGCCAAGAAGGTCTGCACCATCTACCAGGACGACGAGTTCGGGCTCGAGGTGCAGCGCGGCGCCGAGGCGGGCTTGAAGGCCGCGGGCATGGAACTGGCCGAGAAGACCTCGTTCAAGCGGGGCGCCACCGACTTCAGCTCGCAGGTTGCGAAGATGAAAGCGGCCAACTGCGACCTGGTGGTGCTGGGCACCATCATCCGCGAGACCATCGGCACGGTGGGCGAATCGCGCAAGACCGGCTTCAACCCGACCTTCCTGGGTTCGAGCGCGGCCTACACCGACCTGATCCACAAGCTGGGCGGCAAGGCGATGGACGGCGTCTACGCGACCATGACGGTGCAGAACCCCTACACCGACGAGCAGTCGCAGCCGCTGCGCTTCTGGGCCAACAAGTACAAGACCAAGTTCAACGAAGACCCGACGGTGTTCTCGGTGTATGGCTACGTGATCATCGACTCGTTCATCAAGGCCGCGACCAAGGCCGGCCCGAACTTGACGACCGACAGCTTCATCAAGGCGATGGACAGCATGACCTTCGAGCCCGACATGTTCGGCAGCCCGAAGAGCAACTACACGGCCACCAAGCGCCTCGGCAACGAGCAGTCGCGGCTGTCGCAGATCAAGGACGGCAAGTGGGTGGTGGTGTCGGACTACGCGACACCGTAAGACCGACTCGCCAGTACCGGGACGGGCGGCTATATTTCGTCGCCAAACCCCTCGAGAGCCCGCCATGCCCCAGTACTGGTTGATGAAATCCGAGCCCGACGAAGTCTCCATCGACGATGCGCTCGCTGCGCCCGGCGCCACCGTGGCGTGGACCGGCGTGCGCAACTACCAGGCGCGCAACTTCATGCGCGACGGCATGAAGGTCGGCGACGGCGTGCTGTTCTATCACTCGAGCTGCCCGGAGCCGGGCATCGCCGGCATCGCGCGCGTGGCCTCGGGCATCAAGCCCGATCCGACGCAGTTCGATGCGAAGTCGCCCTACTACGACGCAGGCGCGAAGAAGGAAGACCCGCGCTGGCTGCTGGTCGATGTGCAGGCGGTGCGCAAGACCCGGCTGCTCGCGCTGCCCGAGCTGCGCGCCAAGCCCGAGCTGGCCGAGCTGATCATCCTGCGCAAGGGCAACCGGCTGTCGATCACGCCGGTGGAGCCCTCGCACTGGAAGATCATCGAGAAGATGCTGGCCTGAGCTTCTGCGCTCAGGCGACTTTCGACAGGATCGGGAACAGCTTGCCGAGCCCGTCCGCCATCACCTCGACGGCCAGCGCCGCGAGGATCAGGCCCATCAGCCGCGTCATGATGTTGATGCCCGTCTTGCCCAGCACGCGCGCGATCGGCTGCGCGAGCGAGAAGGCCAGCGCGGTCGCCAACGCCACCACCACGCCATAGCCCACGAGCACCGCCAGTTCCCACAGGTGCTGCGCCTTGTCGGCGTAGATCACCACGGTGGAGATCGCGGCCGGGCCGGTGAGGAGCGGAATGGTGAGCGGCACCACCGCGATGGAAGCGCCCATCGAGGCCTTCACCTCGGTGGCCCGAAGCTCCTCGACGTTGGTCTTGCTCTCAGCCGGCTGCGCATTGAGCATCGAGAGCGAACTCATGAGCAGCAGCAGCCCGCCGCCGACCTGGAAGCTCGCGATCGAGATGCCGAAGAACGACAGCAATTGCAGCCCGATCAGCGCACTCACCGCAATGACCACGAACGCGCTGAACGCCGACATGCGCACCGTGCGCCGCCGGTGCGCGTCGGAGTACCCCTGCGTGTAGTGGATGAAGAATGGCACGATGGCCAGCGGGTTGACGATGGCCACCAGCGTGACCAGCGGCTTGATGAGGTCCATCGAGGTGCTCATGTCTACCTTCCTCCGGTCACGTCGAGCAGGGCCATGGTGGTGTAGCTCGCCTCGGCCGACAGCAGCCAGAGGATGGCGCCCGCGATTTCCTCGGGGCTGCCGGTGCGCTTCATCGGCACGGTCGGCGCGAGCTCGACGGCGCGGTCGGGCATGCCGCCGGAGGCGTGGATTTCGGTGTCGATGAGGCCCGGGCGCACCGCGTTGACGCGAATGCCTTCCTCGGCCACCTCCTTTGCGAGCCCGATGGTGAGGGTGTCGATGGCGGCCTTGCTGGCGGCGTAGTCGACGTACTGGCCCGGCGAGCCGAGGCGCGCGGCGCCGCTGGAGATGTTGACGATGGCACCGCCCGCGCCGCCGTGCTTCGTGCTCATGCGGCGCACGGCTTCGCGCGCGCAGACGAAGCTGCCGATCACGTTGATGCGGAACATGCGCTCGAGCCGCGCCACGCTCATCTCGTCGACGCGCGCCTGGACGTCGACCACGCCGGCGTTGTTGACCAGGGCGGTGAGGCGGCCGAGCTTGGCATCGATCTTCTCGAACATCGACATCACCTGGGCCTCATTGCCCACATCGGCCTGCACGGCGATGGCCGTGCCGCCGCCGTCGCGGATGGTGCGCACGACCTCGTCGGCGGCCAGCGAGTTGCTGGCGTAGTTGACGGCCACCGCGTAGCCGCGCTGCGCGGCGAGCAGGGCGGTGGCGGCACCGATGCCGCGCCCGCCGCCGGTGATCAATAGCACTGGATTCAAAACCTACCTCCTGCAGAGAAACCGGGTGTCAGTTAAAACCGTCGGCTTGGATTACATCATTCGAGGGCTGGCGCATGAGCGCCGCGCCGGGCCGCCCCAAGCAAGCTCGCACCGCAGTGCGAAGCACGGAGGTTATTGAATGCACAAGACGATTGACTACTACTTTGCGCCCCAGAGCCCATGGACCTATCTGGGTCATACCCGGTTCCAGGCCATTGCTGCGGCCGCCGGCGCCACCGTGCGCGTGCGGCCCATCGACATGGGCAGCGTGTTCCCGGTGTCCGGCGGGCTGCCCTTGGGCAAGCGGGCGCCGCAGCGGCAGGCCTACCGGCTGGTGGAGATGGCGCGGTTCTCGCGCCACCTGGGCCTGCCGATGAACACCAAGCCCAAGTTCTTTCCGGTGGCCAGCGACGACGCGGCGCGGATCATCATCGCGGCCGATATCCACGACGGCACCGAGGCCGCGATGCGCGTCTGCACCGCGGTGTTCGCGGCGGTGTGGGTGCAGGAACGGAACATCGGCGATCCGAACGTGCTCGAAGCACTGGTCGTCGAATGCGGCCTGCCCGCCAAGCGTTCGGAGCAATCGCAGAGCCAGGCGGTGCAGGAGCGCTACGAGGCCTACACGCAGGAAGCCATCGACATCCAGGTGTTCGGCGCGCCGAGCTATGTGATCGATGGCGAGATTTTCTGGGGGCAGGACCGGCTCGATTTCGTCGAGCGGGCGCTGCGCCAGTGACGACAACCTTTTTTATCCAATTGCTATCAGGAGCATGACAAACATGGGTCAATTCATCGATCTCACAGCCAAGGACGGCTTCAGTTTTCCCGCCTACGTGGCCGAGCCCGCGGGCAAGCCGCGCGGCGCGGTGGTCGTGGTGCAGGAAATCTTCGGCGTGAACTCGCACATCCGCTCGGTGGCCGACGGTTATGCAGCCGAGGGCTATCTCGCGGTTGCGCCATCGACCTTCCCCCGCGTGAAGCCCGGCGTCGAACTCGGCTACAGCGAAGAGGACATGAAGGAAGGCTCCCTCCTGAAGGCGGCGGTCGAGGCACTGCCCGCGCCCGGCGTACTGCAGGACATCGAAGCGGCCATCGCCTATGCATCGAAGGCCGGCAAGGTCGGCATCGTGGGCTACTGCTGGGGCGGTTTGCTGACCTGGCGCGCGGCCGCCCTGCTGCCGGGCCTGGCGGCTGCGGCGCCGTACTACGGCGGCGGCATGACTTCGCCCGCTGAAGCCGCACGCCAGCCCAAGGTGCCGGTGCTGGCGCACTTCGGCAACCAGGATCACTGGATTCCGCTGGACTCTGTCGAGAGCTTCAAGAAGGCGCATCCCGAGGTGGAAGTGCATGTCTATCCGGTGGGCCACGGTTTCAATTGCGACCAGCGCGGTTCGTACGACGCGGATGCGGCCAAGCTGGCGCGCGAACGCACGCTCGCGTTCTTTGCCAAGCACGTCGGCTGACCTGCGGGTCAGCGCAAGAAAAAGCCCGGCCTGTGCCGGGCTTTTTTATTTCTTGAGGCCCGGCGCGTCGCCCACGCGGGTCTGGAGAAAGTCGAGCAGCGCGCGCAGGGCGGCACTGTTGTGGCGCCGCTGAAGGTAGGCGGCCGACAGCCACATGTCCTTGCGCGCGTAGTCCTGCAACACGGGCACGAGTTCGCCGTGCTCGATGTGCGATTGCACGAGGAGCGAGGGCAGGTAGATCACGCCGAAGCCGCGCATGGCGACCCGGATCAGCGGCGCGCCCTCGGTGCAGTCCATGCGGCTCTTGACGTGCACGTCCAACGGTTCCCCGCCATCGTCGAAACGCCACACCGGCTGGGCGCCGAGCAGGGAGTGGGTGAGGGCCTCGTGCCCGGCCAGTTCGCGCGGGTGCTCGGGCTTGCCGTGCTTCTTCCAGTAGATCGGCGAGGCGCAGACCACCATCTGCATGAGCCGGAGCTTGCGCACGATGAGGTTGGCGTCCTCGATGGGGCCGCTGCGGATGTCGACGTCGATGCCTTCTTCGGCGAGGTCCACCGCGCGATTGGTCAGCTGCAGGCTGATGCTCACGTCCGGGTAATAGCGCATGAAGTCGGCCAGCAGGTTGGGAAATTCGCCGTTGCCCATGCCGTGCGGGGCCGAGATCCGAAGGCGCCCGGCCGGCTGGCTGGCGCGATCCTGCAGCTCGTGCTGGGTGAGCTCCACCATTTCGAGCACCGGGGTGCTGCGCTCGAGCAGCAATTGCCCGGCGTCGGTGAGGCTCACGGAGCGGGTGGAGCGGTTGAGAAGCCGCACGCCGAAACGGGTTTCGAGTTCGGCCACGTACTTGCTGACGGTGGCTTTCGACATGTCGAGCTTCTTGGCGGCCTGCGAGAAGCTGCCATGGGAGGCGACTTCGCGAAAGGTTCTGATCAGATCGAGACTGTCCATGTCAAAGAGCCCATTGTTTCCGTTCGAGGAACGCGGTGGTTCGATTCTCCGGCGTTTTTCTCAGGCGACCTGCGTCACACTCTGTCCACGCGCCGAAGGAGCCGAACCATGAACACCTCGAACATCATCGCCGTTGCCGCCCTGTCGATCCTGACGGCTGTCGGTGCGCACGCACAGGGTATCGAGCCCGTACAGCCGTTGAAGATCGGCGGGAGCCGCGCGCAGCTGGAAGCCGAAGGGGCTGCCGCCGCGCACCGGGGCAACGTCTATGGCGATGTGGTGGCGTCGCCGCTGACCACGCGCCCCAGCCAACTCGATCGCGCCTCGGTCCATGCGGAAGCGGTTGCCGCCGCTCACGCGCCGAACCAGAACCTGGACCGCCGCGCTTTCGCGAACAGCGAAGTCCCGCCGCAGTTTCAGGCAGCGCGTCCCGGCCGCTAGGCCGAAGTCCTCGGGTTTCGAAAAGGCCGGGGCCGTGCATGCGGCCCCGGCCTTTTTTTCATGTGCATGCCAATGTGTAGGTATTGTTTCAATAGAGGAAACACCGTGTCTCTGATCCGAGCGTTTTCTCTAGGGAATTTCGTTTGACACTCGCCGCACAGGCAAGCGACCGAGCAAGCCTGGTGGACAAACCATCCGACGAACACAAGGAATTGACATGAAGACCTCGCACATCCTCGCCGCCGCTGCTCTGACCCTCCTGGCCGCCACCGGCGCCCAAGCCGAAACGTACCAAGGCGTGAACACCGCCGTCTCGACCAAGAGCCGCGACGAAGTCAACGCCGAAGCCGTGCGCGCCGCAGCGGCTCCGAACCAGAACGTGACCCGCGGTTCGCGCGGCCCGGAAACGGTCGCCGTGTCGAAGGAACGCTCGCTCGTGGAAGCCGAAGCCGTTCGCACCTCCTACGCTCCCGACCAGAACGTGACCTCGGGTTCGCGCGTCAACAGCAAGGTCGTCTCGACGATGACCAACCCGATGGACGCACGCGTTCAAGCCCAGCAAGGCACGGGCGCTACCGCCAAGTAAAGAACCCGCCCCTCGGGGCAGTTCAGCAGAAAGGCCACGCGAAAGCGTGGCCTTTTTCGTTGGGCGGGTGGTGATCAGCGCGTTCGCGCGAGGTAGCGCTTGCGCCAGAAGACCAGCACCAGCAGCACCGCGATGACCAGCATGGCGGTCATCGCGATCCAGAAGCCATCGGCCTTGTGCACCAGCGGAATGAACTCGAAGTTCATGCCGAAGATCCCCGCGATCAGGTTCAGCGGCAGGAAGATGGCCGTCAGCACGGTGAGTACCCGCATGATGTCGTTGGCGCGGTGGCCCTGGACGCTGAAGTGCATCTGCACGGCCGTCTCGGCGTTCTGCTCGAGCCGGTGCACGTGGTGCACCACCCGCTCGATGTGCTCCAGCACGTCGCGGCTTCGGATCATGATCAGCTCCCGCTCGCGCAGTTCGGCCTCGCCCTTGGGCGGCGGCAGGGTTTCGAGCGTGTCGATCCAGTCCTGCATGGCGGCGCGCTGGTCTTCGCAGATCTCGTCCAGGTGGTGCAGCGACTGCCGCGCCTCCATCAGCGCGCCCCAGTTGGTGAACCGGCTGCGCGGATCGATCAGTTCGGTCTGCCAGTGGTCGAGCTGCTTGGTGAGCTCGCGCCGCAGGTCGAGGTAGCCGTCGACGATCTGGTTGATGACGCGCAGCATCAGGTCCGAAGGCCCCGTGGGCACGCGCGCAGAGGTTGCACGCACATCCAGCGCCGGAGCGCCGCGGTCATCGGACGACCCGGCCGCCAGCAGCCGTGCGGCAAAGGCGTCCCGCACCGCGCCGTCTTCGGGGTGCACCGAAAGCAGTACCCGGTCGAAGACCGCGAAGCCGACCGGACGGGTGTCGACGCGACGCAGCACGGGCGGCCCGCCGCGGGGCTTGACGGTGGAGGTGGCGGGAATGGGCGGTGCCTCGTTGCCATTGCCCTTTCCGTTGCCCAGCGCCGCCTGCCCCTGGCTGGTCGCCAAGCGCCGGAACACCAGCACGTCGTACTGCGAGGTGTAGTCGTAGTGGGAGGGCAGCTGGTCGTTGAGCAGGTCGGCCACGTGCAGGTCCACCAGCTGGGTCTGGCACAGCGTCTGGAGGATCTGCTGCACTTCGGGCAGGGAGGCCCGGAATTCCTCGCGCGTGAGCGAAATCCAGAGATAGCCATTGGCGGCGCACGCGCCCGGCACGGCCAGCGGCGTGAGCGCCGGATGCTCGCTGACCTGCGAACGGTTGATTTCGAAGATGCGCATCGCCCTGCCTTGGTTTTCTTGTCCGTCTGCCCAGCTCGCCCATGTGCAATGGGCCTTGGCAGCTATTATTTTTGTAGCAGCCGCGCGACGTCAAGCGCGAAGTAGGTGAGCACGCCATCGGCGCCCGCCCGTTTGAAGGCCAGCAGGCTTTCGAGCACCACGGCGTCGTGGTCGAGCCAGCCGTTCTGGGCGGCGGCCTTGAGCATCGCGTATTCGCCGCTCACCTGGTAGGCGAAGGTCGGCACGTGGAATTCGTCTTTCACGCGGCGCACGATGTCCAGGTACGGCATGCCGGGCTTGACCATCACCATGTCGGCGCCTTCGGCGATGTCGAGGGCCACCTCGCGCAGCGCTTCGTCGCTGTTGCCGGGGTCCATCTGGTAGACCTTTTTATTGCTCTTGCCGAGCGTGGCGGCCGAGCCAACGGCATCGCGGAACGGGCCGTAGAAGGCGCTCGCGTACTTGGCGCTGTAGGCCATGATGCGCGTGTGAATGTCGCCGCGGGCTTCGAGCGCAGCGCGGATGGCGCCGATGCGGCCGTCCATCATGTCGCTGGGCGCCACAATGTCCACGCCAGCTTGCGATTGTGTGAGTGCCTGCTTCACCAACACTTCGACGGTGGCGTCGTTGAGGATGTAGCCGCTCTCGTCGAGCAGGCCGTCCTGCCCGTGGCTGGTGTAGGGGTCCAGGGCCACGTCGGTCATCACGCCGAGTTCGGGGAAGCGCGACTTGAGGGCGGCGACCACGCGGGGAATCAGCCCATCGGGGTTGAATGCCTCGTCGCCGGCCGGCGTCTTGAGGCTCGCGTCGATCACCGGGAACAGCGCCATCACCGGGATGCCGGCCGCCACGCATTGTTCGGCAACCGGGAGCAAGAGGTCGAGACTCAGGCGGTCCACGCCGGGCATGGAGGGGACGGCATCGCGCCGCTTCTCGCCTTCCTGAACGAACACGGGATAGATCAGGTCGTTGACCGTCAGCGCGTTCTCGCGCACCAGGTTGCGGGTGAAGGCGTCCCGGCGCAGGCGCCTTGGACGGCCGGCAGGGAACATGGCAAGGGGGGAGTGGGGGAGCGTCATAATCCCGAAAATTGTGCCTGAAGCATTCAATCGCCGTGTTGTCGCCTGCGGGACAGGTTGTCTGACAACTACGGAATTTCGTAGCTATAAAGTTCTAAATAATTAGTTATGAATTGCAAAGAAAGTGGCCCAGTCGCTTGAAACCTTGTTTCGTCTTTGTTAAATTCTGAAGCGGGCGGCTTGCCGCTCCCCGCTTTTCCTCCCTGAGCGGGTGCCTTGATGTGTGACAGCAAAAGGGCTTCCCAGCCCGACGTGAAGACGTCGGGCTTTTTTTTGTCCGGGGCTTTCCGGGCGTTACGTGACGGCCCGGTGCGCCAGTGCGGTGCACCACTAAACTGCCGCCATGCTCTGGGTCAAATCTCTCCACATCGTCTTCATCGCAAGCTGGTTCGCAGGGCTCTTCTACCTGCCGCGGATCTTCGTCAATCTTGCGATGGTGCCCCCGGAGTCGGTTGCAGAGCGCGAACGCCTGCTGCTCATGGCGCGCAAGCTGCTGCGGTTCACCACTTTCCTGGCCGTCCCGGCGCTGGGCTTCGGCCTGTGGCTCTGGCTGGGCTATGGCATCGGCCGCGGGCCGGGCAACGGCTGGATGCACGCCAAGCTCGCGCTGGTGCTGGTGGCGATCGGCTATCACCATGGCTGCGGCGTGTTGCTGCGCCGTTTCGTGGCGGGAGGCAACCAGCGCAACGACCGCTGGTACCGCTGGTTCAACGAGCTGCCGGTGCTGCTGCTGCTCGGCATCGTGATCCTGGTCGTCGTCAAGCCGTTCTGAGCCCGATGGACACGGTGGAGAAGCCGCACAAGTCCGCCGCGCTTCCCCTTGCGCTCGCCTATGCGGCGCTGATCGTCTACGCGAGCCTCTATCCCTTCGCCGACTGGCGTGACCAAGGCATTGCGCCTTGGGCCTATCTATCAGCACCGTGGCCCAAGTACTGGACGGGTTTCGACCTCGCGATCAACGTCGCGGGCTACGTGCCCTTCGGATTCCTGTGTGCCCTGGCGGTGCTGCGCACGCGCCGGACCGCGGGCGTCTGGGGTGCGGTGCTGCGCGCCACCGCGGCCGGCGCGGCGATCGCCTTCGCGATGGAGACGCTGCAGAGCTACCTGCCCGCGCGCATCCCTTCCAACGTCGACCTGGGGCTGAACACGACAGGCACGGTCCTGGGCGCCGTGCTGGCGGTGGGGCTCGAGCGGCTGGGCGCGGTGGCCCACTGGGGCCGTGCGCGCTCGCAATGGTTCATCGAGGATTCGCGCGGCGCCCTCGTGCTGCTCGCGCTCTGGCCGTTCGCCTTGCTCTTTCCCGCGGCCGTCACCTTCGGGCTGGGCCAGGTGTTCGAGCGGCTCGAGGTCGCGATTTCCGAATGGCTGCTCGATACGCCCTTCATCGACTGGTTGCCCGTGCGCCAGTTCGAGCTCGAGCCCCTGGTGCCGGCGGTGGAACTGCTGTGCGTGATGCTTGGCGCGCTGGTGCCGTGCCTGCTGGGCTACCTGGCGGCGCGCACCGTGGTCCAGCGCGCGATGCTGCTCCCGCTGATCTTTCTGGCGGGCTTTGCGGCGTCGGCGCTGTCGGCGGCCCTGAGCTACGGCCCCGCGCATGCCTGGGCGTGGCTGGATCTTCCCGTCCAGGTCGGCATGGCGGCTGCGCTGGTGGCGGGCGTGCTGCTCGTGGCCGCGCCGCGGCGCCTGTGCGCGGCTTTGTTGCTGGTGGGGCTCGTGCTCCAGCTGAGCTTGCTGAACCAGGCGCCCGAGAGCGCCTACTTCGCGCAGACCCTGGCCACCTGGGAGCAGGGGCGCTTCATCCGCTTCCATGGGCTGGCCCAGTGGCTGGGATGGGTCTGGCCGTTCGCGGTGCTGGCATACGTGGTGGCGGCCCTGTCGCGTCGGGGGCGGCTCGCGTCGTAGTCCCGTGCGCCGGGGCCGTGGTCACTAAAATCGATCGATGCCCAGTTCCATCCCCGCCGCGCCGTCCGGCTACTACGGCCGCCATATCTTCTTCTGCCTCAACGAACGCAAGAACGGCGAAGACTCCTGCGCCATGCACAACGCACAGGAAGGCTTCGATCGCTGCAAGGCGAAGGTGAAGGAGGCGGGGCTCTCCGGGCCCGGCAAGGTGCGGGTCAACAAGGCGGGGTGCCTCGATCGCTGCGCCGGCGGACCGGTGGCGGTGGTGTACCCCGAAGCCGTCTGGTACACCTTCGTCGATGCCGACGACATCGACGAGATTGTCGAGTCGCACCTGAAGAACGGCCAGGTCGTGGAGCGGCTCCTGCTCCCCGCCGACGTCGGACGCTGAACTTTCCCGCGGGCCCACCGCTCGTACCGTGCTCCCGACCGGCGCTGCCGGCCTGCCCACCCACCCCGCCATGAATTCCCAGACCGAAAAGATCAGCCTCCAAGGCGCCGCCGGTGCGATCGAGGTGCAGCGCGACCAGCCGGCCGATGCCCCGCGCGGCATTGCCGTGATCGCCCATCCGCATCCGCTGTTCGGTGGCACGATGGACAACAAGGTCGTGCAGACCCTGGCGCGCGCTTTCGTGTCGTGCGGCTGGACGACGGTGCGCTTCAACTTTCGTGGCGTCGGTGCCAGCGAGGGCGTGCACGACGAAGGGCGCGGCGAGCTGGAAGACATGCTGAATGTCGTCGGCCAGCTGGCGCCCGAGGGTCCTCTGGCCATTGCCGGTTTCTCGTTCGGCGCTTTCGTTGCCTGCGGCGCCGCCGAGAAGCTCTGGGCCGCGCGCGATATCCAGCAGGTCGTGCTGGTCGGCACGGCCGCCGCGCGCAACACGGTGGCCACGCTGCCCGTCGAGGCCCACGATCGCATGCTGGTGGTCCACGGCGAAGCCGACGACACCGTGCCGCTCGCGGCCGTGATGGATTGGGCGCGGCCACAGTCACTTCCTGTCACGGTTATTCCCGGGGGCGGCCATTTCTTTCACGGACAATTGCCGCTGCTCAAAAGTCTGGTTGCCCGCCACCTCCGCGCGGGCATTGAATGAAAGCCTCACGGGCTTGTTTTCGTCTCTTCTCATCCTCCCCATGAATCGTTTTTTCAATGCGCTCCGCGCACTGGTGCTGACCGCCGCTGCCTCGGTCGCCGTGATCGCTGCCGCCCAGGTGCCGGCACCGCCCGAAGTCGCCGCGCGCAGCTACCTGCTGCTGGACGTGACCGCGAACCAGATCCTCGCGCAGAAGGACATCGACAGCCCGGTGGAGCCGGCCTCGCTCACCAAGCTGATGTCGGCCTACATCGTGTTCGATGCGCTGCGCGCCAAGAAGATCACGCTGACCCAGACCTTCCCGGTCAGCCCGCGCGCCTGGAAGATGCCCGGCTCCCGCATGTTCATCGACCCGAAGATGCAGGTGCCAGTCGAAGACCTGATCAAGGGCCTGATCGTGCAGTCGGGCAACGACGCCACGGTCGCGCTGGCCGAAGGCGTCGGTGGCACGGTCGAGCACTTCGTCGAGCTCATGAACGCCCAGGCCAAGGCCCTGGGCATGAAGAACACCAGCTACAAGAACCCCGAAGGCCTCACGGCACCCGGCCACACCACCACGGCCCGCGACCTGAGCATCCTGGCGACCCGGCTGGTGCGCGACTTTCCTGAAGAAGCCAAGTACTACGCGATCAAGAAGTACCGCTATCCGGGCACCCCGTCGACCAACGACACCAACCGCAACCTGCTGCTGTTCCGCGATCCGACGGTCGACGGCCTGAAGACCGGCCATACCGAAGCCGCCGGCTACTGCATGATCGCCACCGCCAAGCGCGATTTTCCGAACCTGACCGGCGGTCGCCGGCTGCTGTCGATCGTTCTGGGCGCCTCCGGCGAGACCGTGCGTGCCAACGAATCGCAGAAGCTGCTGAACTGGGGCTACACGGCCTACGACGCCGTTCGCCTGTTCGACGCCGGCCAGCCGGCCGCCACGCCGGCGGTCTGGAAGGGCAAGGAGAACGTGCTGAAGCTGGGCCGTCCGGAAGCCATCGTCGTCGCGGTTCCCGCTGGCACCGCCAGCAAGATCAAGACCCAGGTGGCGCGTCCCGACCCGCTGGTGGCGCCGTTCACCAAGTACCAGGCCGTGGGCTCGCTCAAGGTGACGCTGGATGACCAGCCGGTGGCCGATGTGCCGCTTGTCGCGCTGGAAGCGGTCGAGCAGGCGGGCGTCTTCGGCCGCGCCTGGGACGCCATCCGCCTCTGGATCAAGTAAGAGGGCCGGGCAGATCGGGCCGCCAGCAGCCGCTGGCTGCAGCCTGACTTTGCCGTTTCAGGCTCGCCTGCTATACTCGTGGGCTTTTCGGAATTTTCCGAAGGGTTTCACGTTTTCGTTATTCCCGGCTTCCTTGGGTCACGACCAAGGGCGGTTTCACCACCAGGGCCGGGTTGTTTTGGACTAATTCATTCATGCCAACCATCAATCAACTGGTGCGTCAGGGTCGAACGGTCGAAAAGATCAATTCGAAGAGCCCTGCCATGCAGAACTCGCCGCAACGTCGCGGTGTCTGCACCCGCGTCTACACCACGACGCCAAAGAAGCCCAACTCGGCGCTTCGTAAAGTTGCCAAGGTCCGTCTGACCAATGGCTTCGAAGTCATCTCCTACATCGGCGGCGAAGGCCACAACCTGCAGGAACACAGCGTCGTGCTGGTTCGCGGCGGTCGTGTCAAGGACTTGCCCGGTGTTCGCTACCACATCGTGCGCGGTTCGCTCGACTTGCAAGGCGTGAAAGACCGCAAGCAGTCGCGCTCCAAGTACGGCGCGAAGCGTCCCAAGAAGGCTTAAGCCTTCCTGTATTCAAGAAACAAACGGTGTTCGATGGCCTTGGCGGGCTTGTCGAACGAAGTGACCCAATCCCGGGTCGAGTAAGTGAGAGTCCTGACTGGCTCTCGCGGTGTCGGAAACGATGCCAACTGAAGCAAAGAGGTTAGAAAAATGCCACGTCGTCGCGAAGTCCCCAAACGTGAAATCCTGCCGGATCCCAAGTACGGCAATGTCGAGCTGTCGAAATTCATGAACGTGATCATGGAAGGCGGCAAGAAGGCGATCGCCGAGCGCATCATTTATGGCGCGCTCGACTTCATCGAAAAGAAGAACCCTGACAAGGACCCGCTCGAAGCTTTCACCGTTGCCATCAACAACGTGAAGCCGATGGTCGAAGTGAAGTCGCGCCGCGTCGGCGGTGCGAACTACCAGGTGCCGGTCGAAGTCCGTCCTGTCCGTCGCCTCGCCCTGTCGATGCGCTGGATCAAGGAAGCCGCTCGCAAGCGCGGCGAAAAGTCGATGGCCCTGCGTCTGGCCAACGAACTCATGGAAGCCACGGAAGGCCGTGGCGGTGCCATGAAGAAGCGCGACGAAGTGCACCGCATGGCAGAAGCCAACCGGGCGTTCAGCCACTTCCGCTTCTAAAAATCAAACTTCGCTTGGGCGTTGGGTGTCGAGTGTCGGGCGTTGTGCCCGTGCTCGGGGCCCAGCGCTCAACGCATTTCAACCCGAAAGTAAATCATGTCCCGCAAGACCCCCATCGAGCGCTACCGCAACATCGGCATCTCCGCGCACATCGACGCTGGCAAGACCACGACGACCGAACGTATCCTGTTCTACACCGGTGTGAACCACAAGATCGGTGAAGTGCACGACGGTGCCGCCACGATGGACTGGATGGAGCAAGAGCAAGAGCGCGGCATCACGATCACCTCGGCTGCCACCACCTGCTTCTGGAAGGGCATGGCCGGCAAGTTCGAAGAACACCGCATCAACATCATCGACACCCCCGGCCACGTGGACTTCACCATTGAAGTCGAGCGCTCGATGCGCGTGCTGGACGGCGCTGTCATGGTGTACGACGCGGTCGGCGGCGTGCAGCCCCAGTCCGAAACCGTCTGGCGCCAGGCCAACAAGTACAAGGTTCCGCGTCTCGCGTTCGTCAACAAGATGGACCGCACCGGCGCCGACTTCCTGCGCGTGCGCCAGATGATGGTGGACCGCCTGAAGGCCAACCCCGTCGTGATCCAGATCCCGATCGGTGCCGAAGAGCACTTCCAGGGCATCGTCGACCTCGTGAAGATGAAGGCGATCATTTGGGACGAAGACAAGGGCGTGACCTTCACCTACGGTGAAATCCCCGCGAACCTGGCCGACGTCTGCGCCGAATACCGCGAAAAGCTCGTCGAAGCTGCTGCCGAAGCCAGCGAAGACCTGATGAACAAGTACCTCGAAGGCGGCGAGCTTTCCGAGGCGGAAATCAAGGCGGCCATCCGCCAGCGCACCATCGCCGGCGAAATCCAGCCGATGCTGTGCGGCTCGGCCTTCAAGAACAAGGGCGTGCAGGCCATGCTCGACGCCGTCGTCGAATACATGCCCGCACCGACCGACATTCCCCCGGTCACCGGCACCGACGAAGACGAAGCCCCCGTCACCCGCAAGGCTGACGACAGCGAGAAGTTCTCGGCGCTCGCATTCAAGCTGATGACCGACCCGTTCGTGGGCCAGTTGACCTTCGTGCGCGTCTACTCGGGCGTGCTGACCAAGGGCGATAGCGTCTACAACCCGGTGCGCGGCAAGAAGGAACGTATCGGCCGTATCGTGCAGATGCACGCGAACAACCGCGAAGAAGTCAACGAAATCCGCGCCGGCGACATCGCCGCCTGCGTGGGCCTGAAGGAAGTCACCACGGGCGAAACCCTGTGCGACCCGGCAGCCGTCGTGACGCTCGAGCGCATGGTGTTCCCGGAATCGGTGATCTCGCAGGCCGTCGAGCCCAAGACCAAGGCCGACCAGGAAAAGATGGGCATCGCCCTGCAGCGTCTCGCTCAGGAAGATCCGTCGTTCCGCGTCAAGACCGACGAAGAATCGGGCCAGACCATCATCGCCGGCATGGGCGAGCTCCACCTTGAAATCATCGTGGACCGCATGAAGCGCGAATTCGGCGTGGAAGCCAACGTGGGCAAGCCCCAGGTTGCCTACCGCGAAACGATCCGCAAGACCGTCGAAGATGCCGAAGGCAAGTTCGTTCGCCAGTCGGGCGGCAAGGGCCAGTACGGTCACGTGATCCTGAAGCTCGAGCCGCAGGAAGCGGGCAAGGGCTTCGAGTTCGTCGACGCCATCAAGGGCGGTGTGGTTCCTCGCGAATACATCCCCGCAGTGGAAAAGGGCGTTGTGGAAGCGCTGACGCAAGGCGTGCTGGCGGGCTATCCCGTCGTCGACGTCAAGGTCACGCTGCACTTCGGCTCGTACCACGACGTGGACTCGAACGAAATGGCGTTCAAGATGGCCGCGATCTTCGGTTTCAAGGAAGGCGCCCGCAAGGCCAGCCCCGTGATCCTGGAGCCGATGATGGCCGTGGAAGTCGAAACGCCTGAAGACTACGCCGGCAACGTGATGGGCGACCTGTCCTCACGCCGCGGCATGGTGCAGGGCATGGACGACATGATCGGTGGCGGCAAGTCCATCAAGGCCGAAGTGCCGCTGTCGGAAATGTTCGGCTACTCGACCACGCTGCGTTCGATGTCGCAAGGCCGCGCCACGTACACGATGGAGTTCAAGCACTACGCTGAAGCTCCGCGTAACGTTGCCGAAGCCATCGTGGCTGCTCGCGCTAAGTAATGTCTTTGCGGGACAGACCAGGATTTGCGCAGCAAATCTGCTCTGTCCCCAACTGATTAAAAGAATGTGGGGTCACGCAGTGCGTGGCTCTCTTTGTCTGCGATCCGGTGCCGCCACGTTCCCGTGCGAGGCGAACCAGCAATCGGGTGCAGACATAAAACCAATACACGGGAATGCTCTTTCAAGGATTGAAAAATGGCAAAAGGTAAATTCACCCGCACCAAGCCGCACGTGAACGTGGGCACGATCGGTCACGTTGACCACGGCAAGACGACGCTGACGGCTGCGATCGCAACCGTTCTGTCGGCCAAGTTCGGCGGCGAAGCCAAGGCTTACGACCAGATCGACGCAGCGCCCGAAGAAAAGGCCCGCGGCATCACGATCAACACCGCGCACGTCGAGTACGAGACGGCCAACCGCCACTACGCTCACGTGGACTGCCCCGGCCACGCCGACTATGTGAAGAACATGATCACCGGCGCCGCCCAGATGGACGGCGCGATCCTGGTGTGCTCGGCTGCCGACGGCCCGATGCCCCAGACCCGTGAACACATCCTGCTGGCTCGCCAGGTGGGCGTGGGCTACATCATCGTTTTCCTGAACAAGTGCGACATGGTCGACGACGCCGAGCTGCTCGAGCTGGTCGAAATGGAAGTGCGCGAGCTCCTGGACAAGTACGAATTCCCTGGCGACGACACCCCGATCATCCACGGCTCGGCCAAGCTCGCCCTGGAAGGCGACAAGGGCAAGCTGGGCGAAGAAGCCATCATGAAGCTGGCTGAGGCGCTGGACACGTACATCCCGACGCCCGAGCGCGCCGTGGACGGCACGTTCCTGATGCCCGTGGAAGACGTGTTCTCGATCTCGGGTCGCGGCACCGTGGTGACCGGCGCCGTCGAGCGTGGCGTGATCAAGGTCGGCGAGGAAATCGAGATCGTCGGCATCCGCCCGACCGTCAAGACCACCTGCACCGGCGTGGAAATGTTCCGCAAGCTGCTCGATCAAGGCCAGGCTGGCGACAACGTCGGCGTGCTGCTGCGCGGTACCAAGCGCGAAGAAGTCGAGCGCGGCCAAGTGCTGTGCAAGCCCGGCTCGATCAAGCCGCACACGCACTTCACCGCCGAGGTGTATGTGCTGTCCAAGGACGAAGGTGGCCGTCACACGCCGTTCTTCAACAACTACCGTCCGCAGTTCTACTTCCGCACGACGGACGTGACCGGCGCGATCGAGCTGCCCAAGGACAAGGAAATGGTCATGCCTGGCGACAACGTCAGCATCACCGTCAAGCTGATCAACCCGATCGCGATGGAAGAAGGCCTGCGCTTCGCCATCCGTGAAGGCGGCCGTACCGTGGGTTCGGGCGTCGTGGCAAAGATCCTCGACATCTAAGCCGGACGCAAAGGAAACATCATGGCTACCAAGCAAAAAATCCGCATCCGCCTGAAGGCGTTCGACTACAAGCTGATCGACCAATCGGCTGCCGAAATCGTTGACACCGCCAAGCGCACTGGCGCGATCGTCAAGGGCCCCGTGCCCCTGCCGACCCGCATGAAGCGTTTCGACATCCTGCGTTCGCCGCACGTCAACAAGACGTCGCGCGACCAGCTCGAGATCCGCACGCACCAGCGCCTGATGGACATCGTCGACCCGACCGACAAGACCGTGGACGCGCTGATGAAGCTCGACCTGCCGGCCGGCGTGGACGTCGAGATCAAGCTGCAGTAAACAGTAAGAACTCCCAGCGTCGCGTTTTGACAAAGCCCGCCTGCAGAAATGCAGGCGGGCTTTGTTTTTCAGGGCGTGGCTATGGCATCCTCTCGCACCGGTAAATCTTTCAAGCATCGGCCGCGGCTGAAACGAGGGCAGCACAACTATGAGTCATAAGTTCTCTTTTTCGTTGGGCGCGGCATGCATTGCAGCCGTACTGCTGGCGGGCTGCGGCGGTGGTGGTGGGGGCGGAGGAGGCGGAGGAGGATTTCCGATCCTTCCGCCAGGCAATTCGGTCGCTCTGACCGGCAAGGCCACCTACGAATCCGTTCCCAATACGAACGGGCCTCTTGTCTATTCCGCAACGACCGTCAAGCCGGTACGGGGCGCCGTGGTGGATGTGCTCGATGCGGCGTCATCCGCGACGCTTGCCACCACAGCGACCGACGATGCGGGCGCGTATTCGGTCAATGTGCCTGCAAACACCACGATCATCGTGCGGGTGAGAGCGCAGTTGACCCGCGCCGGCGCATTGCCGAGTTGGGATGTGAGCGTGCTCGACAACACGAGCAAGCCCCAGCCGAACGGCCTGTATTCGATGGCCTCCTCGCCTTTCGGAACGGGTGCAACTGCGCTGACGCGCGATTTGCGTGCCGCCACCGGCTGGGGTGGATCGAGCTACACCGAGGCGCGCGTGGCCGCACCTTTTGCCGTGCTCGACACGGTCTATACGGCGATGCAAAAGGTGCTGTCGGTTGCGCCGGGAACGGCGTTCCCTCCGCTCAAGATATTCTGGAGCCCGAGCAATGCACCGTCGACCGGCGTCGTCGACCTGCCGTCGGGCAACATCGGAACCACGTTCTTCATCAACAGGAGCACTGGCAAAGAGATCTATGTTCTCGGCAAGGAGGACTCCGATACCGATGAATTCGACGAATCGGTGATCGCGCACGAGTGGGGCCACTACTATCAGTCGTCCTTCAGCCGGGACGACTCGCCTGGTGGCGATCACGGTCCGAATGACCGCCTTGACCGCCGGCTGGCCTTTTCCGAGGGATGGGGCAATGCCTGGTCAGGCATCGCGCTCAACCGGTCCAACTATGCCGACTCAGTCGGTGTTCGGCAGTCGCGCCGAGGCAATCTCCTCGACTTGACGACTGGACCTTCGAGTAACCCAGGCTGGTATTCGGAGGATTCGATCCAGTCCATCCTTTGGAATCTCAATCGGCAGGTCGGCTTTCAGCCCATCCACAACGCGTTGACGGGGATCCTGTTCAGGAGCGGGGCGCCCGTCACGTCGATCCATCCCTTCGCCGCAGCTTTCAATGCGACGGCACCGGGCAGCGCATCGGCGTTGGCGGGCCTGCTCACCGGCCAAAATATCAGCGCGGTTTCAAACGATCCGTACGGGAGCCAGGAACAAAACAATGGGGGCGTGGCCGTGGCGCTGCCGATGTATCAGACGGCGACAGTGGGCGGCCCGGTCATACAGGCGTGTGTTTCCAACGAGGCGGGCAATGACAACAAGCTCGGCAGCTTTGCCTACATTCGATTCAGCGCGTCTGCGAACCGTGACTATCAGTTCGTGGTGAATGGCCCTGTCGGGCAGCCCGATTTCGATATCTACCGCGGCGGATTGATTGCCCGAACGAGCAACAGGGTCAGCCTGGGTGCTGGCGATTACGTTCTTGCGGTCAACGACCTCAGCAATTCCGGGGCAAAGCCATGTTTCAACGTCAGCATTCAATAGGGCGGGCCGTCATGAACATCCAACCACGTTCGATGATCTCCATGGCGGGGCTCGTGTTGGCTGCGTTGTCGCTGCCGGCCCTGGCCGACGGCGTGCCCAGTGCACGCCACGCCAAATCGACACCCCAACACGGAGGGGCCATGATGACTGCGGCACGCAAACCGAATGACTCCGGCGTCACGCTGCAAGCCCGCCTCGATGCCAAACCGCAGGTGGGGCGCGGCACGCCCGTGATCCTGCAGTTCGACGGTGTTACCGCCCCAGAGGGCGCGACGGTGGAGTTGAGTGCCGATCCGGGTCTGACGATCTCGGGCAGCGCGGCTCTGGCGTTGCCTGCGAACAAGCGAACCTCGGTCACCGTTACCGTGGTGAGCGAGCGGGAGGGCTTGGCTTACCTCAATGTGTTCATCACGCAAAAAGGCGCCACCAGCGCCATTTCCGTCCCCATTCAGACTGGCACCGCGGCTCCGGTCCTGAAGTCCTCCGGCGAGCTGAAAACCACGCCAGAGGGCGAAAACATCATCATGATGCCTGCCAAATAGGCAGGAAAACAGGCGAAAGAGGCCGGATCGCCCTCGAAAATCCGGCCTGCAACACCGCTTGCACGGAGCCCGCATCGCGGGCTATAATCGCTGGCTCTGCCCTTGGTGCGTCCGTAGGGGTGTAGTTCGAGCAGAGATTTATCAACCTCCTTCCGCAGGCCGGAAACCCTCAGGGGAATCAGCCAAACGCTGTCGCCAATTGAAGTGGCAGCGGCGAAGGGAGCTTCCATTTTTGGAGAAAACAAATGAGTCTGAGCAACTCCCTCGGGTTGCTGGGCCGCAAGGTGGGGATGATGCGTCTCTTCACCGATGACGGGGACGCAGTTCCTGTCACGGTGGTGGATGTGTCCAACAACCGTGTGACCCAGATCAAGTCCCAAGAGACCGATGGCTACGTCGCCCTGCAGGTGACGTTCGGTTCGCGCAAAGCATCGCGCGTGACCAAGCCCGAAGCCGGCCACCTTGCCAAGGCGGGTGTCGAAGCTGGTGAAATCATCCAGGAATTCCGCGTCACCGCAGAAACCGCAGGTCAGCACAAGGCTGGCGGCGTGATCGCAGCGGGCAGCGTGTTCTCCGTGGGCCAGAAGGTGGACGTGCAAGGCACTTCCATCGGCAAGGGCTTCGCAGGCACGATCAAGCGCCACAACATGAGCTCGCAACGCGCGTCGCACGGTAACAGCCGTTCGCACAACGTTCCCGGCTCGATCGGCATGGCACAAGACCCCGGTCGCGTGTTCCCCGGCAAGCGCATGACGGGTCACCTCGGCGATGTGACCAAGACCACGCAAAACCTCGATGTGTTCCGCATCGACGAAGCGCGTCAACTGCTGCTCATCAAGGGCGCGATCCCGGGTTCGAAGGGTGGCTTCGTCACCGTGCGTCCCGCCATCAAGGCCAAGCCGCAAGCGGCTGAAGGAGCGAAGTAATGCAACTCGAACTCCTGAACGAACAAGGCCAGGCCGCGTCGAAGTACGACGCCCCCGAGACCGTGTTCGGCCGTGACTACAACGAAGACCTGGTTCACCAGATCGTCGTTGCATTCCAGGCCAATGCCCGCCAAGGCACGCGCGCCCAGAAGGACCGCGAGCAGGTCAAGCACTCGACCAAGAAGCCTTTCAAGCAAAAGGGAACGGGCCGCGCCCGTGCCGGTATGACGTCCTCGCCGCTGTGGCGCGGGGGTGGCCGGATTTTCCCGAACATGCCTGACGAAAACTTCTCGCAGAAGATCAACAAGAAGATGTACCGCGCCGGCATGGCCGCCATCTTCTCGCAGCTCGCTCGCGAAGGCCGTCTGGCCGTGGTGGATTCGCTGACCGTGGATTCGCCCAAGACGAAGCCGCTGGCAGCCCGTTTCAAGGCAATGAATCTCGAGTCCGTGCTCGTGATCGCCGAAGAAGTCGACGAAAACCTGTACCTTGCCTCGCGCAATCTGGTCAACATCCTCGTGGTCGAACCCCGTTACGCCGATCCGGTGTCGCTGGTTCACTACAAGAAGGTGCTGGTCACCAAGGGTGCCGTCGACAAGCTCAAGGAGATGTTCGCATGAGCCGCGTGAACCCTACCGCCGCTGAACGTACGTTCGAAGAAGGCCGCCTGATGGCGGTGCTGGTCGCCCCGATCGTGTCCGAAAAGGCAACGATGGTCGGCGAGAAGTCGAACGCTGTCACTTTCAAGGTGCTGCAAGACGCCACCAAGCCCGAGATCAAGGCCGCTGTTGAACTGATGTTCAAGGTCGAAGTCCAGGGCGTGTCGGTGCTCAACACCAAGGGCAAGACCAAGCGCTTTGGCAAGTCCATCGGCCGCCGCGACAACGTTCGCAAGGCCTATGTGACGCTCAAGCCCGGTCAAGAGCTCAACCTCGTCGGGGAAGGCGCTTAATCATGGCCGTCATCAAGATGAAACCCACTTCGCCGGGCCAACGCGGCGCGGTGAAGATTTCGCGTGACCACCTGTTCAAGGGTGCTCCTCACGCCCCCCTGCTGGAACCCCAGTTCCAGAAGGCCGGCCGTAACAACAACGGTCACATCACGATCCGTCATCGTGGCGGCGGTGCCAAGCACCACTACCGCGTTGTCGACTTCGTGCGCAACAAGGACGGCATCCCGGCCAAGGTCGAACGCATCGAGTACGACCCGAACCGCACCGCCCACATCGCTCTGGTCTGCTACGCCGACGGCGAGCGCCGCTACATCATCGCCCCGCGCGGTCTTGAAGCCGGTGCAACGCTGTTGTCGGGCGCCGAAGCCCCGATCCGCGCCGGCAACACCCTGCCGATCCGCAACATCCCGGTCGGCTCGACGATCCACTGCATCGAACTGCAACCCGGCAAGGGCGCGCAGATCGCGCGTTCGGCCGGTACGTCGGCCACGCTGCTGGCTCGCGAAGGCGTCTACGCCCAGGTCCGCATGCGTTCGGGTGAGGTGCGTCGCATCCACATCGAATGCCGCGCAACCATCGGCGAAGTGGCCAACGAAGAGCACAGCCTGCGCCAACTCGGCAAGGCCGGTGTGAAGCGTCACATGGGTATTCGCCCGACCGTTCGCGGTGTGGTGATGAACCCGGTCGACCACCCGCACGGTGGTGGCGAAGGCAAGACTGGCGAAGGCCGCCACCCTGTCGACCCATGGGGCAACCTGACCAAGGGCTATCGCACCCGTAACAACAAGCGCACGCAGGTCTTCATCGTGTCGCGTCGCAAGAAGTAAGGGATAGCCCATGACTCGCTCTCTCAAAAAGGGTCCTTTCGTCGACCACCACCTGGTGGCCAAGGCCGACAAGGCCGTGACGACCAAGGACAAGAAGCCGATCAAGACCTGGTCGCGTCGTTCGATGGTTCTGCCCGAGTTCATCGGTCTGACCATCGCCGTGCACAACGGCAAGCAACACGTGCCTGTGTACATCACCGACCAGATGGTCGGCCACAAGCTCGGCGAATTTGCGCTCACGCGCACGTTCAAGGGGCACCCCGCGGACAAAAAAGTCCAGAAGAAGTAAGGAACGACCATGTCTGAAACACGTGCAGTCCTCCGCGGTGTCCGCCTCTCGGTCGACAAGGGCCGTCTGGTCGCGGACCTCATCCGCGGCAAGAAGGTCGATCAAGCGCTCAACGTTCTGCAGTTCACGCAGAAAAAGGCCGCTGTGATCATCAAGAAGGTGCTCGAGTCGGCAATCGCCAACGCCGAGCACAACGACGGTGCCGACATCGACGAGCTGAAGGTCAAGACCATCTACGTCGAGCAAGGTGCAACGCTCAAGCGCTTCACCGCGCGGGCCAAGGGTCGCGGCAATCGCATCAGCAAGCCCACGTGCCATGTGTACGTGACGGTTGGCAACTAAGAAGGCCTGGAAGAAATATGGGACAGAAAATCCACCCAACCGGGTTCCGCCTTGCGGTCACCCGTAACTGGTCCAGCCGCTGGTACGCAAGCGACCGCGATTTCGCGGGCATGCTGGCCGAAGACATCAAGGTTCGCGAATACCTGAAGAAGAAGCTGAAGAACGCTTCGGTCTCGCGCGTCATGATCGAACGTCCCGCCAAGAACGCTCGCATCACGATCTACTCGGCACGTCCGGGCGTCGTGATCGGCAAGAAGGGCGAAGACATCGAGAACCTCAAGCGCGAACTGGGCAAGCAGCTCGGCGTGCCGGTTGCGGTCAACATCGAAGAAGTGCGCAAGCCCGAAATCGATGCGCAGCTGATCGCCGACAGCATCACGCAGCAGCTCGAAAAGCGGATCATGTTCCGCCGCGCCATGAAGCGCGCCATGCAGAACGCCATGCGTCTGGGTGCCCTGGGCATCAAGATCATGTCGGCTGGCCGCCTGAACGGCATCGAAATCGCACGTACCGAGTGGTACCGCGAAGGCCGCGTGCCGCTTCACACCCTGCGCGCCGACATCGACTACGGCACCTCGGAAGCCAAGACCACCTACGGCGTCATCGGCGTCAAGGTCTGGGTCTACAAGGGCGACACGCTGGGTCGCAACGACCTGCCGGCTGTCGAAACGCCGCGTCCTGAAGAAGAACGTCGTCCGCGCGGTCCGCGCCGCGATGGCCGCCCGGGTGGCGACCGTCCGGGTTCGGATCGTCGTGGTCCCGGCCCCCGTGCCGGTGCCCGAGGCCCGATCGGTGGCAACACCGCTCCGGCCGATGGCAGCGACAAGCCCGCCGAAGCAACCGGCGGTGCCGGTGCAGACTCGAAACCCGCCGTTAAGCGCGTCCGCAAAGCCGCGCCAGCTGCAGCAGCTGACGGTGCCAAGACCGAGTAATTGGTCTTAGAACTACGGAGTAACAAAAATGCTGCAACCTGCACGCAGAAAGTTCCGCAAGGAACAAAAGGGCCGCAACACCGGCATCGCAACCACGGGTAACTCGGTTGCGTTCGGTGACTTCGGTCTCAAATGCACCGACCGCGGCCGCCTCACGGCGCGCCAGATCGAAGCCGCTCGTCGCGCGATCTCGCGTCACGTGAAGCGCGGTGGCCGTATCTGGATTCGCGTGTTCCCGGACAAGCCGATCTCGACCAAGCCCGCCGAAGTGCGGATGGGTAACGGTAAGGGCAACCCCGAGTACTACGTCGCTGAAATCCAGCCTGGCAAGATCGTGTTCGAGATCGTCGGCGTGCCCGAAGAACTCGCCCGCGAAGCGTTCCGCCTGGCCGCCGCCAAGCTTCCGCTGCGCACGACGTTCGTCGCTCGCCAGCTCGGCGCCTGAGAGGAGAACATCCATGGCAACACGTAAGAAAAAAGAAACCGCGGCTCCGGCCAAGGTCACCAAGGCTGCAACCCTTCGCACGAAGGACGTCGCAGGCCTCGAAGCCGAAATCAAGGACCTGCAGAAGGCCCATTTCGGTCTGCGCATGCAGAAAGCCACGCAACAGCTGTCGAACACCTCGACGCTGCGCGTGACGCGCCGCGACATCGCGCGCGCCAAGACCATTCTTGCGCAGAAGCAGCAAGAAACCCAAGCCGCCAAGTAAGGAGTGAACATGACGGAAGCTAAAAAATCCCTCAAGCGCACCTTGATCGGCAAGGTGGTCAGCGACAAGCGTGCCAAGACCGTGACCGTGCTGGTCGAGCGCCGTGTGAAGCACGAGCTCTACGGCAAGATCGTGGCCAAGACGAGCAAGTACCACGCCCATGACGAAAAGGGCGAGTACAAGCTGGGCGACACCATCGAGATCACGGAAAGCCGTCCGATCTCGAAGACCAAGAACTGGGTTGTGACCCGCTTGGTCGAGAAGGCCGTGCTGGTCTGATCGCCGAGTCGAACGACTCAACCGGAAACGGCCCACAATGTGGGCCGTTTTTCTTTTTCAGGAGCATTCAATGATCAAAGTCGGTGACACCCTTCCTTCGGCAACCCTGCAGGAATATTCCGAAGTCGAAGGCGAAGGCTGCAGCATCGGCCCGAACGCCGTGGACGTGAGCAAGGCCTCGGCCGGCAAGACCATCGCGCTGTTCGCACTGCCGGGCGCCTTCACGCCCACCTGCTCGGCCAAGCACGTGCCGGGCTACGTGCAGCACTTCGACGACTTCAAGGCCGCCGGCGTGGACGAGATCTGGTGCGTGAGCGTGAACGACGCCTTTGTGATGGGCGCCTGGGCGCGCGACCAGAAGACCGGCGCCAAGGTGCGCATGCTGGCCGACGGCAGCGCCGATTTCGCCAAGGCCACCGGACTCACGCTCGACCTGACGGGCCGCGGCATGGGCCTGCGCAGCAACCGCTATTCGATGCTCGTGAAGGACGGTAAGGTCGCGACGCTCAACGTCGAAGCACCGGGCAAGTTCGAAGTGAGCGACGCGGACACGCTGCTGGCGCAAGCCCGCGGCTGATCGATCGGCCGATCGATCAGAGATCGGCCTTGAGGTAGTGAGCCCCGGCGATGGGGTTGTGATAGTAGGGCGGCACCTCCACGAAGCCCAGGTCTTCGTAGAGTGCCCGCGCCGATTCCATGTCGTCGAGGGTGTCGAGCAGCACGCAGCCGTAGCCTGCGGCGCGCGCTGCATCGAGGATCGCCTCGGCCAGTTGCCGGCCCAGCCCCAGGCCTCGGAAGCCGGGTCGCACGAACAGCCGTTTCATCTCCGCCGCATTCGCATAGTCCGCATTGTCGAGCGGACGCAGGGCGCAGCACCCTGCCACGTGCGCCATCGAGCCATCGGTGCGCTGCAGCGTCGGAGCCTGCCGACCGGCTTCTTCCTTGATGTTCGCCGGATCCACGAGCGCCAGCACCAGCGTGCCGCGCGGCTCGGCGTATTCACCCGGCAGGCCGGCCAATTCGCTGTCGAAATCCTGGAAGTCCAGGTCGATGTTCAGCGAGGCCGCATAGTCGCGAAAGATCGCGCGCGCTGCATCGATCTCGTGGATTTCATCGGGCGTGAGCAGCACGACGACCGGCGTGTCCGCCAGCGGCAGGGGGCGTGAAACCGAGGAGCTCATACGCGCAACGACGCGACCCAGTACGCCACGCCCGCGCACAGCGCGAACAGCACCAGCGCCAGCCCGCGCGAAGCCGCATCGTCGCGGCTTCCGGCGACCTGGCCGTTTGCGCTCGAGACCAGCTTGTCGCCCGACACCATCGGCCGCACCAGGCGATGCCGCTTGACCAGTACGTAGAACAGCACGGCCAGCACATGCAGGCTCACGAGCGTGATCACGATCCACTTGCCCTGCGCCTTGTGCCAGCCGGTGGCAAAGCTCACGACCGCACCCGAGACGAAGCGGGTGAGCGGCCCGGAGGCGGAGATCTCGTCGTCGGCCAACAGCCCGGTGGCGACCTGGAACGCCAGGATCGCCAGCACCGCGAACACCGACAGCGCCCCCAGCGGCGTGTGCCCGATCAGGTGGTCCGGGTGCGCCCGCCCGCGCAGGTAGTTGACGACTGAGCCCGGCGCGTAGATGAACGCCGCAAAGCGCGACCAGCGTCCGCCCACGAAGCCCCACAGCAGCCGGAACAGCAGCAGCGCAAGCACCGTGTAGCCGAGGCGGAAGTGCCATTCCATGATGCCGTTCAGGCCGGTGCCGATCAGGCCGAGCACGGCAACGGCCAATGCCCAGTGAAAAAGACGTGTCGGCAGGTCCCAGACACGCGTAGGGGCCGCGGTGCTGGCGGTCGCCTGGAGGGCGGCCACGGAGGTGTCGGTCATCGATGGGGGCGCGGAGGCGTGAGGCTGCGGAAGGCGCAGATTAGCAAAGTCCGGGCGCAAGGCTGCTTCGGGTTGTTGCTATGCGCCCGACATGGGCTGCCCCTACACTCGGCCGCAGCGCCGCGTTCGACGGCGTTGCCCACCCACACAAGGACCCACGATGACCCGACTTGCCTCGTTCGCCCTTGCAGCCGCCTGCGCTGCGATGTCCCTGCCCGCCGCGGCCCAGTTCGCCAAGCCCGAGGACGCCATCAAGTACCGCCAGAGCGCGCTGTTCGTGATGAGCCAGCATTTCGGCCGCCTGGGCGCCATGGCCAACGGCCGGGTTCCCTACGACGCCGCAGCGGCTGCGGCCAACGCCGAAATCGTGGCCGAGATGGCCAAGCTGCCCTGGGCCGCCTTCGGCCCCGGCACCGAGGGTGGCAAGGCCAAGCCCGAAGTCTGGAAGGAAGACGCCAAGTTCAAGGAACGCCAGCAGAAGCTGATCGAGGAAACCGGCAAGCTGGTGGTCGCGGCCAAGGCCGGCAACATCGACGCGCTCAAGGCCCAGTTCGGCCCGACCGGTGCGAGCTGCAAGGCCTGCCACGACAGCTTCCGCAACCAGTAAGAGCGGCTGCAAAAACAAAAGGCGCTACCAGGTAGCGCCTTTTTTCTATGGGGTCGAGGAAGCTTCAGGCCTCGGCGAGCAGCTTCTCGATGAGCTTGTGCAGCTCGGCAAAGTCGGGTTCGCCCACGTAGCGCTTCACGATCTCGCCCTGCTTGTTGACCAGGTAGGTGGTCGGCGTGAGCTTCACGTCGCCCCAGGCCTGCGCCACGCTGCCGGTGTTGTCGATCGCCACCTTGAACGGCAGCTTGCGGGTTTCGGCGAAGTTGACGACGTAGCTCGGCGGGTCGTAGCTCATGGCCACCGCCAGCGTGTCGTAGCCCTTGGACTTGTACTTGTCGTAGGTCGCGATGACCTTGGGCATCTCGCCGACGCAGGTCACGCAGCTCGTGGCCCAGAAGTTGACCAGGGTGACCTTGCCCTTCAGGTCGGCGGTGGTCTTCTGGCTGCCGTCCAGCAGCACGAAGGTGGAGGCCGGGGCCGCCGTGTTGCCGGAGCCGAGGTACACGCCCACGCCAACGGCCAATGCAAGAGCGACGGCGGCGGCAGCGATGTATTTTTTCATGGCGGCGACTGGGGGAGGGAGGGGGATAGAGGGGGCGGCGCGATTCTAGTTCCGCCTGCGCGACCGTGCTGGCGAGGGCCCATCCGGCATCTGGGGCTCGATAATCGCTCCCCCATGCCGTTGTTCGCCCCCCGCCCCTGGCTTGCGCTGACAGCCACCGCCTTTCTCGCCGCCTGCAGCCCCACCTTCAACTGGCGCGAGGTGCCGATCGCCGATGCGGGCCTGGTCGCGCTCCTGCCCTGCAAGCCCGACCGCGCGAACCGCGCGCTCCCGCTGGGCGCCGAATCCGTGCAGGTCGACATGGCCGGCTGCGAGACCGGCGGCGCGACCTTCGCGATTGCCCATGCGTCCGCCGGCAGCCCCGAGCAAGCCGAGGCCTGGCTCAACGCCTGGCGCGCGGCCACGCGCGGCCAGTTGGGCGATGCGAAGGTGACGGAAGCCCCCGCAGCCCTGCAGCGGGCGACCGCGATGCCCGCGCCGGTGCGGTTCGACGCGCAACCGGCGCAATCGGGCGCAGCGCCCGTCCAGGTGCTCTGGTTCGCCCAATCGCAGAAAAACGGCACCGTGGCGCTCTACCAGGCGACCGTGCTCGGCAAGCCGTCTTCCCCCGAGGCGCCCAAGACCTTCTTCGAAGGCCTGCGCCTTCCATGAACGGCGGCACTGTCCGTTCTTTCGCGGGCTGATGCGTTATGTCTTATCTCTACTTTCCCTGGGCGCCCCCGCATAATCGACGCGTCGTCCTCCGAGCCGCATGAACAGCATCCTCATTATCGCCCACTCACCGTTCGCGCAGGCGCTGCGGCAGTGCGCGCTGCATGTGTTTCCAGACTGCGAGCAGGCCGTCGTCGCGCTCGATGTGCTGCCCAACGTGTCGCCCGAGGAAACGCTGGCCGCCGCCCGCATCACGCTCCAGCAGCAGCTGCACGCCCCGCGCTCGCAGGTGCTGGTGCTGGCCGACGTGTTCGGCGCCACGCCCTGCAACGTGGCGCAGAAGCTGGTGGACGGCGTCCATTCGAAGCTGGTGGCCGGCGTCAACCTGCCGATGCTGCTGCGCGCCGTCACCTACCGCCACGAACCGCTCGACACGCTCGTGCAGCGCGCCATCGCGGGTGGCACCGCAGGCGTCATGCAGGTGGCGGTGGCGGCTCCCCAGAACCAGGCAAAAAGAAAGCACAGTGATCAAGAAATCCGTGACCATCAGCAATAAGCTGGGCCTGCACGCACGCGCATCGGCCAAGCTGACCAAGCTCGCAGGCAGCTATCCCTGCGAGGTGTGGCTCTCGCGCGGCGACCGCCGCATCAATGCCAAGAGCATCATGGGCGTCATGATGCTGGCCGCGGGCCTCGGCTCCACCGTCGAGCTAGAGACCAATGGCCAGCAGGAAGAAGAAGCGATGAACGCCATCGTCCAGCTCATGGACGACAAGTTCGGCGAAGGCGAATAAGGGCAACGCCATGACCTTCGCAGTCCACGGCCTCCCTGTCGCCCGTGGCATTGCCATCGGCCGCGCGGTGCTGGTGGTGTCGAGCCGCATCGACGTCGCCCACTACTTCATCAAGCCCGAGGAAATCGAGACCGAGATCGACCGGGTGCGCACCGCGCGCAACGCCGTGGCCGACGAGCTCGCCAAGCTGCAGACCAGCGTCGCGCAGATGGGCCCGAACGACGCGCCGCACGAGCTCGCCGCGCTGCTCGAAGTGCACCAGATGCTGCTGCAGGACGAGGCCCTCACCGGCGGCGTGAAGCACTGGATCACCGACCGGCTCTACAACGCCGAATGGGCGCTGACCACGCAGCTGGAGATCATCGCGCGCCAGTTCGACGAGATGGAGGACGAGTACCTGCGCGAGCGCAAGGCCGACCTCGAGCAGGTGGTCGAACGCCTGCTGCACCGCATGAAGGGCACGGCCGCGGTGCTCGCGCCCAGCCCGCCGCGCCGCAAGCGCGCCGCCACCCACGACGACGATGACGATCCCACCGCGGGCGACGGCATCGACGTGCCGCTGGTGCTGATCGCGCATGACCTCTCGCCGGCCGACATGCTTCAGTTCAAGAAGAGCGTGTTCGCGGGCTTCGTGACCGACGTGGGCGGGCGCACCTCGCACACCGCCATCGTCGCGCGCAGCATGGACATTCCGGCCATCGTCGGCGCGCGCACCGCGAGCCAGCTGGTGCGCCAGGACGACTGGGTCATCATCGACGGCGATGCCGGCGTGATGATCATCGACCCCTCGCCGATCATCCTGGCCGAGTACGGCTTCAAGCAGCGCCAGGGCGACCTCGAACGCGGCCGGCTCGCGCGGCTGCGCCACAAGCCCGCGGTCACGCTCGATGGCCAGCGCGTCGAGCTGCTCGCCAACATCGAAATGCCCGAGGACACCGTGGGCGCCGTCAAGGCCGGCGCGGTGGGCGTGGGGCTGTTCCGCAGCGAATTCCTCTTCATGGGCCGTGAATCTTCGGCGCGCCAGACGCGCCTGCCCGACGAGGAAGAGCAATACCAGGCCTACAAGCGCGCGGTCGAGGGCATGCAGGGCATGCCGGTCACGATCCGCACCATCGACGTGGGCGCCGACAAGCAACTGGACAACAAGTCCGGCAGCAAGCAGGAGCACCTGAATCCCGCGCTCGGCCTGCGCGCCATTCGCTGGAGCCTGGCCGATCCGGCGATGTTCCTCACGCAGCTGCGCGCCATCCTGCGCGCGGCCGCGCACGGCGAGATCCACCTGTTGATTCCGATGCTCGCGCACGCAAGCGAGATCCGCCAGACGCTCTCGCTGATCGACTTTGCACGTGTGGAGCTGGACAACCGCGGGGCCGTGTACGGCAGCGTGAAGCTCGGCGCCATGATCGAGATTCCCGCGGCCGCGCTCACGCTCAAGACCTTTCTCAAGCACTTCGATTTCCTGTCGATCGGCACCAACGACCTGATCCAGTACACGCTGGCCATCGACCGCGCCGACGAGTCGGTCGCGCACCTCTACGACCCCGCGCACCCCGCGGTGCTCAAGCTGGTGGCCGACACCATCGCCGAGTGCCGCCGCCAGGGCAAGGGCGTGGCCGTGTGCGGCGAAATGGCGGGCGACGTGGCCTTCACCCGCCTGCTGCTCGGCCTGGGCCTGCGCAGCTTCTCGATGCATCCGTCGCGCATCCTGGCCGTGAAGCAGGAGGTGCTGCGCGCCGACACCAGCAAGCTCGAAGCGTGGGCCAAGGGCATCCTCGAGTCCGATGATCCCGCCACGGCCCTCGCGGGCTGATGTGCGGCGGGCGGTTGCGGGAATGACGAACACCGTGCCCGCGACCCCTGCGTCTGCGCCCGGCAGCGCATGGCACGGCATGCTGCTCGCCTTCACAGGCGGCTTCGTCGACACCCTCGGTTTCGTGGCGCTGTTCGGGCTCTTCACCGCGCATGTCACCGGCAACTTCGTGCTGATCGGTGCGGCGATTGCCGGCGGCGCGCATTCGGGCGTGGTCGGCAAGCTGCTGGCCCTGCCGATGTTCGTGATCGGCGTGGCGGCTACGCGGATGTTCCAGTTGCGGGGCGAGCGCCGCGGGCTCGACACCGCGGTGCCGCTGATGGCCACGCAGTTGCTCTTTCTTGTGGCCTTCATGGGAGCCGGCGTCTGGGCCGGTCCTTTCGTGAGCGGCAACGGCGTGTCGGCCATCGCGGTCGGCCTGGTGGGCGTGCTCACCATGTCGATCCAGAACACCGCCGCGCGCAGCGTCTTCGCGCGGCTGACGCCCAGCACGGTGATGACCGGCAACGTCACGCAGCTCGTGATGGACCTCGTCGACATGGCCGCGCGCGCACCTGCTGCAGACGCGGCCGCGGGGCGTGTGCGCAAGGCCTGGCCACCGATCGCGGCGTTCGCGGTGGGCTCGCTGGCTGGCGGCCTGGGCTATGCGCATGCGGGCTTCTGGGCGCTGCTCGCGCCCTGCGCCGCACTGGCCGCATTGCTTCGGTTACTGCGAAAGCAATAGCGTCGCAATAAAACGAAACACGCCGAAACCGCGGCGAAAGGACTTGCCGCACCTCTGCAAGCACGATCAGGGCTCCTCAACACACCCTGAAAGGCCTGCATCATGAAGTCCCTCTCCCTGACCCAGATCATCACCGTCGGCTCGTTCGCCATGCTCGCCGCAGCGGGCGCCAAGGCCGAGAGCTACCAGGGCGTGCAGCCCGCCGTCTCGGCCATGAGCCGCGCCGAGGTCAGCGCCGAAGCCGTGCGCACCGCATCGGCCCCCAACCAGAACATCGTGCGCGGTTCGCGCGGCCCTGAAACCGTGGCGGTCTCGACCGAACGCGCCCGCGTCGTGGCCGAAGCCGTGCGCACCGCCGCCGCTCCCGACCAGAACGTGACCTCGGGCTCGCGCGTGAACAGCAAGGTCATCTCGACGATGCAGAACCCCGTCGATGCCCGCGCCGAAGCCGCGCGCAGCAACAGCAGCAAGCTCTGAGCAACAGCGCCTCGCGTTGCTGCCTCGTACGTCGCAATAAAACGAAACACGCCGAAACCGCGGTGAGAGGACTTCGGAGCGCGCCAATTGCACCATCGAGCTTCCTCTTCTTCCGACAACACAAGGACGTCTCATGAAACACTGGATCAAGCGCACTCTCTTCGGTTTCGCCGGCGCGGCGATGGTGGCTGGCAGCATCGCCGGCTGTGCAGGTCAACGTCACGGCTGGGGCGGCGACAGCGCCGAGTTCCGCAGCAAGATGGTCGAGCGCGTGGGCAGCAAGCTCGAACTCGACACCGCGCAAAAGCAGAAGCTCACCGTGCTGGCCGAGAAGCTGCAGGCGCAGCGCGAAGCCTTGCGTGGCGCGGGCGGCTCGGGCGATCCGCGCTCGCAGTTCAAGGCGCTGTTCGCGGGCAACAAGCTCGACCAGGCCGGTGCCACGCGGCTCATCGACGAGAAGACCACCGCGGTACGCAATGGCAGCCCTGAAATCATCGCCGCCGCCGCCGACTTCTTCGACAGCCTGAACGCCGCCCAACAGCAAAAGGTCCGCGACTTCATGGACCGTGGCGGACGTCGCTGGAGCCACCGTGGCTGAGTCTGTCTCCGCGCACGGACTCATGACGCAGCGTGCTTCGGCGGCTGTGGCATGGGCGACACGGGCCGCGCCCGCGGCTGACACGCCCAACGCAGCGGCGGGCGGCGTTCGCACGCTGCTGCGCCTCGAAGGCGCCGTCGTGCTGGCCGCGGCGCTGGCGGCTTACACGCAGTTCGGCCTCGGCTGGGGCGTGTTCGCGCTGTGGCTGCTCATGCCCGACCTGTCGCTGCTCGGCTACCTCGCGGGCCCTCGCGCGGGCGCGGCGCTCTACAACGCGGCGCATTCGTACATCGGTCCTGTCGCGCTGCTGGTGCTCGGCGTGCTCGCGGCGATGCCGTGGGCCGTGGCCGGCGCGCTGATCTGGCTGACCCACATCGGCCTGGACCGCGCGCTCGGCTACGGGCTCAAGTACGCCTCGGGCTTCGGCCTCACGCACCTGGGCCGCGTCGGCCGCGCCGATCCATGGTGAGGATGAACGACCCCGCTCCCGTGCTGCGCCCTCAGGTCGCGCGCGCCTGGATGCTGGTCGAGGCGCTCGCGCTCGGCGTCGCATCGACGGTGCACGCCGGCCTGCTCGTGCCGGGCCATGCCCATCCGCAGGCCCGCATCGCCGAGGCGGTGATCGCCACCGTGCTGGTGCTCGCCTCGGTCGAGACCTGGCTGCGCCCCGCGCACGCGCGCCCGGCAGCGATCTTCGGCCAGGGCTTCGCGCTCGTCGGCACGCTGGTCGGCCTTTTCACCATCGTGCTCGGCATCGGTCCGCACACGATGTCCGACGTCGTCTTTCACGCGCTGCTGCTCGCAACGCTCGTGACAGGCCTGACCATGGCGGTGCGATGCCGACCGGTCTGATGGCCAGCGAAGTCATTCGCCACATGTTTGCCAGGAGGCACAATCCCGCCATGCCGCGCATCCTGCTGATCGACGACGACGAACACCTCGCCGCGCCGCTGACCACCTACTTCGCCCGCTTCGGCTGCACGCTCGAGAGCGCCGTGCGCCCGAGCGAAGGCCTCGCCAAGCTGCGCGCCGGACAGTACGACGCGGCCATCCTCGACGTGATGCTGCCCGAGATGGACGGCTTCGCGCTGTGCCGCGAGATCCGCAAGGAGAGCGACATCCCCATCGTCATGCTCACCGCCCGCGGCGAGGTGATGGACCGCGTGGTCGGCCTGGAGCTGGGCGCCGACGACTACGTGCCCAAGCCCTTCGAACCGCGCGAACTGGTGGCGCGGGTGCAGACCATCCTGCGGCGCCAGCGCAGCACGCCGGCCATGGCGAACGGCAATGGCGGCAACAACGGCACGCAGCTGCGCGTGTTCGACGGCCTCTCGATCGATCTCGACCGGCGCCAGGTGCTGCGCCAGGGCGAGCGCGTCGAGCTCACCGGCACCGAGTTCGAATTGCTTGCGCTGCTGGCGGCCGAGCCCGGCAAGGTCTTCAGCCGCGACGACATCTTGAACCGCCTGCGCGGCCATGAGGCCGAGCTCTACACCCGCGCGGTCGACATCGTGGTGAGCCGCCTGCGCAAGAAGCTGGAGCCGCTGGACTGCATCAAGACGCTGCGCAATGCCGGCTATGCGCTGGCCGTCGCACGCAGCGAGCCTGCATGAGGTTCGGCGGACGGGACCACCGGGAAGCGTGGCGCGAGATGGCCTGCCGCCGTGCCGAAATGCGCAAGCAATGGCACGCCCAGTGGCACGAGAAGGTGCAGGGCAAGCGCCGCTGGCGCCGGTCGCTGCGCATCCGTCTCGTGATGATGTTCGTGCTGCTCGCGCTGGTGATGGCCGGCGTCTTCATGGGCGGCATGAAGAAGGCGTTTTCCACCGGCTGGGCCGAGGCCGCCAAGCCGATGCTGGTGGACTACGCCGACCGGCTCGTCGCCGAGATCGGCACGCCGCCCGACGTGACGCGCGCGCAGGCGCTGGTGGCCCGGCTGCCGATCACGATCCGCATCGTCGGCCCCACGGTCAACTGGGATTCCAACCCGGGCGGGTCGCACAGCCCCGGCGGCTGGATGCACGACCGCGAGGATGTGTTCGGCGGCGACAAGTGGTTCATCCGTCCGACGGCCGACGGTCACCGCGTCATCTTCGGCTGGGCGCCCAAGCTCTGGCAGCTCGCGCCGCGCGCGACCGGCTGGGCCACGCTGGGCCTGCTGCTGTCGTGCGTGCTGCTGGGCTATGCCTATGTGAGCCGGCTGCTGCGGCCGCTGATCGACATCCGCGAAGGCGCGCAGCGCTTCGGCCGGGGCGAGTTCACCGAGCCGATTCCGGTGCGCCGCAACGACGACCTGGGCGACCTCGCGCAGCGCATCAACACCATGGCCGACGACATCCAGGCGATGCTCGATGCCAAGCGTGGCTTGCTGCTGGCATTGAGTCATGAGCTGCGCTCGCCGCTCACGCGCGCCCGGCTCAACGCCGAGCTGCTGCCCGCCACGCCCGAGGGCCAGGCCGAGCGCGAGGCGCTGCTGCGCGATCTGAACGAAATGCGCGACCTGATCAGCGACCTGCTCGAGAGCGAACGCCTGGCGAGCCCGCATGCGGCGCTGCAGCGCGAGCCGGTCGACCTGGCGGTGCTGGTACGCCAGATCGTGGCCGAGATGCCCGGCGCAGAGAAGGTGCACCTCGACCTGGCCGAAGGCCTGCCGCCGCATTCGATCGACCGCATGCGCGTCCGCCTCCTGGTGCGCAACCTGCTGGACAACGCCATGCGCTACAGCACCGAGGCGCCCCGGCCGCCGTGCGTGTCGCTGCGCGCGGTGGTGGACGGCCAGGTGCAGGGTATCGAGCTCGAGGTGCGCGACTACGGTCCGGGTGTCGACGAAGCCCAGCTCGGGCGGCTGACCGAGCCCTTCTATCGCACCGACGGCGCACGGGCGCGGGCCACCGGCGGCGTCGGGCTGGGCATGTACCTGTGCCGGCTGGTCGCCGAGGCGCACGGGGGCTCGCTGACCGTGCGCAACGCGAATCCCGGCCTGCAGATCGTCGTGCGGATCTGAGTTTCTCCCTGGTGTGGGCCCTGTCGCCTGCGCTACCAGCGGGCGCGATGGGCGCGGCTAGGATGCGCCTCCAACCCAGGTCCCCGCGTCCATCAATCAAGGAGACACCATGAGCAGCTCACTCACCAACCACCAGGTCCGCCTCGCCAAACGCCCCGAAGGCACGGTCACCCGCGAGAATTGGAAGTTCACCACCGAGCCCGTCGGCGAGCCGGCCGAGGGCGGGGTGCTGGTCAAGACGCTGTCGCTGTCGCTCGACCCCGCCATGCGCGGCTGGCTCAACGATGCCAAGAGCTACATCGCGCCCGTGGCCATCGACGAGGTGATGCGCGCGGGCGGCGTCGGCCGGGTCATCGCCTCGAAGAACCCGCAGTTCACGGTCGGCGACACGGTCTACGGCACGCTGGGCGTGCAGGAATACATCCTGATCCCCGAAGACCAGGTCAAGCGCAACGGCCTGGTCAAGATCGACCTGCGCGTGGGCACGATCACGCAGTGGCTCAACGTGCTGGGCATGCCCGGCATGACCGGCTACTTCGGCCTGATGGACGTGGGCCAGCCCAAGGCGGGCGAAACGGTCGTCATCTCCGGCGCGGCCGGCGCAGTCGGCCAGACGGTGGGGCAGCTCGCCAAGATCAAGGGCTGTCGCGTGGTCGGCATTGCCGGCGGCGCCGCCAAGTGCGACTGGGTGGTCAAGGAGCTGGGCTTCGACGCCTGCATCGACTACAAGGCCGGCGCCAGTGCGGTGCGCGAAGGGCTCAAGACGCATTGCCCGAAGGGCGTGGACATCTACTTCGACAACGTCGGCGGCGAGATCCTCGACGCGGTGCTGGCGCGGCTCGCGCGCAAGGCCCGCGTGATCATCTGCGGCGCGATCAGCCAATACAACAACGCCAACAGCATGCCGGGCGCCGGCCCGAAGAACTACCTGAGCCTGCTGGTGAACCGCGCGCGGATGGAGGGCATCGTGGTGTTCGACTACGCCGACCGGTATCCCATTGCCATCGCGGAACTTGCCGGATACCTGAAAGATGGCCGCATGAAGAGCAAGGAAGACGTGGTTTCGGGGATCGATACCTTCCCGGAAGCGCTCAACAAACTGTTCAGCGGTGAAAACTTTGGCAAACTGATTCTGCAAATCGCTACGGACTAGTATCGACTTGTTAACGCTCGTGCCTATGTCACGGACAATTGAATAGAACTGTTAACTACAGTGAACTGACGATAACAACAGCCCATTTTGCGTCATCGGGTAACTAGACTGCGGCCTGCCCTGCATAAGGCAGGTTGCAATTCAGTTATTTCATCTCCTCAGGGAACACAAAATGCAAAAGTCTGTACTCATCAAGTTCGCATCGCTGGCCGTGGCCGGCGTGCTGTCTCAAGGCGCTTTCGCGGCTGACGGCACGATCAATTTCACCGGTGAAATCGTCGACGCACCTTGCTCGATCTCGCCCAACAGCCAGAACCTGACCGTGCCGCTCGGCAAGGTCTCGCGCACCGCGTTCGACGGTGGAACCGCTGGCACCGCTTCGATCGGCAAGAAGGCCACGCCAGCCAAGTTCACCATCGACCTGCTGGGCTGCGGCGCATCGGCGACGGGTGCCACCGTCAGCTTCTCGGGCGTTGGCGACACCGACGCCACTCTCCTGCGTCTGGCCAACGCCGGTCAGGTCGGCGTGGGCGCGGCCTCGGGTGTTGCTATCGAACTCGGTGATTCCACCGGCGCCAAGATCGCCTTGAACACGGGCAGTTCGGGTGAATACATCCTGGGTCTGGGCGACAACTCGCTGAAGTTCCAGGCAGCCTACATTGCAACCAAAACGGCCGTGACGGTTGGCCCGGCCAACGCGGTCGCGCAGTTCACGGTTGCCTACAAGTAAGTAGCGTCCGCGGCATTGCCGCGGCCAGCCGGGGCGCACAGCCGCTCCGGGCCGGCCGGCGATGCCGCCCATGCCTGCGCCGCGGCCGGACTTCCGCGTCCCATCGGCGCCGGCATTTCTTTCTTTTTTCGCCTTTTTCCGACGGTGCCCCGATGCGCACCGCCGTGCTGGGGTGCGCGTGTTCCATGCGTCTTACCCGCGCCCAAGGATTCTTTTTTTATGTGCAGCAACCATCGCTTCCGCTGGGTTTTCGCCATCCTGCTGATGCTGGGCCTCCAGGGGCTGGCCGGCGCGGGCGTGATGCTCGGCGGCACCCGCGTGATCCTCGGCGAGAGGGACCGCGAAGCCTCCATTCCGGTGAAGAACACCGGCACCTCGCCCTACGTGGTCCAGTCGTGGATCGACGCCGGCGAAGGCAAGAACAAGACCCCCCTGCTCGTCACGCCGCCGTTGTCGCGGCTCGACCCGGGCATGGAAAACATCCTGCGCATCATGCGTGTGCAGGGCGATCTGCCGGCCGACCGCGAATCGGTCTTCTGGCTGAACGTCAAGGAGATTCCCGAGAAGTCGAAGGAAGAGAACGTGCTGCAGATCGCGGTGCGCAGCCGCATCAAGCTGTTCTACCGGCCTTCGAAGCTGGCGGGCAAGTCCGAGGAATCGCGCGGCCAGCTCAAGTGGGCGGTGAGCGCGGGCGCCGAAGGGCAGGGCGCTGTGCTCAAGGTCGGCAACCCCACGCCTTATCACGTGACCTTCACCGCGCTGAACATCAACAGCGGCCAGCAGCTGATCAACGCCGACATGGTGCCGCCGTTCGGGGAGATGAGCTATCCGCTGACCACGGTGAAAGCGCCGCAGGCCGTCCAGGTCAACTACACCACGCTCAACGACTACGGCGGCGAGACGCCTGAAGAGCGCGTGCAGGTGCCGGCTGGCGCGGAGCCCGTGGCCGTGAAGGCCGAGCTGGTCCCGCCGCCCGTGCCTTCCGCCGACGGCGCCAAGCGCTGAGACGCAAGAGACGAATCGCCATGCGCCGTTCACCTGCTCTTTGCGCACCGTTCCGGCTGACCCTGTGCGCCGCCCTGCTGGGCACGCTCGGCGCGCCCGGCCATGCGCAGGAGAAGCCGCAGCAGCTGGCCGGCTCCAGCTTCAACGAGGAATTCCTCGGCATCGGCGGCGACCAGCCGCACGCGGACCTCTCGCTCTTCTCCTTCGGCAACCGCGTGCTCGCGGGCAAGTACATGGTCGACGTGTCGCTCAACGAGCGCGGCGCGGGACAGACCGAGATCCGCTTCGCCGCCAAGGAAGGAAAGAGCGATGCCGAGCCCTGTCTCACGCGCGGCATGCTCGACGCGTGGGGTGTCAACGTGGCGGTGTTCCCCGAACTCGCGAGCGCCGCGGACGAGGCCTGCATCGAGCTGACCAAGGTCATTCCCGATGCGGCCGTGACCTACGACGCCGGCAAGCAGCGCCTGTTCGTGAGCATTCCGCAGGCGGCGCTCAAGCGCTCGGCGCGCGGCGCGGTCGGGCCCGAGAAGTGGGACCAGGGCATCACCGCCGGCATGCTGGACTACCAGCTCAATTTCGCGCGCTACAGCGGCAGCAACTACCGCAACGACACCAACCCCTTCGCGCCGCCGCAGAACGTGTTCGACGGCAACCCCTTCGCCGAGCGCGACAGGACCTTGCAGCGCAACACCCTGTTCGCGGGCCTGCGTGCCGGCTTCAACTACGGCGACTGGCGTTTTCGCCATTTCTCGACCTACAACCGGGGCATCGACGGCAAGAGCCGCTGGCAGGGCATCAACACCTACATGCAGCGCGACATCGCCTCAATCAACGGACGCCTCCTGATCGGCGACGGCAACACGCCGGGCAACTTCTTCGACAGCCTGCCGTTCCGCGGCGTGCAGCTGTCCTCCGACGACGCGATGCTGCCCGACAGCCAGCAGGGCTACGCACCCACCATCCGCGGCGTGGCGCAGACCAACGCACGCGTCACCGTGCGCCAGAACGGCTACGTCATCTACAGCACCTTCGTGGCGCCGGGGCCGTTCGTGATCGACGACCTGTATCCCACCTCATCGAGCGGCGACCTGGAAGTGACCATCGCCGAAGCCGACGGCCGCCAAACGAAATACACGCAGGCCTTCTCGGCCGTGCCCACGCTGCTGCGCGAAGGCACCTGGCGCTATTCGGCCACTGTCGGCAAGTACCGCAACGGTTTCGACGGCAGCAGCGTGCTGGGCATTCGGTCGTCGCTCTCGCAGCCGGTCTTCATGCAGGCGACGCTGGCGCGCGGGCTGGGCAACGAGTTCTCGATCTACGGCGGCCTCCTGATGGCGAACATGTACCAGTCGCTGCTCGCGGGCGTGGGCAAGAACCTGCGCGATTTCGGCGCGGTGTCGGTCGACCTGTCGAGCGCACGCACCACCGACCGCACGCCGATCAATGGCGTGAAGACCTACGACGGCCAGTCGGTGCGCTTCCTTTATTCGAAGGCTTTCCTCACCTCGGGCACCAACTTCCGCGTGGCGGGCTACCGCTACTCGACCAGCGGCTATCGCACCTTCCAGGAGGCGGTGCAGATGCAGGACCTGCGGCCCTTCGAGTCCTTCAACAGCCGTCGCAACGAAGTGCGCTTCGAGGTCTCGCAGCAGGTCGGCGACCTGGGCACGGTGTTCGCGTCGGCGCGCCAGCAGAGCTACTGGGGCACCAGTGCGAAGGACCGGCTGGTGCAGCTGGGCTATTCGGGCAACTACAAGCAGTTCGGCTACAGCGTCTTCTACAACTACACCACCAGCCTGAACCGGCCGGCCGTGCGACAGGTGATGTTCACGCTGAGCATTCCGCTCGGCGATACCCGCGCCAGCGCGCAGTACGCCGTCACCCGCGACAGCACCGGCCGCGTCAACCAGCAGGCCAGCGTCTACGGCTCGGCCTTCGACGACAGCCGCCTGACCTACAACGTGACCGCCGGCGCCGCGAACCAGGGCGGCGGCAGCAGCGGCAGTGCAAGTGCGAGCTACCTGTCGCAGGTCGGTCGCTTCGACGTCGGCCATTCGCAGGGCCGCGGTTATGGCCAGAGCACCTTCGGTGTGTCCGGCGGTGTGTTGATCCATGGCGGCGGCGTCACGATGTCGCAGCCGCTGGGCGAGACCATCGCGCTGGTGCAGGCGCCCAAGGCCTCCGGCGTGGGCTTCGAGTCGCAGCCTGGCGTGGCGACCGACTGGGCCGGCAACGCGATCATTCCCAACCTCACGCCTTATCGCCTGAACCGCCTGGCCATCCGCACCGGCGACCTCGGCGACACGGTGGAAGTGAAGAACGCCGCCACCGAGGTGGTGCCCACGCGCGGCGCCGTGGTGGTCGCGAAGTTCGAGACCTCGGTGGGCTTCCGCCTGCTGATGGTGCTCACCGACCGCAAGGGCCGCATGCTGCCGCTCGGCTCGAAGATCGAGAACGAGGCGGGCCAGGAGGTCGGCATCGTCGGCCCCGACGGCCAGGCCTTCGTGACCGGCGCGGGCAGCAGCGGCCAGTTGACCGTGCGCTGGGGCCAGGACAAGGCCGACCAATGCGTCGTGCCCTACAGCCTGCCCGATGAAAAGAACCCGCCGCCGATCCGCGAGCTGAACGGCCAATGCGCCGCTGCTGCGCCGGTCGATGTGCAACCGAAGGGAGCGGAATGAACCGCAGCCATCCATTCCGCCGTTCCGTGCGCTTCGCCGTACCGGCCCTCGTGATGTTGCTCGGCGCACAGGGCGCGTGGGCCGCGTGCACCGTCACGCCGGGCTATGTCGAGAAGACCGTCAACATGGCGATGGGCCGCGTCCTCATTCCGAACGATGCCGCGGTGGGCACGATGTTCAAGTCGCAGCTCTTCCCGCTGCCTTCGTCCGTCATCAACAAACCGTGGACCTGCGTGGGCGGGGGCAATGTGAAGGGCGTGATGCTGCAGGGCACCGCGGTGCCGGGCTATGACCACGTGTTCACCACCGCGGTGCCCGGCGTGGGCATCCGCCTGTCGCGCTACTTCAGCGACACCGAGGTCAGCTACTACCCGCACGACCGCTCGACCACCAGCGATTTCGGCGACTTCAATGCAGCGTCGCGTTTTCAGGTCGAGCTGTTCAAGATCGCGACCGTGACGGGCAACGGCCCGCTCGCGCAGGGCACCTACACCCAGTACTACAGCGTGGCGGACAGCAAGTCGGTGCTCACGACAAATCTGCTGGGCGAGGGCATCACCATCATCACGCCCTCTTGCTCGGTGGACTTAGGCTCGCGCAACATCCTTGTGGAATTCGGCAAGGTGCCGCAGAGCAACTTCAAGGGCAGGGGCACCACCACGGGCGACCGCAAGTTCAACATCAAGCTCAACTGCAAGGCCGGGCAGAACGCGCAGAACACGGTCTACCTGCGCATGGACGCGACGCAGGACCCGTCGAACGAACAGGGCGTGCTGAAGATCACGCAAGCCGGTTCGACCACCGCCACCGGCGTGGGCATCCAGGTGGTGAACGACAAGACCGTACCGGTGAAATTCGGTGAAGAGGCATTGGTGGGACCGTCGATGGACGGCTCCTATGTGCTGCCCTACACCGCGCGCTATTTCCAGACCGGCGACAAGGTGACGCCGGGCCGTGCCAACGGCACGGCGACCTTCACGCTCGACTACAAGTAAGTAGCCAGACTCAGTCGGCGGGGCGCATCGGGATGTCGCCCATCGCGTCGTCCTCGCGCAGGCCGCGTGCGGCCTTCAGCAGTTCGATCGACAAGCCATCGCCGTGGCCCGCGAAGCCTTTGGCAATGCCTTCCAGCGCCGTCGAGAGGCCGGCCTCCCCGTCGGCACGGGCGTCCATGCTGATGTTGAGCACCCGGGCGGCCATCTGCCGGTAGGTGATGGCGCCGGCGCCTTCGAGCGCGGCCACCAGGTCCAAGTACAGCGCCAAGTTCAGGTCGAACACCAGCTTGGGCGTGATTTCGAAGTTGTCGTTCTTGTTCTTGTCGTCCATGGGTTCGGCTCCTTTTTTTCCTGAGCCTCCACTCTAGCCAGAAAAAGCGCGCCGATCCGTCGGACACGGGCGTGATTCGTTCATTCGTGCATTCGTTCAACGGGCGCGCGTGCCCATCACCGCGGCCGCGATGATCAGCGCCGCGGCAAGCGCGATGCTCCAGGTGAGCGGGCGGCCGGTCACGGCCAGCAACAGCGACGTGGACGCCAGCGGCGTGATGTAGCTCAGGATGCCGATCTGCCGCGCGTCGCCGCGCTTGAGCGCCATGTCCCAGACGAAGAAGGCCGCACCGAGCGGGCCGAGGCCGCAGAGCGCGACCAGCAGCCAGTCGCGGGCCGACAGCGCCACCGAGGGCTCCAGCAGCGCGTGACAGATCAGCGACAGCGCGCCCGAGACCAGCCCGAACAGTCCGATCGCCGAGGTCGGAAACGCCGCCACCCGCTTCGTCCACAGCGAGTAGCTCGCCCAGATGAAGGCCGAGCCCAGCGCAGGGAGGAAGCCCCAGTACCCCGCGGCCGCGCCCGAAGCCGGGGCCGCGCCGCCGCGCGCACCGAGGATCGCCATCGCCGCCCCCGCGAACCCGAGCAGCGCCGCGACCACATGCAGCGGCCGCAGCGACACGCCCGGCAGCAGCACCGGCGCCAGCACCACCATGAGCAGCGGCCACAGGTAGTTGACGAGATTGGCTTCGACCGGCGGCGCATGCCGCAGCGCGATGAACAGCAGGAAGTGGTAGCCGAACAGGCCGTAGATGCCCAGGGCCAGCGTGCGCGGCGGCACCTTCCAGGCGCGGCGGTCGCGCAGCACCAGCGGCCAGCTTGGCACGCTGCCGATGATGAGTGCGAGCCCGGTGAGCAAAAACGGCGGCAGGTGCGACAGGAGCGTGCCCAGCGAGGCCAGGGAGGTCCAGAGCGCGATGGCGAGCAGGGCGTAGACGGTGGAAGACATAAGACCGGCGAGGCTACGCGATGCGGTCGTCGCGCAACGCCGGTCGGTCGTCGCGTGGCGACGGTCTGGTCGTCAGGCGTTGCGGCGCCGCAGCGCGGCTGTGAGCGCCGACGGCGAGCGGTAGCCCGTGCGGCGCGCCGTTTCCGCCACGCTCAGACCATCCAGTCGCAGCTCGCGCGCATGCGCCAGCCGCAGCGCGCGGAGCCAGTGCATTGCGCTCACACCTTGCTCCTCGCGGCAGCGCTGCGCGAACTGGCTTGCGCTCAGGCAGGCGACCTCGGCCAGATCGGAAACGGTCAACGGCGCGTGCCAGCGCGCACGGGCCCATGCGGCGAGCGCCCGCCAGTCGATACGGCGACGGCGCGTGTCTGTCATCGACGATGAAGGCGCGGGGCTCCAGGCTTCCAGCAACAGCGCGGGGCCGTGCTGCAGCGCGAGCGCGGCGTGCTGCGGCTGCTTCATGCAATGCGCGAGATAGCGTGCCAGCGCGTGCAGTTGCGGCACGTCGGCCGGTGCGCGCTCGGCGCAGCGGGCCCACGGCGCATGCGTGGTGTCGAGCACGAGGCATACGCTGCCGTGGTGGCCGCGCGCCTCGAAGTCGTGGCGATCGCCCGGCGCGACCACCTGCGCTTCACCCGCACCGATGCCCGCACCACGGCCTTCGACCTCGATCTCCAGCACGCCATCCAGGCCGACCAGCACCTGGAAGTGGTCGTGCGCATGGCTGCCGCGCGAGCTGCCGTAGTCGCGCAGGGAAAGGGTGGACGTGGTGTGCATGGCTGCCGCGGATTTTCCGTGCAGCCTCGTCACCCCGCAAGCTGCGCGCCCACCGGTCGCTCAGGCCGCTTCGGCTTGTGCCACGCGCCGGCCATTGACCCGGACCGCCTCGACCACCTGCCCGCCACCGGTCGCGAGCGGCTGGGTGCGGCCTTCGGCACGCACCTTGTCGCCGATCTTCAGTCCCAGGCGCGCGAGGCCGTCCGGCTTCGTGTGGACGAAGTCGCCGGTGTCGAGCACGACGCCGTTCGCTTCGCCGTGCCGCGCGTAGTTCAGGCGCACCACGGTGCCGGCGATCTCCTGGCTGGCCGATGCAGCCTCCGGCGCCTGGCCGTCGACCGAGTCCAGCCGCTCGAACCGGTAGACGGTGTGCGCCGCATCGCCCTTGGGCGACGGGCCCTGCTCGGCGCCCTCGATCACCAGCGCCTGGCCCGGGCGCAGGCCGGCGAAGGCGGCGGCTGCCGCCTCGTCATGGCGATCGAACACGAACTGCGTGGTCACGCCGTCGGTGTCGATGAGCACGCCCTCGATGCCACCCTTGGGGCTGTAGACGAGGTGCTGGAATCGGCCCTCGACGGACCAGATGTCGATGGTGTCCCGGGAGTGCGGCATGGAAGTTCCTTTGCGAGAGTGGTTGTGAAAAGAGAGAGAAAAAATCAGCCGAGCCGCAGCAGCACGGCGGACGCTGCGCACACGAACAGAAAGGGAATGCTGATGCAGTGGAACTCGCGCAGGCCGTGCGGCACCCTGGCCAGGCGCAGCGCGATCAGGTTCGCGAGCGAGCCCAGCACGCAGCCGAAGCCGCCCACGCTCACGCCCGCCGCGAGCGCCGGCAGGTCGTGCACATAGCGGTCGAGCAGGATGGTCGCGGGCACGTTGCTGATGAACTGCGAAACCGCGATGGCCGCGAGATAGGCGCGCCAGCCTTCGGCAATCGGCCACTGGCCCATCAGCGATGCAACCACCGGCAGCTCCGCGAGCTGGCGCAGGTCGACGAACATCAGCGCGATGATCGCGAGCAGCGCCCAGTCGATGTCGCGCAGCACCCGGCGCTGGAACACCAGGTAAGCGCAGAACACCACCGCCAGGCCGGCCACGAGCCAATGGCGGTCGAGTGCGACGACGAAGCCCACGAACAGCACGCCCGAGAGTGCCAGGAGGCGCGGCTGCACTGGTGCCGCCTCGGCCGCGGGCTTGAGCGCGATGGGCGTGCGAGGCACCAGGAGCCACACCGCGACGAAGAGCCAGAACAGCATCACCGCCACCGTCGGTCCCATCATCCCCATGAAGGCGAAGAAACTCTCGCCCGAGCGATGCCAGAGGTAGAGGTTCTGCGGATTGCCGATGGGCGTGAGGGCAGAGCCCGCATTCACGGCCAGCGCCTCCAGCACCACGAGCCGCGCGAGCGGCAGGTGCGCCTGGTTGGCCAGCACGCGCGTGAGCGGCACCAGGAGGAACAGGCTCACGTCGTTGGTCACCAGCGCCGACAGCAGCGCCGCGCTCGCGGTCAGCAACAGGGCCAGGCTGCGCTGGTTGTGCGTGCGCGCGAGCAGGCGCTGTGCGGCGGCCTGCAGCATGCCGCTCTTCTCCACGCCCTGCGTGATGGCAAGCAGGCCGGCGAGCGCGCCCACGGTCTGCCAGTCGACCAGGCGGAGCCAGTCCATCGGCGCCCGCGGGCGCAGGAAGGCGAACAGCACCGCGACGGCGACCAGCACCCACAGCAGGCCATTGCCGCCGCCTTCGTGCGGCGAGGGGGTGTCAGATGAGGCGGTGGGCAGCGCAGGCGCGGTGTCTTTGGTCATGAAGCGGCGGAGGTCAATGCGGAGGCGACCGGCTCGCCGGCTGGCGAGCGGCCCCGGCCGCGAGTTTCAGGCATTGCCACCGCGAACAACGCCAGCGCACCCGCCGCGATGCCGGCGAGCACCGAAAAGGCGGTGCCGTAGCCCGCTGCATGCGCGATCGTGCCCGCCACCAGGTTGCTCAGCGCCGCGCCCAGTCCGACGCAAGCCGCGCCCAGGCCGAGCGCGAAATTGAAGTGGCCGCTGCCGCGCGTGAGGTCGCTGATGGTCAGCGTGAGCATCACGCCGAAGATGCCCGCGCCGATGCCGTCGAGCACCTGCAGCGCGAGCAAGGAAGTGGGGCTGTCGGCCAGCAGGTAGAGCAGCCCGCGCACCGGCAGCACTGCGAAGCCGACGAGAAAGATGGGCTTGCGCGGCAGCCGCGGCGCCCAGCGCCCGACCGCCAGGCCGATCGGGATGGTGACCAGCTGCGTGACGATCACGCCGCCGGAGAGCCACAGCGCAGCCGACGTGCCGGCCCGCGTGCCGACCTTCTGCGCCACCAGCGTGAGCATCGCGGCGTTGGCCAGGTGGAACAGGAAGGCGCAGGCCAGCAGCACGAAGAGCCGGTGGTCGTACCAGCGGGCCGCCCGCAGGCCGGGTGCGGGCGCCGGTGCCGCATCGGCATCCGCATCGGCGCCTCGTGCCAGGCGCGGGTCGATGTCGCCGTTGCGGATCCACAGCGCGGCAACGATGGTCGGCAGCGCCATCGCCACCGCATAGAAGAACATCGCATGCGGACCGAAGGCGTGCCCGACCCAGCCCGTGCCCAGCGCCCACAGCACCGTGCCGGCCGCGGTGATCGCGGCGTTGCGCCCGATGCGCGAATCCAGGCCCGCGCGACCCACCATGCCCAGGCTGGTGGCCGCGATCGCCGGCGCGACCAGCGTGCCTGCCGCGCCGATCAGCGACTGGCCCGCGAGGATCACGCCGTAGTCCGGCCAGTTCGCCATGACCACGAGGCTGATCGCGATCAGCGTGACGGCGCCCGCGATCCAGCGCGGCTTGTGGCGCACGCTGTCGATCAGCGCACCGGCCGGCGCCTGCACCGCGAGCCCCACCAGCGCCGAGACGAACATCACGGTGCCGATGCGCTGCGGGTCCCAGGCCAGCGTGCCGGCCATGAAGACGACCAGGAAGGGGCCGACCCCGCCCTGGATGTCGGGCGCGAGAAAGGCCAGTGCGTCGAGGGCGCGCAGGCTGCGGCGCGAGGGCGCGGCGGGGGCGGCAGGCTGGGTCATGGCGGGCCTTGTGGAGCTCAGGACGCGGGGTTCGGCGTCGGCGGCGGCATCACCGGCGCCGGCGGCATCGACCCCCGGGCGCGCGGGCCGCGCGGACCGCCGGCCAGCGGCGCGGGTTCAAGCCCCGGCCCGCCGAACACCTCGCGCACGCTGTCGGCGCTGCGGCCCATGCGCGTCGCTTCGAGTGCCGTGCCCTGGGCGCCGCGCGTTCCCCAGCCCTCTGCATACAGCGTTGCGCCGGGCTGCAACTGGGCGCCATACGCCGCGCCGACGTGCGGCGGAAAGCGCACGCTCGTCCGGTCTTCGAGCAGCACGCCGCGGATGCCGCCGCGGTCGGTGTAGAGCAGGCGTTCGATGCGGCCACTGGCGGTCAGTGCGCTGAGCGCGCGGGGCTCGCGCGGCGGCGGCGGTGGCATCGCGCCAGGTGCCGGTGGCTGGTCGGTCAGGCTGCGGCCGTTGGCGCTGAGCGTCTGCGCGCGCACCACCGGCACATGGGGTGCGCGCCAGCCGCTGACCTGCACCGTGTCGCCCGGCTTGAGCAACTGCATCGCGGCGGCGGAGAGGTGCGGCGGAAAGGCGATCTGCGCGCCGTCCGAGAGCAGCAGCCCGTCGGCTTCGCCGTTCGGATTGATCAGCCATTGCTGCACGCGGCCGCTGACTGCGACGGTGCCGGCATCGGGTGCGGCGGCGATCGGTGCCGGGGGCACCGATCCAGCGGGCGGTGGAGGCGGCGTCTGCGCGAAGGCGGCGCTGCCGGCCAGCAGGCAGGCGGCGGCGATGAGGGTGAGGCGGCGGGGTGTCATGGGCGGCTCCTTGTGGATGGATGCCAAGGACGTTCCACATAACGTGCCAGCGCGCAATGCCTTTGAAATCAACGACTTGCGTGTGCCGGACGGCCGTCGCCGGGATGATCCGGGGACACCCGGCGTCCGGATTCCGGACACTTCACTCCAGGCCGTATTGCGTGAGCTTGCGGTAGAGCAACTGCCGGTGGATGCCCAGCCGCCGCGCAGCCTCGGCGCGGTTGCCCTGGGCCTGCGCCAGCGCGTGGGCGATCAGCAGCCGCTCGAGCCGCTCCACCGCGGCGGGCAGTTCGCCTTCGAGCCAATCGGGTGGGAGCGCCGGCGCCGCTTCGTCGGGTCGCGCGGTGCCCAGTCCGGCGGCGAGGTCCGCACCGCCGATCACGCGATGGCGCACCAGCGCCTGGCAGCGTTCCATCACGTTGCGCAGTTCGCGCACATTGCCGGACCAAGGGTGGCTCAGCAGCCGCTGGGCGGCTTCGGCGGACAGCGCCTTGGGCGCCTCGGGCGCGGCCGCGCGGCGCAGGAAATGCTCGGCCAGCGGAACGATGTCGGCCAGCCGCTCGCGCAGCGGCGGCAGCCGGATCGAGAGCACATCCAGCCGGTAGAGCAGGTCTTCGCGAAAGCGCCCCTCGCGCACGGCGGCGGCCAGGTCGCGGTGCGTCGCCGCGACCACGCGCACATCGACCTTGACCGTCCTGTGGCTGCCCAGCGGCGTGACCTCGCCCTCCTGCAGCGCGCGCAGGATCTTGGCCTGCACGTCGAGCGCCATGTCGCCGATCTCGTCGAGCAGCAGCACGCCGCCGTCGGCCGCGCGAAAGCAGCCCGCGCGCTCGCCGGTCGCCCCGGTGAAGGCGCCGCGCACATGGCCGAAGAGTTCGCTCTCTAGCAGTTCCTTCGGAATGGCCGAGCAGTTGACGGCCACGAAGGGGCGGTCGGCGCGGGCCGAATGGCGATGCAGCGCGCGCGCCACCATCTCCTTGCCGGTGCCCGTTTCGCCGAGCACCAGCACCGGCATCGAACTGGCGGCGGCCAGGCCGATGCGCTTGTGCACTTCGCGCATCGCGTGGCTAGGGCCGATCAGGTCGCTGCCGTCGTCTTCGTCCTCGCTCTCGCCTGCCGGCGCGGCCGACGGCGATGCGGCGGCCCGCTGCTGCAGCGCCCGCTGCAGCACCTCGCGCACCGCCTCACGGCCGATCGGCTTGGCCAGGTGGTCGAAGGCGCCCAGGCGCATCGCCTCGATGGTGTTGCCCGCGCTCGCGAAGGCGGTGAGCACGATCACCGGCGGCAGGTGAACCAGCCGCGCCCGCATCGCCGCCAGCGTCTGCAGGCCGTCCATGCCCGGCATGCGGTGGTCGAGGAACACGGCGTCGAAGCGTTCGCGCGCGAGCGTCTCCACTGCCTGGGCGCCGTCGGCCGCGGCGACCACCTCGTGGCCCAGGCCCTGCAGCGTCTCGGCCAGCGTGTCGCGAAAGGCCTCGTCGTCGTCCACGATCAGGAGGTGCGCCATGGAAGCTCCAGTTCAAAGCGGGTGCCCGATGCCAGCGGCACATGGTGCAGCTCGCCGCCGTGCGCCAGCGCCACTTCGCGCGCGAGTGCCAGCCCGAGCCCGGTGCCGTCGGCGCGGCCGGTGGCGAAGGGCTCGAAGAGATGGGGCTGCAGCGATTCGGGCACGCCTGGGCCGTCGTCGTCGACGCGGATCGCCAGCGTGCGCGCATCGGGCTGCAGGGCCGCCAGCGTCACGCGGCCGCCCTTCGGCGCATGGCGCACGGCGTTGTCGAGCAGGTTGTCGACGGCGCGTGCCAGGTGCACCGGGTCGAAGACCGCCCGGGCGGGGGCTTCGTGCCGAAGTTCCACCTGCACTTCGCCGGCGGCCGCTTTCGCCGCGACGGCGGCCACGCGGTCCGCGAGCCAGCGGTGCAGGTCCACCTCCCGCGACGCCAGCGTGACCGGCTGCACCAGCGCGAGCAGGCTCTGCACAAGGCCGTCGAGCCGATCGATCTGGCCGACGATGGTGCGCAACGCCTCGCCCTGGCGCTCGGGTGCGGCGGCCAGCGCGTTCTCGGCCTTCAGGCGCATCGTCGCGATCGGGTTGCGGATCTCGTGCGCGATGCCGCCCGTCATGCGGCCGAGCGCCGCCAGCCGCTGGTCGCGGCTGCGCTGCTGCGCGGCCGCGCGCAGGTTCGCGCGCGCCTCCTCGAAGCGCAGGCGGTAGCGGTTGAAGCCATCGACGATGCGGTCGAGTTCGCGCACGCCGGTGCGCGGCAGCTCGGGCATCGCGTCGCCGCCCGCGTCGGCCTCTGCCAGCCGGGTCTCCAGGCGCTGCACATGGCGCAGCCCGCGCAGGAGGATGAAGCCGAGCCACAACCCGGAGGCCAGCACCACCAGCAGCAGCACCGCCAGCCCGGTGCGCAGGCTGTCCTGCGCGGCCAGCGCGCCGGCGTGGGTGCGCGTCATGGTCCAGGCCGCGAGGTCCTTGCCCGGCGCGGCGAGCGGGCAGGCCGAGACGATCAGCGCCTCGCGGCTGCCGCGCACCACATCGGTCTGTGGCCGCTGGGTGCGCGCGGCGAGTTGCGAGAGTTCGACGATCAGCGGTTGCTCGGCGGCCGGCACGTCCCGCTTGACGCCGCTGCCTTCATAGGTGGGGTAGGCATAGGCGAGCAGGCCGCCCGTGCCCTGCCACACGCCGCCTTCGACGTGCGGCGCTTCGACGAGCACCAGTTGCAGCAGCACCTGCAGCAGGTCGACCTGCGGTTGCGCGGGCGAGGGATCGGTCACCGATTTCGCGTAGCGCGCCGCGATGGCCCGGCACGCCTGGTCGGTGGCCGCTTGCCCGGCCGCGACCTGGACGCCCGCGCTGCTGCGATACAGCGTGAGCATCACCACGGCCAGCGCCGCGCACACGCTGAACAGCAGCACCCAGAAGAAGACGAGCTGACCGCGGAGGGATTTCATAGGTGCCGCGATCCTGCCCGGCCTGCAGGATGCGGCGCGTCAGCCGGGAGCGCGTCCGGCTGCTACCGCAATTCCCGAAGTTCGCGCTTGAGCACCTTGCCGATCGCGCTGCGCGGCAGCTCGTCGATGAAGCGAAGGCGCGCCAGGCGCTGCGTCTTGCCGAGCTGGTCGTTGGTCCATTGCAGCAATGCGGCTTCGGTGGTGGCGTCGCCGTCGCGGCGCACCACGAAGGCCACCGGCGTCTCGCCCCATTGCTCGGACGGCACGCCCACCACCGCCGCGTCGGCCACTGCCGCATGGCCACGCAGCACGGCCTCGAGGTCGCTCGGGTAGATGTTGAAGCCGCCGCTGATGATCATGTCCTTCTTGCGATCGAAGAGCGTGAGAAAGCCGTCGGCATCGAAGCGGCCCACGTCGCCGGTGCGGATGAAGCGCTTGCCGGTGGCGTCGAACCATTCGGCCTCGCGCGTCTTCGCGGGCTGGCGGTGGTAGCCGGTCATCATGCCGGCCGAGTGGCCCACCACTTCGCCGGCCACCTCGGTGTTGTCACGCGACAGTTCGTTGCCTTCCTCGTCGATGAGGCGGATGTCGCTGCCCGGCGCCGGCTGGCCCACGGTGTGCAGTTTGGTCGGGTGCAGGTGCGCCTCGAGGATGCAGGTGCCGCCGCCTTCGGTCATGCCGTAGAACTCGATCAGCCCGCCGGGCCAGCGCTTCAACACATCGGCCTTGAGCGCGGCGTTGAAGGGCGCGCTGGTGCTGAACTTGTACTGGAACGAGGCGAGGTCGTGCGCGTCGAAGCGCGGGTGCGCCATCAGCCGCTGGTACTGCACCGGCACCAGCATCGTGTGCGTCACGCGGCGCGCTTCGGCCAGCTGCAGGTAGCCGCCGGCATCGAACTTGGGCATCAACACCACGCAGCCGCCGAAGGCGATGGTGGGGAAGAACACCACCAGCGTGGTGTTGGAGTAGAGGGGCGTCGACAGCAGCGTGACGGTGTCGGCGCTGTACTCGTACTTGGCGCCGCGCTGCACATGCGACCAGCGCATGCCGTGCCCTTGCACGATGCCCTTGGGCTCACCGGTGGTGCCCGAGGAATAGATGATGTTGAAGGCCCACGAGGGCTGCACTTCGACGGGAGCGGGTTTGGCGCCGACCGGTGCGAGCCAGGCGGCGAAGTCGCGTCCTGCCGAAGAGCCGTCGAGCGCGACGCGCGGAATGCCGCCTTCCTTCGCGGGGCCGACGACGTCGGCGGCAGAGGCGTCGGTGAAGAGGATGCGCGCGTCGGCGTCCTCGATCATGCGGGCCAGGCTGGTGGGCGTGGAGCCGGGCGCGAGCGGCGCGACCGCGATGCCTGCGCGCAATGCGCCCAGGAACACCGCCGCGTAGTTCACCGACGAGGTGGCGCAGACCGCAATGGCGTCACCGGCCTTGAGGCCGTCGCGCTGCAAGCTGGCGGCGATGCGGTCCATCAGCGCGTCGAGCGCACCGTAGTTCAGCGTGTATTGCGCGTCCGCGAGCGCGGCATGGTCGGGCGTGTGCTGGGCGTGGAGGCGAACCAGGTCGGCAATGGCGCCGAAATCGCGTTCCATCGCGGCTTGAATGGCTGGGTGCGTTTGCAAAATCGGATCCTTCGTCTTGGCCAATTGGCAGGATAGCGAAGAAGTTCTCGCCCCGGTGAGCCGGACGCGACGGCGGTGCGCGTGCCGTCAGCCACCGATCAGGCTTGCAGGCCGACGATGGGCGGTTCTCCAACAAGGAAGGGACACCACCATGGGACTGCTCGACATCCTGCAACAGGCCATCGGCGGCGACGCCACCGCGCATGTGGACCAGGTCACGCAACACGCATCCACCGACGAGATCGGCGCGGGCCTCGCCGCGGCCATGCGCTCCAACCAGACACCGCCGTTCGGCAACACCGTGGGGCAGCTGTTCGGGCAGTCTTCGCCGACACAGCAGGCGGGGGTGCTCAACCAGATCCTGGCGACGCTGGGGCCGGCGGCCGCGTCGGCGTTGGCCGGGGGCGTGCTCGGACGCTTGCTGCAGCCCGGGCAGACGCAGCTCACGCCGGAGCAGGCCTCGCAGCTGTCACCCGCGCAGGTGACGGAGATTGCGTCGCATGCGGAAGAGCAGCATGCGGGGGTGATCGACGAGGTGAGCCGCTTCTATGCGCAGCACTCGGGGTTGGTGAAGACGCTGGGTGGGGCGGTGTTGGCTATTGCGTTGGCGAAGATGAAGGAGAACGCGACGCGGGGGTGATGCGTGTGGCGGCAGCGAGGCCAACCTCGGGTGCCGGATCAAATCATCAACCTGCGCGCCATGCTCCCGGCCTGCGTTTGATGCTTTGCGCGATGGTCTTGACCAGATCGCGAAACTCGCTCTCTGTCATGGGTGTTTTGGCGAAGCGGCCGAAACGTTCGACCTTGAAGATGAGATTGGACGAAGTACCGGGAGGGGCGCTTTTGTCGCCTGGTATGTAGGCCAGATAGCCCCAGTCCTTATTTTTGTTGGCCTCGTTGTGAATCGGCGATCCGCCGAGAACGCTGCGAGTGACCAGGACCATGCCGCCAAGTCCCTTTCGCCCATCGACAGTGATGGAGCGAAACGGGTGCACGCTGCCGTCTAACGGCTCTGTGAATGCGCCACCGTAGAAATAGCCCCTCTGCACTGCTTCATTGACGAATTTCTCGGTATCGAAGCTGTCTTCGCTGGAAGCATCCCTGTCGCTTAGATACACCACGATGTCGGGACGGTTCTTAAGACGGAAAGAGACTGCAACATAGGCGGGTTTCTTCTCGCCAGTCATGAAACCATAGGGCAGACACACACCGGGTTCAGCGGGAACCTCGAACGGCATGCGTGTGCGATAGAGCTTGAGAAAGCTTGCAATCGTTTGCTCTGGAGTGCCTTCAAGCTTTCTGCTGGCAGACACCACGTGGTCGCCGACCAAGGTAGAAAAATTGAACTTCCCGGAGCCGTTGATGAATCCGAAAGCATTTCCGCCGTTGTACGGTTGATAAAAGCGATAGGCAGCCGCTTGATCCAGATCTGCTTGCCTAAGCTTTCCCCCAGGATCCATCTCGCTATGTCGTGCGAGCATGTTGGCATGAATGAGCAAAGTATCTTTTTCCTGCTGCCTCTTCTTATTGAGTTTTAGCAGTTGCAATTGGAGGTCCGCAGCGCTGGTCAAGCTGGACAAATGAATCGACTTGGAGCTTTCATCGACATCGAACACTCCTTCACTGTCCACCAGCTGGTATGTGTTCCAGACGCCTGCTCCATTGTCAAACTTATAGCCTTCTCCGTTCGCTGGGGAGATATTGGGAGGCACAGTGGCATACTCGATTTCATCGGGCACAGTGATGGTTTGATAGCCGAGGCACTCGGTGCGCCGCACAGCGACGTTCTGTGCAATGGCTGATCCATGCACCAGCACAGACAACGGCACCAGTGAGTGCAATGCGAACGCGATGCACTTTCTCATGTCGCCCTTTCATCGGCATCGTTTTGTCGCGCTAAGGCTTGTCGAGTCGGGGCATCCTTCGGCTTGTCCTCATTACGTACAAACAAGGCGCTGTGCATGCCGCTGTTGTTGTTTTCACCCTGCGTCCAGAGGTGTGGATACAAGGTGAGATAGCCCTTGATATCGGCAAGCTGAGCGACTCCCGCCGCGTGTTGGGGAGTGTTCCAAAATGCATCATCAAAGGGCATCTGACCAGAAACTCTCTTGCCACTTTCCATCTTGATAGTGGGCCAGATAGAGACATTTTGAGGTGGCTCTTCCTCCATTTTTTTGGGCGAGGGGTTGTGCGGAATGAATGGAAAAGCAGCGTCATATATCTTGCTGTTCTTTTCAGCTTGGATGCGTATCTGTTCTCGGCTGGCTTGAGAAGCCGGCTTGTCTATCGCTGCTCGCAGGCCGCTGGCCGGCCTTTCGCCACCAGTGATGCCAAAAATTTTCTTCCAGACGCTCTTGCGTAACTCGCGCGCGAACTTGCGAGTTACGGTAATCCCCTCGGCAGCTCCGATGTCCTCGTATGCGTAGTCAGTGTCCATTACCAGCACCGCCAACTCCGAATCTCGATTGCCTAGCAAACTGCGATCATTGACGTTCGCGCTGCCCACAATGGCATAGCGATCATCCACCACCATCATCTTGGTGTGGATGTAGACCTGCTCGGTCACATAACGTTCGCCCAACTTCGCCCAAGTACGCAAATTCAGAAGAGTGATATACGGCCAACAATATTCGATGGGTACCTCTTTGTACTCTTCGTTCTTGTCTTCGAACACTCGCATGTAATCGGTTTCTTGCTTGTCGACGAGTTGCCGGGCCCTGATTGCGCGTCGTGTGCGGTTGATAAGACTCTGGCTTCCAAACACCAGCGTCTGCTGCGTGTAGTGGACTTGTGTCATCACCGCAGGGTCATTCAGTAGACCTTCTGAATGCACAGGCACTGTGATGTAGATGTGAAAATTGGATGTCTCTCCATCGGGAGATGGATTGCCGACATTCAGGATGACAGCCTTGAGTTTTTCGCCCAATGCCTCGCAGATCTTGTTTGTTGGCCGGGCATCGGCATCGCCGACAACAGCCCGGGAGCCCAACTTGGCGACAGAGGTCGTGACAGAGGACACGGGCTGTGAAGGCCGTAACGTGGTCGAAACTGTGTCTCCAAATCCAGGATCTCCAAATGCCGAAGTGAAAAACTGGTTCTCGATATAAATAAAGTGATCGGCGTGCTCGATCAGGCGAACCATGGCATGGTGATTGTGGTTGTGTCCGAAAGCCTGATGCACTCGCGGCCGGTCGGCTGACTTGGCGTTCTTGGCCTCCAAAGCCACCATGACGCGAGAGGCGCTGCGCAGCATCTGGACGCTGCAACTTCCAGCCTTCGGATACGTTTTGGCCTCGGCGGGCAGGGCAAGTTCGCCACTTCCTTTGGCGGTGTTCCACCGCAACACGAAATTGCTGGCAAGGTCACTCACCGCCGGACCTTCGATTTTGAGATGGACGTCTTGCCATGGCATGCGTGGTTGGCGCGTTGCATCGAGCATCATCCCCCCAGTCGGGTACTCGACCTTGCCGGCCTCAAGTCCTTGCTGCGCTTTTTGTGCACGGGCATCGTAGGGATTGCTCGATGCCATTCCGGGCGGCACTTGTCTGTTCCCGCTGGATGGCTGCACGTACATGGTGTTAAGTCCTTGCACGTAGTCGCTCTCCTTGACCGGGAGCAAACGTGGGACGCAACCGTTGTAAGCGTCATTGCCCAGCCGATCTTTCGCGTCGAGCGGGTATGTGTTGCCATCGCGGCGGCCGTAGCAAACATCGATGCCGCCTATGAAGGCAATGCGATTGTCGATGACCACTTGCTTCTGGTGGTGGCTGTAGAACATGTCCATCCCAGCACTGGCATCGGGGTGCTCGACAGCAATTCGCGCGAAGACTTGCGGCGCTCCCTTCAACTGGGCATTGATCGATTTCAATACCGCGACCGTTTCATCGTCGCCTGTGGTGACAGGCGCTGAATCGTCCCACGGCAATACGTATACCTTGAGCTGAGGGTTCGCGGATGTCGCCTTGAGTACCGCGTCATAGAGCCGAAGCTTCTCTGCCGGCTTGAGTATGACATCCCAGTTGATTTGCCAACCGAGCATATAGACAGACTCTTTTGCCTGCGCAATAGCGTCTGCCAGTTGTTTGTAGTAGTCCTCCCCAGTGAGTAATGGGACCACCGAATTGCCATCTGTCTTTGGATACGGGTCGGATTCGCTGACCCATACGCATGAAGTTGCATAACCCTCATAGGGTGTGCCGTCAGGCATGCAGACCTGATGGACGGTGCGGTCGATCTCTACCTTGGGTTCCGGCGGAGCGGATGCCATTTTTTTCCTCAGCCCTTGATTTTCTTGAGTAGCTTTTCGCCGGTAGAGCTCATGTGCTCTTCGCGGGAGAGTCCGTTCAGCACTTGATCCTTGACATTGCGACCCGTCGGTCCCAAGGTGTCCGAATACCCCATCGCATCCAGTGCGTGATCGAAACGCTGTTCGTCGTTCCAGTCTTCCAATTCATGCGTCAAGGCGACCTCGCGTACTTTCATGCCTCCGATCAGCCACAGGCGCCCTGGATTCTTGTTGTACGCCTCAAGCAGTTCCTTCTCTTCAGCAGCAGACAGCTTTACCTTTCCGTCATTTCCGGTCTTGCCCGTCAAGACTTTTTCGGTCGACATCAATGCTTTTGCTGGAGCACTGGCCACTACAACGCGCCAAGGTACGTTGGGCAAAGGGGCTCCGAGTGGTCCCGCGGTATCAATGATCCTCAGGTCGAACTTGAAAGGCTTGTCGGAAGGCAGGGCGGACCGCGGGAAGTCGGGCAATTTATAGCTACCCCGTTCCGGGCCTGCGAGCTTTCTTTGCACCGCGTGATAAGTAATCTTCCCCGGGCATTCAAACGTGATATCCCCGTTCTGCAGCGTGATCGATGCACCTTGCGCAGTCGCAATTCGGATCTTCTTCTTCGCCGCAAACTCCACGGTCTTGTCCGTGCTCGCGATCTTCAGCGCATCCTTCGCCTGCACCCGAAGCTCATCGTGCTGCGCCTGAAAGTCCAGGTCATCGCTGCCCGCAATGATCGACAGGCCTGCTTCGGCATCCGCTTTCTGCGCACCAGCCAGCAGCCCGATGGCTTGACCGCTGTGCACCCTCAACACATCCGCCAGCGCAAGGTTGATATCTCCACCGCTGGCCAACGTCGCAGTCTCGCCCGCCACCATCTGCAACTGCTGCCCCGCCACCATCGCAAGTCCGCCGCGCGCAGCCAGTGCAACAACCGCATCGGTCGTATGCGGCACCTTGCCCTCGCCGGTTGCGATGGACTTGTCAGATGCATCCGAGTAAGCCGCCTCCAGCGTATCGCCCGTCACCATGCCACTCGCCGTGTGCAGCATCGCTGCATACGGCGCACGCTCCTTGTCGAGCTGCGAAACATTGGCTTTGTCGGCGCCGATATGCCCGGCCAGCTGCACGGTTTCGTGCTTCATTGCGGCCTCGCTCAGCGCCTGCCCCAACTGCTGCACCTGCTTGAGCAGTGCCATGCCAGGGGCGAAGTCGCCCACAGGCTCAAGCTGCTTCCCACCCGCCCCGTGGTACGTGCTCAACAGCACACCCTTGCCACCACGCAACGCCGCATAGCCATCGGTCCGAAGCTCCAACCCCTGTCCCCGAAAGCTGCCGCGGAAGTTGTCGGCCTGATGAATCAGGTGCCCCAGGTTCAACTGGCTGTGTGCGGTGCTCGCATGCAGTTGCACGCGCAGTTGCTGGTTCGAATCATCGAACACCAACTGGCTGAACCCTTCACCGCCGAACTCCTTCGTCTTGAAGCCGCTTAGCGCAGCCGCATTGCGATGCCCCTTGTCGTCCGCGCTTGATCCATGCCAGGCCGGCGCGTGTCCGGCAGCGAGATTGGCCTGCGCACTCGGCGATCCGTTGCGCGCCTGCGCAAACACATCGGCTTCCTGGCCTTGGCCCGAGCGTTCCTGGCTGCGCGATGCACCCCCAGGCGTAGGCTCGATGCCGCCATCGCCGCGCCCGTTGTACAGCGCACCGACGATCACCGGCTGGTCGACATCGAGGTCGACGAACTTCACCAGCACTTCCTGCCCGATGCGCGGCAGCCATTGCCAGCCCATGCCGGGACCCGCCTGGCGCTGCGCCACGCGAATCCATCGCGTGCTGCGGTTGTCCTGTGCGTCGCCACTGCCGTTGTCGGTTGTGTTGTTCTGCCAGTGGAATCGCACGCGCACATCGCCGCGGTCATTGCAGTACAGCTCGTCCGCGCCGTTCGGCGATGTCTCCCCCGAGGGGCCGACCACGATGGCGCTGTGCACACCGCTGGCCGTGGGTTTCGCATGGAGCCGCGCACCATCGGCGGCCGCGAGCACGGGCCGCCATGGACGATCCACATGCACGGCCGAGAAGCTGTTGGCGTAGCCCAGCGTCTTCGCCGCAGCGAGGCTTTGCGCCTGCGGGCGAACATCGTTCACGTCGTCGTGCGGACCCGTGCCCGTTGGCACCAGCCCGAACACATCGTCTTCGGCGATGACCGATGCACAAGGCCTGTCGAACACAAGGTGCTCCGACAGATCGCCCAACTGCGCGGCAATCGATGCCGCCGTGTCCTTCGGAAGGTTGTTGATGCCCACATGCTCGACGGTGTCCAGCAGCAGCGCGGGCTTGGCCTGCAAACCAAGCGCAGGCGCGTCGTCGACTTCGATGCGCGTGCCCGCGCGCAGCGTGCGCACGGTGCTGTGGCCGAGCATCACGTCGGCGCGGCATTCGGCCGCTTCCATCATCAGGCCGGCATAGCGTTCGAGCGTGCGGTTGCTGTCCCAGCCGCGGCTGCGGTCATTGAGGCCGAGCACGTCGTCGTACTCGATGCGCGGAGCGTTCTTGCCGCCCACTGCAAATCGCGCGGCGGCACTGCCCGTCAACTGGCGCTTGCCATCGACGTTCCACGCGCTCAGATGCACCTGCGCCACCGACTGCCGCATGCGGCGCACCAGCGCCTGCACGGCATCGCTGCGCTCCTGCGAACTCTTGCGATGAAAGCGAATGGGCGATCCGGGGTCCGCAGGCTGCGCATCGTTCGCCGAGAAGATCACGAGCTTGTGCCCCAGGGGCGCCTTCTCGTCTTCCTCGATGCGCCAAGCCAGTCCCTCTTCGGTCAGCAGGCGCGAGAAGAAATCGAAGTCGCTCTCGCGGTATTGCGTGCAGTAGGTGCGAACGGGCGCGTCGGCGAGAAAGCCGCTCACCTCGGAAGAGAAAGCCCAGCTGCCCGCATCGGCATACGGCGCAAGCACGCGTTCGATGATGTCGGCCACCGAGCGTTGCTGGAACACCTGGCTGCGCCCTTGCTGCGTGGCCAGCCAGATCCACGGCACGAGCGTGAGTCGGTAGCGCGCAAGGCCGCCGTCGGAGCCGAGCGACTCCACCGCGCGGATCAGGCCGGTGCGTTTGCCGGCCGAGCCGTTGGCGAGCACGGTGACCAGCGTAAGAGGCTGATCGATCATCGAGGAGAGCGCGAGGTCGGCGCGCAGGCTCAGGCAGACGATGCGCATCTCGAACGGCTGCGACACGGCCTCGCGCTGCACCCAGCCTTCGACGCGCAGGGCGTCGATGCTGGCGTTCGTTTTTGATGAAGCGCCTGGAACCTCGAGACGGTAGAGCCGATTGGTCTGGCTGAGCTCGGCCCAGAGCGCGCTGCGGTCAGCGGATGGCATCGTGATTCGCGTCGGCACGGGGGCTCATGGTTTGCATCGCTGGCCGGACTTGCAATCTGCCGCGACCTCGGCCAGCGCCGAAGGCTGTGGCGCGGGGTCCGGTGCCTTGCTGCGCCTGAGCAGGGCGGTCAGCAGATCGGTGTCGGGGTCGGGCTTGTTGGGACGCGATGTCGCCTGCGCGGCGTCGTTGGCGCGCCGCGGCGTCTTCGATGTGTTGGCGACCGTCTTCACGGGCTTGCCGTTGGCCGCAAGCGCAGGCTGCTTCGACGAAGCGACATTCACCGGCTTCTTTGCCGCCGCAACGGTGCTCGTCGTCTTTCCTGTGTGCGATGGCTTCGCGGCCGCGACGCGCGCCGACTTGCCCGCGGGCGGCACGACCATGGGCTGCGCGCCGATTGCTGCAAACGGCGTGGATTGCTGCTGCTGTTGGGAAGGCGAGGCCGTGTCGCCCTCGACGATGCGCGCGGTTGCCGGTTCGGGTGCAGCGGGTACAGCTGCGCTGGCAGGTGCGGGTGTCTCGGGCGCCGCTGGTGCAGCCTCGACGGCCGGTGCAGGTTTCGCTGGCGCAGCCGCCGCGATGTTGACCGATGCATCGGCGCGTTTCGATTGCATCTGGTAGGTCGTGGCACCCGCAACACCGATCAGCAGCGCGAGAGAAGCCCACACGCTCGGTCGCTTGAAGAAGGACGGCGCACTGCTCTCGCGGCCGCCGAGCTGTGCGAGCACGCGCGTGGATTCCGCGTTGGTTGTTGTCGCAGACGATGCGTCTGCGGCGGGAGTGCTCGAACCGAGCAGGCTCGGCCGTCCCTTGTTGTCGTCTGGCGCGCCCATCATGAATGGGTGGTCCCGAAAGCAGGCATGTTTTTTCTCCCCGCGGCTTATGGTGTGACCGACGCAACGTTGCAACTTGGATGCAGTTGTTGCGTGCGAGTGGTTCGAAGTGTTGTGCGACTCATACAATGAATTGCACTCTCCGAACACCGTTGATCTTCTTTGCTCTCTTTTGTTATTTTGCCTTGATGGTGGCCGCGCTTGCCATCTTCTTGTTCCCTTCTTTTCGTGAGCGTGTGTTGCGAGCCACGATCAATTTGTCGACTGCAACTGCAGTCTTTTTCATCAAGATTGGCCATCGATTCGGCCTGGTGTCCGAAGCAAGTTTTCAGTTGGTGCGCGATGGTGGATCGGGCGTGCGTACTTTTGCCGTACGTCATCGCTATCTGTTGTTGTCGGGCATGGGCCTGCTCATCGTTCCGGTGGTGTTGAGCGTGGCCTTCGGGACCGGCCGCGTCCTGTTCTTCGATGACTGGGCCACGACGAGCGATCCGAAAATCGAGGCGCTGTTGAAGGGCGAGCAGCTCGTGCCGCCGCCGGCGCTGCCCCCTGAAATCTTCGCAACGGCAGAGGTGGAACAGGTCCGTCCGCTCACCAAGGAAGGCAGCCGCGACTGGGCTGTGCTCGATGCGGATTTCCGCAATCGCCTGTTGCTGGTCTACAAGATCATGAAAGAGAAACATGGCTACGACCTCGCGTTGCTCGAGGGTTATCGCAGTCCCGAACGGCAGGCCAAACTCGCCGCGTTGGGCAACACGGTGACGCTCGCCAAGGCGAATCAAAGCTATCATCAATATGGACTTGCGGCAGACAATGCGTTCTTTCGCAATGGCAAGCTGGTGATCTCGGAAAGAGACCCGTGGGCCATGGAGGGCTACCGTCTTTATGGCGAAGTGGCTGAGTCCGTGGGGCTTGTGTGGGGTGGTCGTTGGTCCTCGATCAAGGACTACGGTCACGTGGAGTACCGCAAGCCCGGTTTCAAATTGCCACGCGACTGAATGCCGCAACGGCATGCGTCGCATCGACAAACCAACGAGGCAAGCAAGGGGGAGTTCGAATGGAAGAGGATCAACCCGCAGCGGACAACGATCGTCCGTGGATCGTCCTGCACGACAAGACAGACCACGGCGGCATCGTGATCACCGCGTCCGAGAACACGAGCATCGACGAGCGTCGCGTGGCTCGCATCGGCGACCTCGTGTCCTGCCCGCGGCCCGGCCACGGCATCAACCCCATCGTGACCGGCAGCCGCTACGTCACGCTCGACGGCCGGCGCGTTGCGCGGCACGGCGACAAGGCCCGGTGCGGCTGCACGCTGCTGTCCAGCCAGATCGCTTCCGCGTCCGAATGACAAAGGCCATCCGATCGGCCGCACGCAAGGCATGCGGCACGACAGCCGCGTGTGCCGTCGCATGACGAAGGCATCGACGAACTCCTGATGCTGGCGCGACTGGTCAAGCCCACCCTCATGTTCTCCGCCGTGTTCATCACGGTGTGGGTGATCGTGGTCGTCTATTGGAGCTACACGGCGCGCATGCCGAGCACGAGCGACATCGCGCTCTACCTCGTCGTGCTGCCGCTGGCGCTGGTGGTGTTCTATCTTTTGCTGCGACGCATCTTCACCGGGGCACCGCCTTCCGCTGCATTGCCTTCGGTTGCGCGCGGTGCATCCGCTGCAACTGGTGGTGCCGCATCGACAGGGGCAACAGCCGACGTGCAGCAAGAACGCCTGCAGATGTCGGTGCTCGCATTCGCTCTTCACACGCCGCGCGGCAACGATGCCGACGCGGTGGCTACCGCCGTCGGCCAGGCGCAAGCGCCCGAGCTGGTGCCGGAACTGCGGGACGGCGAAGGCTTTCCCCTGCTCGCAGGCTGTGTCGCCGGCCTCGATGCGAACGAACTCCGCGAACACCTGCGCGAATCGCTGCGGCCCGCGCCGGAGGCCTTCGATGCCGACGCGCTGGCCGACGACAGGCTGCGCGCCATCCACCTGATGTCCGACGTGCTGCAGGAGTTGCTGGCTTCGGCGACCGACGCGTTGTTGAATGCCGGCGACGCGCTCTCGGTGCGCGCGCCCGGGCGTTTCGTGTCGAGCGGCGCGATCGTTCCTGGCTCTGCGACTGCGCCCCAGTTGTGCATCTCGCTGCTGTTGCCGGGCGCATGGAGCGAGAGTGAACGTGCGATCACCACGCAATGGGTGCAGCAATTGGCGCGCGAAGCCGACCCTTCGCAAGACTGGACCGTCGACTGCTTCAAGAGCGAGGCTGGCGTCTCCGCGATGGCGCTGCTCGATCGCATCAACCTCTCGCTCCACCGCGAACAGCGACCCGCATTGTGGATGGCGCTGGCCGCCGACTCCGCGATTTCCAGCGAGTGCATCGCCCGCTGGGAAGCCGAAGGCCTGCTTCATTCCGCTGCGCGCCGCAACGGTCGCGTGCCCGGCGAAGCGGCCGCGGGCCTGCTGCTCGCGCGCGCTGGCGATGCGCTGTTCGCGCAACCCCACGGCGTGCTGCTCTCGCGCAGCGCGACCGGCCAGCGTGACGAATCCGCCGACACCGCGCGCACGCCCGACGCGAGCCTGCTCGACCTATTTGCCCAGCGCCTGCTGTCGGCGTCGGCGCTGCAGCCTGACACCATCGACTGGGTCGTGAGCGATGCCGATCACCGCACGAGCCGCGTCACCGAAGTGGCGAAGCTCGTGCAGGAGCGGCTGCCGCACCTGCCTTTCGAAAACAACCTTTCCGTCTGCGCGAGCCTGGGCTATCTCGGGGCCGCGGCCGACATGACTGCCGTGGCACTCGCGTGTCACCTTGCCGTGCGAGATTCACGGCATGTGCTCGCGCTTTCCGTGCAGGACGCGCGCGCCCGGACAGCCATGCTGGCCGGCCCCGCGAGCCCTGTGCCACAAGCTACCTAACCGGACCGATTCCAGAAACATCTATGCGGCGATTCTTCAGTTTCCTGGCCGATCCGCGCACCCTCTCGGTGATCGGCGCCATCGCGCTCGGCGCGTTCCTCCTGATCGGTGCGCAGACGCTCGAGATCGGCGCGATCTGGGCGGTCGGCATCTTCGTCGTGCTGCTGCTCCTGTGGCTGCTCGTGTGGTTCATCCGGCGCATGCGCACCCGCTCGGCCAACCGCAAGCTCGGCGACATGCTCGAAGACCAGGCCGACGCCGCCGTGCGCGACAGCGACCCCGAGCGCAAGGCCGAGATCGACGAACTGCGCGGGCGCATGGTCGAGGCGGTCAAGACCATCAAGACCTCCAAGATCGGGCAGATGTCGGGCAGCGAGGCGCTGTACGAACTGCCCTGGTACATGGTCATCGGCAATCCGGCGGCGGGCAAGAGCAGCGCCATCCTGAATTCGGGCCTGCAGTTCCCGTTCGCCGACAAGGGCAACGCGGTGATCCAGGGCATCGGCGGCACGCGCAACTGCGACTGGTTCTTCACCACCGAAGGCATCGTGCTCGACACTGCGGGCCGTTATTCCATTCACCAGGAAGACCGCAAGGAGTGGTTCGGCTTTCTCGACCTGCTCAAGAAGTACCGGCCGAAGGCGCCGATCAACGGGATCATCATCACGGCGAGCATTCCCGAGCTGATCGGCAGCCGGCCCGACTTCGCGATCCAGCTCGCGAAGAATCTGCGCCAGCGCATGCAGGAGCTGACCGAGCGGCTCGAGGTGTTCGCGCCGGTCTACGTGATGTTCACCAAGGCCGACCTGATCACCGGCTTTGCGGAGTTTTTCGGCGACAGCGACAAGATGGAGCGCGACCGCGTGTGGGGCGCATCGCTGCCTTACGACGGCGACGAGAAGCAGGACGCCGTCGCCCTGTTCGACAAGCGTTTCGACGAGCTCTACCTGGGCCTGAAGGAAATCAGCGTCTCGCATTTCGCGAGCCACCGCGGCAGCGACCCGTCGCCCGAACTCCTGATCTTTCCGCTCGAATTCGCGGCCATCAAGCCCGCGCTGCGCGCCTTCCTGGCCACGTTGTTCGAGAGCAACCCGTTCCAGCACAAGCCGGTGTTCCGCGGCTTCTACTTCACCAGCGCATTGCAAGAGGGCACGATGCGCAGCCTCTCGACCGAGCGCATCGCCAAGCGCTTCGGGCTCACGCTGAACAACGCGGCCACCAAGTCCAAGGAGATCTATTCGCAGAACGGATTCTTCCTGCGCGACCTGTTCTCCAAGGTGATCTTTGCCGACAAGAAGACGGTGCGGCAGTTCTCCAGCCCGGTGAAGGCGCGCGTGCGCTACGTGAGTTTCTTCGCCTTCGTCGCCGTGCTGGGGCTTTTGCTCGGCGGGTGGACCTGGTCGTACCTGGGCAACCGGCAACTGGTGGAGAACGTGCAGGCCGACCTCGACAAGGTGGTCAAGCTGCAGGCCAGCGACAACGGGCTGCGCACGCGCTTCGAGGCGCTGGGCATCCTGCAGGACCGCATCGAGCAGCTCGAGAAATTCCGCAACGACCGGCCGCTGTCGCTCTCGCTCGGCCTCTACCAGGGCAACCAGCTCGAAGACAAGCTCGTTGCCGAGTACTACGGCGGCGTCAAGCAGCTGATGCTCGCGCCGGTATCCGACAACCTGCAAGCGTTCCTGCGCGAGGTCAACGCGCATCCGGAGCGCCTGAAGCGTGCCGATGCCGCGGGCAATCCGGCCGCGCCGGTCGCGGTCTCGGCCGCCACGCCGGCGGCGCCGCCGGCCGCGGAGAGCGGTGGCCTGTATGCGGGCTCGTCGCCGGCCGATGTGCAGGACGCCTACAACGCGCTCAAGACGTACCTCATGATGTCCGACAAGCGGCAGGTGGAGACCGCGCACCTGAGCGACCAGATCTCGCGCTTCTGGCGCGGCTGGCTCGAGAGCAACCGCGGCGACATGCCGCGCGCCGCGGTCATTCGCGATGCCGAGCGCATGATCACCTTCTACCTGCGCCGCGTGGGCGACGACAACTGGCCCGCGCTGGCCGACACCAACCTCGCATTGGTCGAGCAGACGCGCGACAACCTGCGCCGCGTGGTGCGCGGCATGCCGGCGCGTGAGCGGGTCTATGCCGAGATCAAGGCACGCGCATCGACGCGCTTCGCACCGATGACGGTGGCGCGCATCCTGGGTGCGACGGCCGGCGCCGAGAGCGAAGGCACCATCGCCGGCAGCGTCGCCATCTCGGGTGCGTTCACGCGCGAAGCCTGGCAGCAGTACGTGGACGATGCGATCCGCGATGCCGCCAACAAGGAAACATCGAGCAAGGACTGGGTGCTCAACGTCGCGGGCAACGACGACCTGACGCTCGAAGGCAGCCCCGAGCAGATCCGCAAGACGCTGGCCACCATGTACAAGCTGGAGTACGCCAAGGAGTGGCAGCGCTTCCTGCAGGGCATCGCGGTCAAGGACATGGGCAGCTTCGAGCAGGCCGTGGTGGCGATGAACCTCTTGGGCGATCCGCAGAACTCGCCGATCCGCAAGGTCTTCGACACCGTCTACGACCAGACCTCGTGGGACAACCCCTCGCTGGTCAACGCGGGCCTGCAGCAGGCGCGCACCGGGGCGCTCAACTGGTTCAAGAACCTCTTCAGCCGCGCCACGCCGTCGCAGGTCAACGTGAACATCGATGCGAGCGGCAACCGCACCGAAATTCCGATGGGCCCGATCGGCCGGGAGTTCGCGGGCGTTGCGCGCCTGGTGGTCGAGCGCGACAACACTTCGCTCCTGCGCGGCTACCTCGCCACGCTGTCGAAGCTGCGCGGCCGCTTCAACCAGATCAAGAACCAGGGCGACCCCGGACCGGGTGCGCGCCAGCTCATGCAGCAGACGCTGGAGGGCAACGGCTCCGAATTGGCCGATGCGCTCAAGTACGTCGACGAGCAGATGCTCACGGGTATGGACGCGTCGCAGCGCCAAGCCCTGCGGCCCCTGCTGGTGCGGCCGCTCCTGCAGGCCTATGCGGTGACGATCCAGCCGACGGCGGTGGAGGTCAACAAGATCTGGAGCGCGCAGGTCCACCAGCCGTTCCAGCAGTCGCTCGCGACCAAGTACCCGTTCGCCGCGGGCGCGAAGATCGAGGCCTCGCCGGCAGAGATCGCGCAGTTCTTCGGACCGGAAGGCGCCATCGGCAAGTTCGTGACGACGACGCTGGGCTCGCTGGTCATCCGCCGCGGCGATCTGCTCTCGCCGCGCGCCTGGGGCGACCAGGGCCTCACGCTGAGCCCCGATTTCGTGAACGGTTTCTCGCAATGGGTGGCGCCGCTTTCGGGCGCCGCGGCCGGCGGCGGCAGTGCCGCACAACCGCAGACGCTGTTCCAGATCCTGCCGCAGCCCGTGTCGGGCCTGACGGAGTACATGGTGGAAATCGACGGCCAGCAGCTGCGCTACCGGAACACGCCGCCGCAGTGGTCCAACTTCGTCTGGCCCAACGCACAGGGCTCGCCGGGCGCGCGGATCACGGCCGTCACCTTCGACGGGCGCACTGTCGAGCTGATCAACGAGCCGGGCAACTTCGGGCTGGAACGCCTGCTGAGCACGGCCCAGCGCACCAAGCTGCCCGACGGCAGCTTCGAGCTCACCTGGGCGCGCGACAACGCGAGCGTGACCGTCAAGCTGCGCGTGGTCCAGAACACGCAGAGCGGCCCGACCAACGATTCGCCGCAGGGCAAGGGGCTGCGCGGCACCGTGCTGCCGTCGTCGGTGGCTGAGATCGGCGTGCCCGCGGCATCGCGCGCAACGCCTGCGACAACGGCACCGGCACAGGGAGTCGGCAAATGAGCGCGTTGCAGACACAACAGCTGTGCTACTTCGGCAAGTTGCCCGGCCGCGGCGATTTCGTGAAGGGGCTCTACAACCCGCAGCTCATCAAGGTGTTCGACAACTGGCTGTCGCAGACCATGGAGATGCTGTCGGAAGACCCGCGCTGGAAGATCATCTACGACAACGCGGCGCCGATCCATTTCGTCTGCCTCGGCTCGCGCAGCCGCGTGGCCATCGCGGGGCACCTGAAGGCGAGCCGCGACGAGTCGTCGCGCCGCTATCCGTTCCTCGCGGCCACCTCGGTGGAAGTCGACGAGGCGCTTGACTTCATGCGCGGTGCGCCGATGCTGATCGGTCCCTACTGGGACCGCATTGCGGTGCAGGTCAACGCGCTCACCGAAGGCACCGACCTCGACAGCGAACTGAAGCGCTTCGAGGCGCTCGATCCGGCCATCGAGACGGGTTTCAAGAAGTCGGCCTCGCGCGCGGCCTATGCGGCCTTCACGCGCGACACGAGCTTGCTGCGCATCGAGCAGATGCTCAACTTCGACGGCCACAAGGTGTCGCTGCGCCGCGCCATCCTGGCGATGGGCCTCCTGCTGCAACCGGTGATGGCCAGCGCGGTGTCGCACCTCGAGAAAGGACTCACGCTGCCGCTGCCGCGCGATCCGGTCGACCGATCGCTGATCGCCACCTTCTGGCTCGAGCTGGTGTCGCAGTTCCTCGCCAAGGCCGATTTCGAGCTGGTGCTGATGGCCACCGAGATCGACGGCCGCTCGCGCCTGGTGATCGGCTTCAATGGCCTGTCGCCGCGCAGTCTGCAGAGCGTGTGGCATCCGCAGGTCTACACCGAGCACAACATCGACATCGACAACCCGGAGTGGGTCGAGGACACCATCCACAGCAACTACGCGATGTTCAAGCTGGTGAGCTACCTCGACCAGCCGCAGCTGCCGCTGGACATCGTGCTCACGGCTTTTCGCGAAGTCTTCATCGGGGAATGACACGGTCATGAAAAGTTATTTGCGCGTTCTGTCGCTGGCCCTGGGCCTCGCATTCGTCGGCGCCGTGCAGGCCCAGACGGCAGGCGCCCCCGGCGCCCTGGTCGAAACCACGCCCGCGGCCGCCGGCAAGGGTGAGCAGGTCGTGGCCGGCGGGCAGGTGCCCGACGAGGCCACGCGCGTCGCCGTCATCGAGGCGTTGCGCCGCATCTACGGCCCGAGCGGCGTCATCGACAAGATCGAGGTGGTGAACACCGTGAGCATGCCGGCCAACTGGGCAGCCAACGTGCAGCGTCTGATCACGCCCGCGCTCAAGGACATCCATCGCGGACAGTTCCAGATCGAGGGCACGCAGATGGCGCTGAGCGGCGAGGTCGGCAACGAGGCGCTGCGCCAGAAGATCGTGAGCGACATGGCCAATTCGCTCAACCCGACCTACACCATCAAGAACAGCCTGCGCGTGCCGGTGTCCGAGCAGATCACGGTCGACCAGGCGCTGGCCAACCGGACCATCGAGTTCGAACTGGGCAGCGCCACGCTCACGCGCAAGGGCCGCGACATCCTCGACGAGATGGCGCCGATCCTGCAGAAGCTCACGAACAAGTCGGTGGCGGTCATCGGCCACACCGACAACGCCGGCAGCCGGGCGTCGAACCTGGCGCTGAGCCAGTCGCGCGCCGAGGCGGTGAAGGGCTACCTGGTGGGCAAGGGGATCGATCCGATGACGCTCACGACCTCGGGCGTCGGCCCGGACCAGCCTGTGGCGAACAACGCGACCGACGAAGGGCGCTCCCGCAACCGGCGCATCGAGTTCCGCGTCGGGCGCACCTGACGATCAGGCGCTTGGCGACTCGCGTTCGCGGCTTGCTCAGCGCGACTCGTCGTCGCTCTTGGGCAGGTCGAGCAGGTCCACCAGCTGGGCCAGTTCCTGCTCGTTCTTGATCACGTTGCGCAGCCACGCATGCAGCGGCATGTCGGCCCAGCGCGCGGCCTTGTTCGCCATGTAGGCGGCGGGGCTCGAGGGCTCGGTCTTCTCGAAATACGCTGCCACTTCCTTGAGCTGGGCGATGGCCTGTGCGCGGCTGTGGATGCCGGGCGGCAGCGCGATGGGTGCCGCTGCCGGCGCGTGATGGTGCGGCACCACGGCATCGAACACCGGCTCGATGCGCGAGGGCGCGGGCGTACCGGTGGCCGGTGCCGCTGCAGCTGCCGTCGGTGCACCGCTGTCCATCGGCACGCCGGCTTCGCGCGCGAAGCGCTCGACCGTCTGGCGGATGGCCGCAGCCGCGTCCTTGGCGGCACGGAAGCTCGGGCCATTGGAAGCGGTGCGTTCGTCGAACACGGCCTCGAATTCGGCCAGCGCCTGTTCGCAGGCCTGCACATCGCGGTGTGTCTTCTGAAAGAACTTCGCCGGCGTGGCGCGGCGGATGCGGTCGAACTGCTCGACCGTCACCTTGTTGCGCTGCAGCTCGTCGGCCTGCGCGGGCGTGCGGCGGATGCTCTGGTCGAGCGCGAGTGCGGTCTCCCAGACCAGTGCGCCGTAGCCGGTGCTGGCGTCGCTCACGATCGGCGCGCGCTGCAGCAACTCGACCGAACGCCCGATCAGCCACGTGACGTTGCCCACGCGCATCTCGATGTCGCCGCCCTCGGGCAGCGGGTGCAGTTGGTCCCAGTACTGCCGGCACAGGCCGGTGAGCAGGCGGTAGCCGTCGGCCAGGCCCTCGAAGCCGCGCTGGCTGGCGGCCGCATCGGTGAGCCACACGGCCAGCCGCAGGTCCTTGGTGGATTCGCGCAGCAGCTTCTCGCACTCGGAAATCACGAAAGGCCAGTTGGCTTCCTTCAGCTCGATGACCCACTCGCCCTGTTCGAGCGACGGGTCATCGTGCTTGCGCGCCTCTTGAATGGCGTCGAACTGCCGCGAGAACAGCATGTCCTCGCCGCAGGGCGAGGCTTCCGAGATCGGGGCCAGCAGGGCCGGGAGGTCGAGCCGCGTCGTCATGGCAGCGAGATGGTCAGGTTGGCCTGGCGCGGGCCGAGCTTCACGATGTCCTGGTAGCTCGCGAGCGTGCCCTGCGTCGTGCTGCCCAGGTGCGCCGACAGGCCGATGAAGCCCAAGAGGCCGATCAACGCGAACAGCGCGGCCACCACCCATTGCGGCGCCTCGCGCTTGAGCGAGTGCGAGATCAGGTCGGGCAGCGGCCAGTGCGGCGCGAAGGGCGTGCGCTTGCCGCGGGCATTGGCGATCTCGTCGCCCACGCGCGCCGTGAGGTAGGCCAGCTTCTCGGTGCCATCGATGGCGTACTTGCCCTGGAAGCCCAGCAGCAGGCACATGTAGAACACCTCGAGCGTCTGGATGCGCGCGGCGCCGTGTGCCCGCTCGACCTCGAGCATGTTGAAGAAGTTCTCGCCGGCCAGCTGGTCGCCGAACAGCGTGAGCTGCAGCGGCCGGCGTTCCCACTCGGAGCGGATCGCGAACTCGGGCGCCGAGAGCACGAACTCGTCGATGGTCGCGCAGAAGGCGTACTTCGCTGCGTGGATCTGCTCGGCCGTCGCGTCGAGCTTGCGTGCATTGCGCTCGAACTCACCCAGGTAGTTGCGGATGCCGGCGAGGAACTGCTCGGTGGTGGCGGGTTGCTGCTTCTTCTTCAGCAGGAACAGCATCACGAAGCCGTCGTACAGCAGGTCGAGCAGGCTCGCGTCGGCGTCGGGGGCAGCGCCCGTCGGCGTGAACGACGCGGCGGGTGCGTCGGCGCCGAGCAGGGAGGGGGCCTTGTTGATGGTGGTGTTCATTGCGATCAGGGGATCAGCCGGTCACGGCAATCAGTTCGAGCTGCATGTCGGGGATGCCGGCCGGCGCATAGATGGTGACGCTCTGCGCCTGCAGCATGCGGTCGTACAGCTGGCTCTTGCTGTCGATGGAGAAATAGCAGGCGCCCGCGCGGATCGGAATGGCCGGCGGCACCTGCGGCGCGTAGACGATGCGCACGCCCGGCATGGCCGAAAGCACCAGCTTGTCGACGTCTTCGGGCGCGCCGATCTTGAAGCGCTGAGGCACCGCCTCTGCCAGTTCGGCGGCCGGCATGCTGGCGGTGACCGACATGTAGAACACCGTCTTCTCGTCGATCTTTCCGGAATCCAGGCGCCCGAGGTAGAAGGCGTTGCGCGTCTCGGTGAGCGCGATCGCGAAGTAGCGCGTCGAGATCACCGTGTCGAGCAGGTCGCGCACGATGCGGTCGAGCTCGGCGAAGGCGGGGCCCGGCTTCTCGTGGTCGTACACCGGCAGGTCGTTGAGCGAATAGGTCTTCGCGAAGGTCATCAGCGCGCCGGCCAGGCTCAGCAGTTCCTGGAACAGCCGCTCCGGATGCAGCGACGGGTGATGGAACAGGTGCGAGAGCGAGGCAAAGGCCGAGTTAGCCGTGTGCAGCAGCCAGAACGAGGCGATGTCGCCCGAGCGGAACTCGATGATGTTCTTGCTCGGCTCGCGGTGGATGCCGTAGAGCGAGTTGACCTTGGCCTGCAGCACGTCGAGCAGGCGGCGCAGTTGCTGGAAGATGGTGGCCGAGGCATCGATGGAGGTGCACGGCGGCACGAAGCTGCGGTCGATCTCGAAGCCGCCCGCGGCGGTGCGGCGGATGCGGATCACCGGGATCGACACGAACTGCTCGCGCGGCTCGGTGTCGGCCAGGAGCTTCACGCTCTTGCGCAGGAACACCACCTCGGCGCTCACCGCGTTCGTGTAGAGGTCGAGCGATTGCGTCGCGTCGCTCGTGTAGCGCGCGGCAAAGCCTTCTTCGTTGGGGTCGGTGTAGTTCTTGCCCAGTTCCTTCACCGGATGCAGCACCAGGTAGAAGGTGATCTCGTTCTGGCCCGGGTTGAGCGTGTCGAGCGAGATGGGCGGGGGCAGTGCGTCAGCCTGCGGCGCCGAGTAGGGCTCGCCATCAGGAAAGACCAGCGACAACTGCGAGGCGCGGAGCATGCCGCTCGCGAGCGCGTCCAGGTCGAAGCTGATGGAGCGCACGCCCCAGAAGTATGGATGCAGCGTCTGCGCCGTGGCACGCAGGCGCGCCTCGTGGTACGCGTCCTGGCGCTGGAAATGCTGGGGGCGTAGAAACAAGCCCTCTCCCCAGAGGACCTTGGCGGCATAGCTCACGTCGGATCAGCTCCCCTTGATTTTTCGGCAGTATCGCATCGTAGTTTGCTCGTGGACAAGCGCTGCGGGCGCATCAGGCACATCACGTCGGCGAGGGCCGGCATGTCACCGGGCCCAGCAGGTTGAGTGCGCTGCCGGTCGCGGCGCCGCCCTGTGCATTCTGCTGGCCGACCACCGCGCCCTGCGTCACGGTCAGCGCACAGGCGTGCGCGCCCATCACGATGCCGGTCTTTTCCGCATCCGCCGCGTTGAAGGCGAAGCGCCAGCGCTGTGCATCGGGCGAGTGGAACAACACCACCACGCCCACCGCGTTGGCTGTGCGCGGCACGGTCTCGGTCCAGGTGTATTGCTGGTCGGGAATCAGCGTGATCTCGCGGCTCTCGACGAGGTCGTCGCCCAGCTGCGTCTTGTCGCGTCCGGGGGTGACGAAGGCGTCGAATGACGACTGGTAGAACCCAGTGGTTTCCTTCAGCTTGTAGATGCGCACCACCACGGCGAGCGGGCGGTTGCGGCTGTCGGCGTTGAGGTTCTTGCCCGCGGCGATCGACATCGACACCTTGCGCGGCGGCTTTTGCGACTCGGGCAACTCGGGCTTCTTCAGGCCGCTGGCCTCCAGGGCGATGTTGGCGATCGTGAGGGCCGGGGAACTGCATCCGCCGAGCATCAGCGTCATCAGCAGCGCGCTAATTGTGACTGGTATTTTCATTAGGACTGCTGATGTAGCTGAATTCGATTGGTTGTCATTAGGCTTAAATATTTAGCCGTGCCGTTTCTGAATTAAGCAGTTTGGGTTACGTGACTTTAGTTATTCAAACGTAAACCAATATGTAGTATCGTGTATTGTCCATTGGCCGCAACCTCATCAATGAGTGCGACCGGCCAAAAAAAGTCAGATCCAAGCGGAGGGATTGTGTTGATTCGAAAGTACATGACTTACACGATGATTGCTGGTGCCATTGCAGCCACCAGCTTTCTGTCGGGTTGCACCACCACACCGGACGCTGCGGTGGCGCAGTCCGCAGATGCCTTCAACAAGAGCTTGGCCGATGCCGACGCCGCTGCAGCCGCAGCCACCGGCGACAAGTCCGCCGCCATCCGCCAGTACCAGAAGATCGCCACCGACAACCCGACCCGCGGCGAGCCGTGGTCGCGCATCGCGCAGATCTACTTCAATGAAGGCCGCTACAGCCTGGCCATCTCGTCCGCCGAGGAAACGCTGCGTCGCGATCCCTCCAGCCGTCAGGCCAAGAGCATCACCGCCGTGGGCGGCCTGCGTCTGGCGGCCCGTTCCATCGAGGACTTGGGCAAGGACAGCACCCTGAGCGGCGACGTCAATGCCGACGCCTACCGGCTCGCCGCGTTGCTGCGCGAAACCCTCGGCCTGTCCGTGCTGGTGCCGACCGGCTCCGACGCCAAGCCGACCGTGCGCCGCCCCGTGGCCACCAATCCGGCCCCCGCTGCGCCAGCCCCCTCGGCGTCGACGTCGACGCCGACTGCTTCGCAGCCCACCCCGGTCGCTGCCGCACGCCCGACACCTGCACCAGCGGCGCGTCCGGCGCCCGCACCTGCCGCTGCGCCGCGCGCGGGAGGAAGCGCCAATCCGTTCGACGCGCTCAAGTAAGTCTTTTGGCGCATTGAATTGTTTTTCGCAAAACCAAAGTATTAATTTAATTGTGTGCGTTCTCGCAATAAGACGCACAAAGTAGTAATTCGTCTCGCAGTCTTATTCGGAAGGTATTGAAGTCATGGCGACCAAAAGACAGAGTGTGCAAAAGCGCCTTCAGAAAGTGCGCCCGCCGCGCGTGCAACTCACGTACGACGTGGAACTCGGTGACGCCATCGAGAAAAAGGAATTGCCGTTCGTCGTTGGGGTGGTCGCCGACCTGGCTGGCCAGTCCGAGGTGGAGCAGCCCAAGCTGAAGGACCGCAAGTTCGTCAATGTCGACCGCGACAACCTGGACGACGTCATGAAGGGCCTGGCCCCGCGCGCGGCCTACCAGGTGGAGAACAAGCTCGACCAGCGCGGCGGCACCTTCGCCGTCGATCTCACCTTCAACTCGATGGACGCCTTCTCGCCCGAGGCCGTGGTCGACCAGATCGAGCCGCTCAAACGCCTGCTCGACGCGCGCACCAAGCTGGCGGACCTGCGCAACAAGATGGCCGGCAACAGCAAGCTCGAAGACCTGCTGGCCGACGTGCTGAATAACACCGAGCAACTCCAGCGCCTGGGGCAAGGCGCCGGCAAGAAGGACGGAAGCTGAACATGACTGCGCAAGCACTATCGGCATCGAGCGGTGCCGCCTCGCCCGAGGCTTCGGTCGACCTGCTCGACCAGATCGTCGAGAAGAGCAAGGTCGCCAAGTCCGACGCCGAGCACACCCGCGCCAAGGACCTCATCGGCGAACTGGTCAGCCAGGTGCTCGAAGGCTCGGTGATCGTCTCCGACAACGTCTCGGCCATGATCGACGCCCGCGTGGCCGACCTCGATGCCCTCATCTCCGCGCAGCTGAGCGCCGTGATGCACGCGCCCGAGTTCCAGAAGCTCGAGAGCACCTGGCGCGGCCTCGAATATCTCGTGAAGGAAACGCCCACCGGCACGATGCTCAAGATCAAGGTCATCAACGCCACCAAGCGTGACCTGATCCGCGACTTCAAGGCCGCCGTCGAGTTCGACCAGAGCGCGATGTTCAAGAAGGTCTACGAAGAAGAATTCGGCACCTTCGGCGGTGCACCGTTCGGCGCATTGGTCGGCGACTTCGCCGTCACGCGCCAGCCGGAAGACATGTACTTCCTCGACCAGATGGCGCACGTGGCGGCTGCCGCGCACGCGCCCTTCATCGGTGCCGCCTCGCCCGAGCTGCTGGGCCTGGAGAGCTTCGACGACCTGGGCAAGCCGCGGGACATGGCCAAGGTGTTCGACACCGTCGAATACGCCAAGTGGAAGTCGTTCCGCGATTCGGAAGACTCGCGCTACGTGGGCCTCACGCTGCCGCGCTTTCTCGGCCGCTTGCCGTACCACCCGCGCGAAGGCACGGTGGTCGACAGCTTCAACTTCGTGGAAGACGTCGACGGCACCGACCACTCCAAGTACCTCTGGTGCAACGCCGCCTGGGCCTTCGCCACGCGCCTGACGGCCGCGTTCGACGACTTCGGCTGGTGCGCCGCGATCCGCGGCGTGGAAGGCGGTGGCTTGGTCGAAGACCTGCCCACGCACACCTTCAAGACCGACGAGGGCGAGATCGCCCTCAAGTGCCCGACCGAGATCGCCATCACCGACCGGCGCGAGAAGGAGCTGAGCGACCTGGGCTTCATTCCGCTCGTGCACTGCAAGAACTCCGACTACGCGGCCTTCTTCGGTGCGCAGTCGCTGCAGAAGCCCAAGAAGTACAACACCGACAGCGCCAACGCCAACGCGGTGCTCTCGGCGCAGCTGCAGTACATCTTCTCCGTGTCCCGTATCGCGCACTACCTCAAGGCCATGATGCGCGACAAGATCGGCAGCTTTGCCTCGGCACACAACGTCGAACAGTTCCTCAACCGCTGGATCGCGCAGTACGTGCTGCTCGACGACAACGCGACGCAGGAACAGAAGGCGCAATTCCCCCTGCGGGAAGCGTCGATCCAGGTGGGCGAAGTGCCCGGCCGGCCTGGTGTCTACCGTGCGGTTGCCTTCCTGCGCCCGCACTTCCAACTGGATGAGCTATCGATTTCACTGCGCTTGGTCGCCGATCTGCCGAAGTCAGTGAACAAGTAAGAAGAGGCGGATCGGACGCGCGGCCGAAGGGCCGTGCATCAACACGTTAACTGTCATTCAATCAATCAAGAAGGGGAAGAAACATGAAAGATATCTACGTCAAGTTCGGCAGCCCGGCCATCAACGGCGAGTCGCAGGACAAGGACCACAAGGACTGGGTCGAAGTCAGCTCGTGGCAGCACAGCATCGTGCAGCCGCGTTCGGCCACTGCATCGACCGCCGGCGGCCACACCGCCGAGCGCTGCGAGCACGGCGAAATGATCTTCACCAAGGACATGGACGTGGTCAGCCCGCTGCTGTACCAGCACGCTTCGGGCGGCACCACCTTCGACGAGGTGACCGTGCAGTTCTATCGCGCCGACGGCGAAGGCAAGCGCGTGCAGTACATGGAGATCAAGCTCAAGTACGTGCTGATCGCCAGCGTGAACCCGAAGGTCGTGAGCAACGACGTGGCCAGCGTGCCGAGCGAGACCTTCTCGCTGAAGTACGCCGCGGTGCAGTGGAAGTACACGCAACAGAAGATCGGCGGCAATCAGGGCGGCAACTCGCAAGGCGCCTGGAGCCTGACCAAGAACGACAAGACCTACTCGGTCTGACGCCCTTCGGGCAATGTCGACCGCGGCGCGAGGCCGCGGTTTCTTTTTGGCGCCGCGCCCACGCGCGGCGCCCATGCCCGATATCCAAAGCACGAGGCGAGAGACCCATGAATGGATTCGAACCGGGCTTGCTCGACAAACTGTTCGATGACGATTGGCGCGGACCGGCTTCGCCGGTGCTTCGGCACCTGTCGCTCGAAGAGGTCAAGAACATGGTCGCGCGCGATCTCGAATCCTTGCTCAACACGCGCATGGTCTTCAACGACGCGAAGCTCGAGTCGTTTCCCGAGTGCCGTCGCTCCGTCATGACCTACGGCCTGAGCGATTTCTCGGGCCTGAGCCTCGCGAGCCACTACGACCGCTCGTTCATCTGCCGCTCCCTGGAGCAGGCCATTGCCCGCCACGAGTCGCGGCTGCGCGATGTCGTGGTGACGCTGGAGGTGGATGGCCAGACCAGCACCAACATGCTCTATTTCGGAATCACCGCCCTGCTCGTGCTGCCCGAGCTCGCCGAGCCGGTGAACTTTGACGCGATGCTGCAGCCCACGACGCTGCAGTACTCGATCACGCGCGGCACGGGCAAGAGCCGTATCGCCGCCTAGGACACCATGGACGAATTGCTGCCCTTCTACGAACGCGAGCTCGCCTTCCTGCGCAGCTACTCGCAGGAGTTCGCCAAGGGCTACCCGAAGATCGCGGCGCGCCTGGCCATCTCGGCCGACAGCAGCGAAGACCCGCACGTCGAGCGGATGATCCAGTCGTTCGCGCTGCTCACCGCGCGCATCAGCAAGAAGCTCGACGACGACTACCCCGAGCTCACCGAAGCGTTGCTCGAGGTGCTGTACCCGCATTACCTGCGGCCCTTTCCTTCCTGCTCGATCGCGCAGTTCGACGCCGGCGGCGCGGCGCTCGCGAAGCTGAGCAAGCCCGTCACCATCGCGCGCGGCACCGAGCTCACCTCGCAGCCGGTGCGCGGCGGCGCGTGCCGCTTCCGCAGCGTCTACGACGTGACGCTGGCGGCCGTGCAGGTGTCCAACGTGGTGTTCCATTCGGTGGTCAATGCGCCCGCGCATGCCTCGTTGCCGCGCAACGCCACGGGGTGCCTGTCGATCACGCTCGAAGCCACGGGCGAACAGAAGTCGCTCGGCACGCTCGCGCTCACCATGGCGCGCCTTCGCACCTTCATCGATGCCGAGCCCTCGCTCGCCACCGCGCTGGCCGATGCGATCTTCCTGAAGACGGCCGCCGTCTTCGTCGAGCCCGAACGCAGCGGCAAATGGACGCAGGTGCAGGGCGAGGCGCTGCACCCGGTCGGCTTCGACGAGGCCGATGCGCTCATCGAACTGCCGCCGCGATCGCATCCCGCCTACCGCCTGCTGAGCGAGTACTTCGCGTTTCCCGAGAAGTTCAACTTCGTCGACATCGACCTGGCGAACGCGCTGCGCCACATCGGCTCGTGCCGCTCGATCACGCTGCACCTCGTGATGACCGGCGTGCGCGCCGATTCGCCCGCGGCGCGGCTGCTCGAAGGCGTCTCCAGCCGCAATCTGCGGCTGGGCTGCACGCCGGTCATCAACCTCTTCAAGCAGCGCAGCGATCCGATCCGCGTCACGCATGCCGCGGCCGCGTATCCGGTGGTGGCCGATGCGCGCCGGGCCTTCGGCTTCGAGGTCTACAGCATCGACTCGGTCAAGCTCGTGAAGCAGACCGCCGAGGGCGACGCCTACATCGAGTTCCGGCCCTTCTACTCGCTGCATCACGGCGAGCATCCGAAGGAGGCCGAGCACTACTGGTTCGCGCGACGCAATGAACTGGTGGCGCAGCGCAGCCCGGGCTACGAGACCGAGCTTTCGATCGTCGACATCGACTTCCAGCCTTCGCTGCCGCAAACGGAAACGTTGAGCATCGACCTCACCTGTACCAACCGCGACCTGCCGCATTCGCTGGCCTTCGGCCTGCCGGGCGGCGACCTGTTCATCGAAGGCAACTCGGTGGCGCGCTCGATCCGCATGCTGCGCCGCCCGACGCAGACGCTGCGCATGCCGCGCGGCAAGGGCGTGCAATGGCGGCTGGTGTCGCACCTGTCGCTCAATCATCTGTCGCTGGCCACCAGCGGGTTGCCGGCGCTCAAGGAGATGCTGCGCCTGTACGACCTCGGCCGCTCGGCCGTGTCGGCGCGGCAGATCGAGGCCATCACCGGCATCGACCAGCAGGCCACCACGCAGTGGCTGCCGGGCAAGCCTTTCGCCACCTTCGTGCGCGGCATCGAGCTGAAGCTCACGGTCGACGAAGCGGGCTTCGTCGGCAGCAGCCTGCAGGCCTTTGCGCGCGTGATGGATCATTTCTTCGGTCTCTATGTGCACCTGAACAGCTTCACCCAACTGGTGATCGTTTCGGCGCGCGACAAGGAGGAGCTGGTGCGATGCAAACCCCGCAGCGGCGAATCGATCCTGCTGTAGCCGACCGGCTGCTGTGCGAACCGTACCGCTTCGAGTTCTTCCAGGCGGTGCGGCTGCTCGAGCTCGTGCTGCTGCGCCGCCAGGAGCGCGATGTGCACCATCGCCTGGTGCCCGGCGAGCGCATGGTGCCGCGCTGGCTGCGCTTTCGCAGCTCGATGAGCCTCACCTTCCCGCCTAGCGAGATCGAGGCGCTGGCGGTGCGCGATGCGGCGGGCCAGCTGGTGTCGAGCGCCGAGTTGTGCGAGCCGCCGGCGCAGGGCGACGATGTGCACGGGCTCGGGCGCATCGAGCTCACGCCCGCTTCATTCGGCATGCTGGGCGTGTCGGGCGCCTTGCCCATCGTCTACACCGAGATGCTGATGCGCCGCGAGCAGCACTTGCGCGACAGCTCGGCGCGCGCGTTCCTGGACGTGTTCACCAACCGCGCCACCGCGCTTTTCTACGCAGCGTGGCGCAAGTACCGCCTGCCGCTGCACTACGAGCATGAGCGCAGCCGCGCCTACCTGCCGGTGCTGCTGTCGATGGCGGGGCTCGAACACACGGCCCAGCGCGATCCGCTCACCGACGGCACGGGCACGGTGTTCGACGAAACCGTGGCCGGCTATGCGGCTGCGGTGCGCCACCGGCCGATGTCGGCCGCCTACCTGCAGCGCGTGCTGTCGGACTACTTCCGCAGCAACATCCGCATCGAGCAGTTCCTCGGCAAGTGGTACGACATGCCCGTGCAGCAGCGCTCCAGGCTCGGCGAGGGCAATGTGAGCCTCGGGCAGAACGCGATGGCGGGCGAACGCATCTGGCAGCGCGACCTGCGCATCCGCCTGTGGATCGGCCCGCTCAATCGCAGCGCGCTGCGCGAATTCTTTCCGGGCCGCGCGCATGCGAAGGCGCTCGAAAAAATGCTGGCACTGCTCGCGGGCGTGACCTGCGAGTACGAAGTGCGCCTGATCCTCGCGCGCGAGGAAGTTGCCGCCGTACAGCTGAGCGACGGCGGCGGCAGCCACCTCGGGTGGGACAGCTTCATCTCCACCGGCGAGGCCGAGAGCGACCGCAGCGACACCCAGTACGAACTCCAGCCCCTGCAGTAGCAGTTGGCAGTGACCCTTCAACGAAGAAGACCGACAGAAGACAACCACCGTTCATGAGCACATCGCTGAAAACACTGATCACCAAGCTCAACGGCAGCGCACGCATGGCCACGCAGCGCGCCGCCAACCTGTGCCTTGCCAACGGCCACTACGAAGTGGATCTGGAGCACCTGTTCCTGGCCCTGCTCGAGCAGACCGACAACGACCTCGCGCGCGTGCTGCGCGCCAACCGCATCAGCGCGACCGCGATCCAGTCGGACCTGGAGCGCGAGATCCAGACCTTCAAGAACGGCAATACGCGCACGCCCGTGTTCTCGCAGCATCTGCAGCAGTTGTTCCAGCAGGCGTGGCTGCTCGCCTCGCTCGATGCGCACGTGGCGCAGATCCGCTCGGGCCACCTGCTGCTCGCGCTGCTGACCGAGCCCGACCTGGCGCAACTCGCACAACGCGGCTCGCCGCTCTTCGCGAAGATTCGCCTCGAAGACCTGAAGCACGACTTCGACAAGCTCACCGACGGTTCGAGCGAAGCGACCGAAGCCGGTGCATCGGGCGCGGCCACCGAAGGCGACGCGCAGCAGCCACCGGCCGATGCATTGGCCGCGGGCGTGCCCGGCAAGACGCCCGCACTCGACCAGTTCACCACCAACCTCACGCAGCGCGCGAAAGACGGTGCACTCGACCCGGTGATCGGCCGCGACACCGAGATCCGCCAGGTCATCGACATCCTGATGCGCCGGCGCCAGAACAACCCCATCCTCACCGGCGAGGCCGGCGTCGGCAAGACGGCGGTGGTCGAGGGGCTCGCGCTGCGCATCGCCGCGCAGGACGTGCCCGAGTCGCTGCGCGCCGTGGCGCTGCACACGCTGGACATGGGCCTCCTGCAGGCCGGTGCGAGCGTGAAGGGCGAGTTCGAGAACCGCCTGAAGAACGTGATTGCCGAAGTGAAGAAGAGCCCGCATCCGATCGTGCTCTTCATCGACGAGGCCCACACCATGATCGGCGCGGGCGGCCAGGCCGGGCAGAGCGACGCGGCCAATCTTCTGAAGCCCGCGCTCGCGCGCGGCGAGCTGCGCACGATCGCCGCCACCACCTGGGGCGAATACAAGAAATACTTCGAGAAGGACGCGGCGCTCGCGCGGCGCTTCCAGGTCGTGAAGGTCGAAGAGCCCAGCGAAACGCTGGCCGCCGCCATGCTGCGCGGCATGGTGCCGTTGATGGAGAAGCACTTCAACATCCGCGTGCTCGACGAAGCCATCACCGAGGCCGTGCGCCTGTCGCACCGCTACATCAGCGGCCGCCAACTCCCCGACAAGGCGGTGAGCGTGCTCGACACTGCCTGCGCGAAAGTGGCGCTCGGACAGAGTGCCACACCGGCACTCATCGAGGAAGCCCACCGCGGCCTCGAACGCATCGAGGCCGAGAGCGCCGCGCTGGTGCGCGACACCGCGGCCGGCGGACGCCATGAAGCGCGACTGGCCGAGCTGGCGGACCAGAAGGCTGCGCTGCAGGCCGAGTTGGCCGCGAGCCAGCAACGCCTGGCCGAAGAGAACGCGCTGGTCGAACGCATCCGCGCACTGCGCGCGCAACGCGACACGTCGGCTGCAGAGGCCGAGTCCGCAGAGGCGCCCGCAGCCACGGAGAAGGCCGCACCCGCCCGCGCCGCCGGCCGCAAGAAAACCGCTGCTGCCGCCGACCCCGAGCGCGACCAGCTCGATGCACTGCTCGCCGAGTTGCGCGCCCTGCAAGGCACCACGCCGATGGTGCCGCTGCAGGTCGATGGCCACGTCGTCGCCGAGATCGTCTCGGCCTGGACCGGCGTGCCGCTCGGCCGCATGGTCAAGGACGAGATCAAGACCGTGCGTGCGCTCGACACGCTGCTGGCCGAGCGCGTGATCGGCCAGGACCACGCGCTCGCTGCCGTGGCCCAGCGCGTGCGCACCGCCAGCGCGCGCCTGGAAGACCCCAACAAGCCGCGCGGCGTGTTCATGTTCGTCGGCCCCTCGGGCGTCGGCAAGACCGAGACCGCGCTCGCGCTGGCCGACATTCTTTATGGCGGCGAGAAGAAGCTCATCACCATCAACATGAGCGAGTACCAGGAGGCGCACAGCGTCTCGGGCCTGAAGGGCTCGCCGCCCGGCTACGTGGGTTATGGCGAAGGCGGCGTGCTGACGGAAGCCGTGCGCCGCCAGCCCTACAGCGTGGTGCTGCTCGACGAAGTCGAGAAGGCGCACCCCGACGTGCTGGAGATGTTCTTCCAGGTGTTCGACAAGGGCATGATGGACGACGCCGAGGGCCGCGAGATCGACTTTCGCAACACGCTGATCATCCTCACCTCGAACATCGGTTCGTCGCAGATCATGCAGGCGTGCCTGAACAAGGCCGACGACGAGCGTCCTGCGCCCGACGCACTGGCCGAGGCGTTGCGCCCCGTGCTCATGAAGGCCTTCAAGCCTGCCTTTCTCGGCCGCATGAAGGTGGCGCCGTTCTATCCGATCACCGATGCGGTGCTCGAGCAGATCATCGCGCTCAAGCTGGGCCGCATCCGCGACCGCATCGCGAGCAACCACAAGGCGGTGTTCGAGTGGGACGACGCGCTGGTGGAGGCCGTGCTCGCACGTTGCACAGAGGTGGATTCGGGCGCGCGCAATGTCGATCACATCCTGAACGGCACTCTCTTGCCCGAGATCGCGGAAGCCGTGCTCACGCGCATGGCCGACGAGACGCCGCTTGCGAAGATCAAGGCCAGCTGCGCCAAGAGCGGCGAGTTCCGCTACCGGATCACCTAGGCGCTGCGGCGGTTCGGGTCAAAGGGAGAACCAGAGACATGACGGACTTCAATTCGGCTTCGCTCGGCGCGCAATTGCGTGCGGGCACGACGCAGCAGGATCGGTTGCTGGTGCTGCACACGCCCCTGGGCGACAACAAGCTCCTGGCCGAACGGCTCGATGGCGTGGAGTCTCTCGACGACGGCGGCTTCCGCTTCGAACTCACTGCGCTGAGCGACGACGCGCACATCGAACTCAAGACCCTGATGGGCCAGGGCGTGCGCCTGGACTTGCAGACCGCGCAGAGCCGCACCGAACTGCGCCCCTTCCACGGCCACGTGACCGAAGCCGAGTGCATCTCGAGCAACGGTGGCATGGCCCGCTACCGCATCGTCATCGAGCCCTGGCTCGCGTTCCTGCGCCATCGCCAGGACAGTTGCCTGTTCCAGCACCAGAGCGTGTTCGACATCGTCGAAGCCGTGTTCGCCCGCTACCAGAGCCAAGGCAAGCTCGCCGTGCAATGGCGCTGGGAAATCGCCCAGCGCGACATCTATCCGGTGCGCGGCATCACCACCCAGTACCACGAGAGCGACTTCGACTTCGTCGTGCGCCTGCTGGCCGAAGAAGGCCTGTGCTACTGGTTTGAACATGCGACCGGCAAGGACGGCAACCTCGGCAGCCACACCCTCGTCATTGCCGACCACAACGGTGCCTTCCGTGCCAATGCGCAGGCCAGCATCCGCTTTCACCGCGCCGATGCGAGTGAGACCGAAGACACCATCCAGCAATGGCGCGGCAGCCGCCAGCTGCAGACCAACAGCCTCGCGCAGCAGAGCTGGGACTACAAGAGCGTGAGCGCCAGGCCGGTGCAGCAGCAAAGCCGAGGCGCAGGCCACCGCACCCTGCAGTGGAGCGATGACCCCGGCGCCTACGGCTGGGAGACCTCCGCCCAAGGCGAACGCCTCCTGTCCAACGCCCTGCAGGCCCTCGAATTGCGCAACAAGCGCTTCGAAGGCCAGAGCGCCGTGCGCACCCTGGCACCCGCCACCACCTTCACCCTGAGCGGCCACGAGCAGCACGACAAGGACAGCGAAGAGGACCGCCGCTTCGCCGTACTGGCCGTGCGCCACATCGCACGCAACAACTTTGACGAAGACCTCAAGGCCGGTGTTGGCGAACGTCTCGGCCTGCCGGACATCGCCACCGTGTTCGATGCGAGTGACGCCGACAACGGGCAAGACAGCGGCAATGCCGCAGCCAAACCCGACACCGTCACCCACTACCGCAACGACTTCGCCACCGTGCGCGCGGCCATTCCTTATCGGCCGCTGAGCGTGGACGGCCACGGCCAGCGCATCCACCCCAAGCCCAGCGTGCATGGCAGCCAGAGCGCCATCGTCATCGGCGTGGGTGAGAACGTTCCCGTGCACACCGATCGCGACCACCGCATCAAGGTGCAGTTCCACTGGCAGCGCGGCAGCGGCGCCAGCGCAAGACAGCCCCGCGCCGATGGCCAGGACAACGCCCCTGCCTCTGACCGCTTGGGCGCCTGGGTGCGCGTGGCGGCCGGCGCTGCGGGCGACAACTGGGGCCAGGTCACCCTGCCGCGCGTGGGGCAGGAAGTGCTGGTGGAGTTCCACCACGGCGACATTGACCGCCCGGTGGTCGTTGCTGCGCTCTACAACGGCGCGGGCCAGACCGACGCCCAGCACAACGAGAAGTCCGCAGGTGCGGCCCAATCCACCGGCAACGCCCCGGCCTGGTTCGCCGGTGAAGGCAAGGAGGCCAAGGAGCACGCGCACAACGCCGTCTTTTCCGGCATCAAGACCCAGGAACTCAGTGCGAGCCAGAGCGGCGACGGCGGCTACAACCAGCTGGTCTTCGACGACACGCCCGGACAGGGCAGCACGAGCCTAGCCACCACTCAGGCCAGCAGCCGGTTGCACCTGGGACACCACAAGCAGCAGGACGACAACGCGCGCGGGAAGGCGCGCGGGCACGGTGCCGAGCTGGCTACGACCGCGCAGGGTGCGATCCGCGCTGGATCAGGCCTGCTCGTGAGCGCGCATGCCCAGCAGAACGCCAAGGGCGCCTTCATGGCCAGCCGCGAGGCACAACAGCAAACGAAACAGGCCGAAGAACTGGCCACCTCGCTGGCCAAGAGTGCGCAGACGCAGAAGGCGAAGCTCAAGGATGAAGGTGCACCTGAACAACTCCCCGCCATTGAGGCGCTGAAGCATGTGGCCGAAGTCCTCGGGGCGACGCAGGAAGGCAGCGCGGCGCAATCAGGCAGCGGCGAAATCAAGGCCACCGAAGGCGGCCAGGGCAGCGTCACTGCATACAGCGAGCCGCACCTGCAGTTCAGCGCGCCGATGGGCATCGGCTTCGTGACGCCGAAGGAGGCGATTGCCGTCAGTGGCAAGAACACGGCCATCGTCGCCAACCAGGACATCGACCTGCCGGCGCAGGGGCAGATCGCGATGAGTGTGGCCAAGGGGGTGAGCATCTACACCCTGGGCGCCAAGGCGGCAGAAGGCGGCGAGCCCAACCAGGAGCGCGGCATCACGCTTCACGCAGCCAGCGGCAGCGTGACGCTACAGAGCCAGAAGGGCGCGACCAAGATCGCGGCCGACAAGAAGGTGACGATCGCCAGCACAACGAAGACCGTGGTTGTCGAGGCGCCGACGCACGTGCTGCTGACCAGCGCCGGGGCATACATCAAGCTCGAAGGCTCGAGCATCAAGATCCACGCACCGGGGAAGGTGACATTCAGGGGGATGCACAACTTCGTCGGGCCGAAGGGGGACAGCGCGAGCAACCCCTTGCTGCCGGGCGACTACGAAGGCTGCGCTACCGCGATGCAGCAGGCCAGCGAAGTCGGCGATGCGCTGGTCTGACCGGCACAGGACTGCGCTCGGAGACGATCGACATGGACACACAGGGCACGCGCCGCATCCATGCTTTCGATGGCTGGCGCCATGCGGCGGTGTTCATCGATCCGTTCCTGTTCGACCCGCTGCACAAGCATGCGCTGGCGTGGGAGACCATGCCGTCCGTCGTGCACAAGAAGCTGCTGCGCAGTCCGCGCGAGCAGGTGCACGAGGACCAGATGCCCTATGTGCTGTGGATGCCGCTGAACAGCGACACGCGGGCGCTTCTGCACGACCTGCAGGACATTGCGCGCGCCGAGGCGAACTGGATCCCGACGGAGGGAGAGGCCCGGACGCAGCCCCGTACCGTGACGGGCTTCATGGCGGGCGCACTGGTCGATCAGGGGGCCGACAAGCTGCGCATCGTCCTTGGCAGGATGCGGCTGGTCATGGACTCTGCTGGCAGGCAGCGCATCTTCAGGTTCTGGGATCCGCGCGTGATGCAGCACCTGGCGCTGCGTGGCGCAAGGCCGCAGGCGATCGACCTAGCGGCATCGCTTCATCCGCAGGACGGTGCGATGTCGTGGCTCTATTTCGACTCGCTGGGCCGGCCCGCCCGTCACGACATTGCAGGCGGGGCGTGGACGTCCGACACGGACTTTCCGCGGAACCTGCAACTCGACGAGCGGATGGAAGGGGAACTCAAGCGCTGGGGGACGCTGAACAAGGCGCTCCTGCATGCGCTCGCGCAGGACGCGCGGCAGTTCGCAGCGCTGGACATGGCCAAGATCTTCGAGCGCATCCTCGCGCCGAACCTGGCGCCCTTCGAGTCGATGAGCGGCCTGGACGAGGACGACAAGGCAGCCCTCGCATTCATCCGGCATGCCACCGGAAGGGCGTTCGAGCACGACGAGACAGTGATGCGGGAGGTCTTCGTGCGCAAGAAGCAGGGCTCCGGCGCCGCCTCGTTCATGCAGGACCTGGACTATTTCCTCGCCCGAGATTCTTTCGAAGCCGATCCAACCAGCAGCAGCGCTGAAAAAAATGGCCACTCTTGAAATCTGCGAAGCATGCAGCCGTGGAGATTGCTTTGCGATCTACCCGACGCGCTTCGGCGTCTATCCGTTCCTCAAGTCGATGCCCAAGATGGTTCATTGCGAGGAGGACGCGCCCGATCACTTCTATCCGCACACGGTCGCGCCGTTTCCACCGCTGCCCAACTACCTGCTGGTCGGCCCGAAGCCGTCGCAGCACACGCTGACCGGCGGCGAGTGGGGGCTGAAGGTCATCCAGGAGGCCTTCGTCTACCTGTGCTTTAAGAACCCCGATGGCTCGGCGCGCTTCTGGGAGTATTTCCGCGCCGACGAGAACGGCATCTTCACCCGCGTGCAGAGCGTGAGCGACAACGTCGAGGAGAGCAAGGTCTTCTGCAGCCGCAGCGGCCACCCGCTGTACAACAAGTTCATCCGCATCAGCCATGCGCACACCGGCAAGGTCGCGATCGGCTACTCGCTCAACTGGCTGACCAGGGCGCAACGGGATGCGTTGCTGGAGAACGAGGCCGCGCTGATGACCACCATCGACCTGGACCAGCTGAAGGCCAAGATCGTGCCCGACAAGCAGTCGGGCGCGCTGGCCTACAAGGTGGAGAGCGCCGAGTCCTTCGACAAGATCTTCGAGCACCAGAGCAGTTCCGACGGGTCGTACCAGCGAACCGACCTCGAAAACGACGTGCACGAACTGGACCTTGCGCATCCCGATCTGCACTTCCCCGCATTCGCCACCTTCTATTCCGGAAAGAAAGCGGTGTTCAGGGCCGGCGACTCGCCCGCGATGTTCGAACTGATGACCCGATGCACGAAGGACGGCTCGGGCAACGCCGCCAGTGTGCCGATCATCCTGGGCTTGTTCGACCCGCTGGGCACCGCCGAGGAATTCAATCAAGCGACCTCGCTGGCCATCGTCAACCACCAGATCTGGCAGGAGAACCATGCCTGGCCGCTGGGCAGCATCAGCGAGTACGAGCGTATTGCCGGCGCTCCCGTCGACGACCTGCTTGCCGCCGACGAGGCCTACAACAATGCGGTCCAGGCGGAGTTGGAGCGTGTGAGCAGAAGCACGCGCGATCTGCTCCCCAACACCCCGCCCCGGCCCGCGAAACTGCAGCGGCTCGACGAGCACCTGCGCATGGGCTGGACCGGTGAGGTAAGGGCACTGCTCGACGAGCAGGACCGCGTTCGCAAGGTCATCGACATCCATGCGGCCAATCACCGCAACTGGATCGACCTGAAGGGCCGGAACTCGCAGAAGCGGGCCTTTCTGCTGGCCTGCGAAGTGTTCATGAGAAAGGGCGACGACATGCTCGTGGACCATGCGAGCGAGTCCTTTTCCGAAGGCACGTCGGTGCTCACGCATCCGGAGTTCTGGGGCGAACTGGTCCTGGCGCAGGTCAAGCGGGAAAAGGACAACGTCTATTCCACGGCCGTGCGCTGGGCGCGCCGCGGCGCCATCTCGGGTAAGGAAACCGTTCGCGACGTGGTCGTGAAGTTCTACCAGAAGCGCGTGGAAAACCTGCTCCTGGCCAGTGCGGAGATCACGCCGAAGAAGCTCGCCGAAAAGGACTACCAGGAGCTGGTCAAGAACATGATCGACGAGGAAGTGCGCGAGGTGATGGTGACGGCCAATCGGGCCGCCTTCGCCTTCACCGCGTTGAGCGCAATCTCCCAGATCTGGATGATGTACATGAAGCGCAGCGACACAACACCGGAGGGGCGCAAGAACAACTGGGGGCGCTTTTTCCTCACGCTGCTCGACGCGCGTTCGCTGTACCTGCAGGCGGTGACGCCGGGGGCGTTCTTCTACGACGAGGTCATCGCCGGCCAGAAGGTCAGCAACAAGCGGCCATTGATCCAGGGCACTTTGCCCAACACCAAGGATGTGCGGATCGACTTGCACTACAGGCGGATGTTCTCCTCGACGAAGTCCGAGATCGTGAGCGTCGTGCCCCGGGCGGAGATCGCGGAAACCGCGCTCGAGGCGGCCAAGCCCGCCCCCATCCCGAAGTACAACCTGGTCGAATACCTCCAGAAGACATCGAAGATGTCGTGGCTGGCGACCGGCTTACTGTCGGCCGGCAATGTCTGTTACTTCCTGGCCGCACTCGATGCACGCGAACAGGCGGCCGGACACAACAACCAGCAGCTTGCGAACTCGCAGATTGCCCTGATGGTCACGCTCGGGCTGGAGGTGACCCGCTCGCTGGCGACGCGCCTGTTTATGGCGGAGGCATGTCCGTTTCTGCTCGGCCCCTGGGGGGCGGTCATCCTCATCGTGATGTTCCTGGGCATCTTCATCTGGCAGGAGCTCGTGGAAACGAGAGAGATCGAGCCCTACGGCCTGTTCTTGCGGCGCACGTATTTCGGCAACGGTGAGCTTGATCGGCACCATGAGCATTTCTACCGGCGCGAGATCTTCTTCCAGCGCTATCCCTCGCTCGACGCCGAGCGGCTGGGATTCGTCAAGACCCAGCACGCGATCCGCGTGACGTACCGGGTGGACGACGAGCGGGCGGATTTCAAGTTCACCTTCGACAACCCGGAGTCGGGCGCGATCATCAACGTGTACCACGACGTCAACGGCGACGGCGCCCGCAAGATGCTTATAGGCCACTATGAGTTCGGCCTGGTCAGTGAGGAAGGCGGCATGACGACCTACGGCAACACATGGGTGTACCGCTCGGTGCCGCAGCTGCAACGGCACGCGAACCTCCTGGAGACCGACAAGTTCCAGGCGGAACGCCTGCTCCCCATGCTGACGAACGAAGGGCTCACGGTGAAGAGCAACTCGACCATCGGCCGGTGCGTGTTCTCGATCGACTACATTCCGCGCCCCGCCGAGCATGCGTATTTCGTGAATGCGATCTTCGTGGACCATCGGGGCGAGGACGATATTTACATCGAAACCGACGAAGACCGGACCTACCGGCAGTGACACAGGGAGGAATCCATCCATGACAGCCACCTCGCAACCCTTCATGCCGGCCTTCGGTGCAGCGCCATGGAAGCCCGAAGGCCTCAACGTCGCGCGCCTCTCCGAGCAGGCGCGGCTCATCAAACTGCAGTTGCCCGAAGCGGCACCGCAGAACGCCGTCGTCGTCGAACGCTTCACCGCTACCGAAGCCATCAACGAACTCTTCACCTTCACCATCGACACCCTCGCCACATCGAGCGAGTTCGATCCCTTCGCGCTGATCGGCGAGGAGCTGAGCCTGCGCCTCCTGCTGGCCAACGGCAACTTACGCACCTGGCACGGCTACCTCACGGCGGTGGATGCGCTCGGCGGCGACGGCGGCCTCGCGCGCTACCGGCTGCACCTGCAGCCCTGGCTCGCCGCGCTGGGCCTTCGCCGCGACAGCTTCGTGTACGCCGCCAAGAGCGTGCAGGACATCGTGAGCGAGGTGTTCGCCGACCACACCGCCGCCAGCTTCACCTTCGAAGTCACGCAGGAGCTGCCCGTGCGGCCGACCTGCGTGCAGTACCGCGAATCGGACCTCGCCTTCGTGATGCGCCTGCTTGCGGAGGAAGGCCTGAGCTTTCGCTTCGAGCACGAGCAAACGAAAGGCGGCGGAAGCGGCGGTGCGAACAATAACGCCACGCCGTCGCACCACCGCCTCGTGATCTTCGATCGCGAGGCAAAGGCGCCCGATTGCGCGCTGCCCGAGATCCGCTTCCACCGTGTCGACGCCACCGAGCAGCAGGACGCCATCACCGCGTGGAGCAGCCGCCGCCAGCTCGCCAGCAATGCCGTGACGGTGAATGCGTGGGACGCCAGCGTGCTGCAGGCGCCCACGGGCTCGACGCAGAGTGCGCTGGCAATGGGCGACGTGCCCGTGCTGGAGCACTACAACGGCGCGGGTTCGCAGCGCTATGCCAACAACGCCGCCGCCGCACGGCGTGCCGAGAACCAGCTCGTGGCCTTCGAGTCGCGCATCAAGCGCTACAACGCCGGCGGCAGCGTGCGGCAACTCGGTGCCGGCGAGCGCTTCACGCTCACGCAGCACGACCGCTACGAGGGCCAGAAATTCGTCACGCTGCGCGTGCACCACGAGGCCGCCAACAACCTCGGCGCGCAGGCCGCGCAGGTGCTCGAGGCCGGCGAGCTCGAGAAGGGCAGCTACCGCAACAGCTTCGAAGCCCAGCCGGCCGAAGCGCAGATCGCGCCGATCTGGCGGCCCAAGCCTACGGCGCCGGAAGCGATGGTCGCGCTCGTGGTCGGTGCCGATGACGAAGAGGCGCCCACCGCCGTCTACACGCAGCGCGATCACCGCGTGCAGGTGCGCTTTCATTGGCAGGCGCAGCGCGTAGCACAACAGCAGTCAGCGCAGGGTGGACAAGGCAGTCTTGTCGCGGCAGGCCGGCATGCGAGCAACCGCCAGTCGGTGTGGCTGCGCGTGGCCGCGCCGGTGGCCGGGCCGAACTGGGGCGCGCACCATCTGCCGCGCGTCGGCTCGGAGGTGCTGGTGTCGTTCATCGAAGGCGACATCGACCGGCCGGTGGTGAGCCAGCAGCTCTACAACGGACAGGACCTGCCGCCGTGGTCGGCCGGCACCGATTCGTCGGCCAACCACGCGGGCGTGCTCTCGGGCTGGCACAGCCGTGCACTCGATGGCAGCGGCTACAACCAGTGGATCGCGGACGATGCGCCCGGGCAGGTGCGCACGCGGCTTGCCAGCTCGCATGCGGCGAGCCAGTTGAACCTGGGGCACCTCAATGCGCAATCGCCCGACGAGAGCAATCGCGGTGCCTGGCGCGGCAGCGGCGCGGAACTGCGCTCGGATGCGTGGGTGGTCACGCGCGCAGGTGAGGGGCTGCTGATTTCGACGCTGGCGCAGGAGCGGGCCGCGGGCAGCGTGCAGGACACCGCGAGCGTGCGCGGCCAACTGGCCGGTGCGCTGCGCGAATCGCAGAACCTGTCGGATGCGGCCGGCGGCGCCAAGGCATTGGCGTTGAGTGCGACGTCGCTGCTGCAACCGCTCATCGACGACATCGATCCGCAGAAAAACGGGCACTACCCCGGCAGCGTCAATGGACAGGATGCGAAGGAGCCCAAGGGCGGCGAGGGCGCGGACTCACGGCAGGGCCAGGACCCGGTGCCCGCCTTCGCACGGCCGCTCATGGTGCTGGACGCGAACATGAGCCTGAACATGGCCACGCCTGCGAGCGCCACTGTGTATGCGGGCGAGGCGATTCACTGGACTGCACAGGAGCAGGCGCACATGGCGGCGGGCAAGACGGTGAGTTTTGCGGCTGGCAAATCCGTGGGGCTCTACAGCCACGAAGGCGGCATCCAGGTCATCGCGCAAGAGGGGCCGGTGAGCGTGCAGGCGCACACCGATGAACTCGAATGGCTGGCGAAGGAAGGCTTTACGGTCACCAGCAGCAACGACGAGATCCACGTGCTGGCCAGGCAGAAGATCACCCTCAAGGGCGGGCAGACGAGCATCGAACTCGATGGGGCGAACATCACGTTGAAGATGCCGGGGCTCTTGGATGTGAAGGGGACGACGAAGAGTTTCGTGGGGCCGAAAGGTAACCCCGCGGAGCTGTCGGCCCTGCCTGACTCACGCCTGAAGAATTTCGACGAGGCTTTTGTTTTGAAAGACAAGGAAACAGGCGAATTGCTGACCAATTTTCCCTATCGAATCAAGCGTGCCGATGGAAGCTATGAAGAGGGAATCACGGACGAGCAGGGCCGCACTCATTTGGTTCTCAGCACTGAAGCGGAAGAGCTGTCTATTGAAGTGGGGCAAGGCTGATATATGGCAACCGGTATGGGATACAAAAGCATTGGTACCTCTGTTACTTCTCCTGTTGACAACAAGAGAAGAAAAGAGGTGCTTCTCAAGCCGCCTGGACTGATTGGCGAGATTCTCGAACTGACGTGGGAAAGCAAAATAAGCGCTGCGCACACAGGTGTAAAAATCCCGGCCCCGCATTGGCGGAAAGGCGTCCCGCTCGAGGAAGACGAAATACCGCAGGAGCAGAAATTCAAAACCGGCTCCAAGCGGCCGGGTGTTTATTTGGTGAAGCCAAAAAATGGATCCGACGATTTCAAGATCAGGTTGAATTTTTCCAAATGCGAAGTCAAAAATCCCGCCGGAAAAATCAAAGGAAAATTGGGGGCACTGGAATTCGAAGGGGCCTGTACCCTGAAAAAAGGTGATGTTGTTGTCAGCATGAAAATAAAAAACCTGCCAGAGACAGTGGCGCACTTTGAAGGCGATGTGATCTGGAAAGTCGAAAACTCAGGAATGCTCTACAACCTGAGTCAAAAGACACGATTGGAGTTATTTGTGATACTCGATGCACCTGCATCGCTCTATAGAACTGGTGTGTGGGTAGAAGCACTGCGTTTTTTATGCAGAAATACGGGCGTTGTAGGCATTGCCGGAGGAAAAAAAGCGCCTGAAGTGGCCAGAAAATCCTTGGCAATCGACAAAAGCGAAGCAGCCAGAAAAGCAGAGGCAATCAAGAAGGATGAAGAATCCAGAAAAATCGAGGTGACCAAGAAAATTGAAACTGCCAAAAAAATAACGGCGTATTGTCATGGCAAGCATGGGGTTGCATATGACACAGCAAGAGGCGCTTCTCATTTTGGCGTGCTCGCTTCTGGAGGGGCGGGCTTTGAATTGAATAACTACATGAAGAAGAAAGGACTTAAGGGAAATATTGTAAATTGCTACGATCAGGCGGCCGCGGTACAATCCCTGGCAGGGGCGCTGGGAGTAAACTTGGGTTGGTATTACATGGATCCTTATGGGTATATCAATCCTGCCAATTTGGTTGGAGTCGGGGCCTGTAATAGTCCGTTTTATAAATTCCGAAAAACAGGACCTTTGGTTGATCGTAAGTCGCCCTTGCGAACCGCCTTTGGAAATCATGCATTTCCTGGAATTAATGGAAAAATCCTGGATGCGTGTGCGGGCCCTCATCTGGCAACGGAGTCATTGAGGGAATACATAAGATCGGCTATAGATGCAGAAGTCACGGTATCTGATTTTTTTCCTGGAAAAGCGGCGTCGATTTACCGGGGTGAGCTTGAGGGAAAAACCAATCCGAGTGGCGGACTAACTGGTGTCATGTATGCCTAAAAGGCTTTATGAGATGCTTTGCGACGTGTCGGTAATTCCGTTGCAGCGTGATATCCCTGGCCGACTCTCGCGGTTTTTTTGCAAATTGTTATTTGTATTTGGAGTGATGATGCCCCCTCTTTCTTCTGGCGCCAGCGATGAAATGGCGCGGTCGCTGAGTCACCCGAGGGTAATTTCCTTGAAGAAAAAGATAAATTACGACGAGAAGGTGGCTCGCGAGAGTGCTTCCGAGCAGGTGGTTCTCGATCTGACGTCCGTTGACCCCCCGCCTCAATTGCAGGGATGGACAAAAAAGATCAGAGACTCCATGGATGCGGAGAATGTCCGCGTTGTCCGCCTGGAATTTCTGAAAAATGAGGAGCAAGTTCGAATCACTTTGAAGATATTCGACCCGAAGAATAATTTCTCGGGAGATAATTTCTTGCTCAGAGCAAATGCGGTAAGTACGGTGGAAATCAACGACGTGCCAGGCCCGGCGGATCTGGGCTCAATATCCTTGATGTCGCCAGAAACCCCGCCCGAGCTGGTGTACTGGAAATTCCGAAATGTCTTGGCCGAGGTTTCGGTTTTCAAAACCTCGGCTTCCTCCCTTGCCATTGCCAAATGGATTCAGGGAGAACTGATTCGCAGCGTCAGGCCTGTTTCCAGATAGCTGCGCAGCCGTCGGAAAGACTTTGGTGCCTGATCAGATGCGAATCTGACGGTGCCGCGACCGGACTGAAAGGGCGTTCAATGCACCAAGGGGTGCCGGGCCTTGAACCGCATGCCGGCAGCAGATGCCCGAGACCTGGGATGCCGAACGGTTGAACGGCATGATCGGCTTGAGTGATAACTTGCGTGTAGTTCCCGCCTCAGCCCGACGTATTCAGTTAAACCCCAGCCGCGTGCGCCTGCTGATCCGCGTGATAACTCGACCGCACCATCGCCCCCACAGCCGCGTGGCTGAAGCCCATCTTGTAGGCCTCTTCCTCGAACATCTTGAAGGTGTCCGGGTGCACATAGCGGCGCACCGGCAGGTGCGAACCCGACGGTGACAGGTACTGGCCGATGGTCAGCATGTCGATGTCGTGGGCGCGCATGTCGCGCATCACCTGCAGGATCTCTTCGTCGGTCTCGCCGAGGCCGACCATGATGCCGCTCTTGGTCGGCACGTTCGGGTGCAGCGCCTTGAACTTCTTCAACAGGTTCAGGCTGAACTGGTAGTCGCTTCCGGGGCGCGCTTCCTTGTAGAGGCGCGGCGCGGTTTCCAGGTTGTGGTTCATCACATCCGGCGGTGCGGCCTTCAGGATCTCCAGAGCGCGGTCGTCGCGGCCGCGGAAGTCGGGCACGAGGATCTCGATCTGCGTCATCGGCGAGAGCTCGCGGATGTTCTGGATGCAATCGACGAAATGCTGGCTGCCGCCGTCGCGCAGGTCGTCGCGGTCGACGCTGGTGATCACCACGTACTTCAGGCGCAGCTTGGCGATGGTCTTGGCGAGGTTGAGCGGCTCGTCCTTGTCGAGCGGGTCGGGGCGGCCGTGGCCCACGTCGCAGAACGGGCAGCGGCGGGTGCACTTGTCGCCCATGATCATGAAGGTGGCCGTGCCGTTGCCGAAGCATTCGCCGATGTTCGGGCACGAGGCTTCTTCGCAGACGGTGTGCAGGTTGCTCTCGCGCAGGATCTGCTTGATTTCGTAGAAGCGCGTGGTGGGGCTGCCGGCCTTCACGCGGATCCATTCGGGCTTCTTGAGCACTTCGCCGGTCTGCACCACCTTGACGGGGATGCGCGAGAGCTTGGCCGCGGCCTTCTGCTTGGCCAGGGGATTGTAGGTTTCGGCGCTCTGGGCGTCGCGGACGACTTCGGTGGTGCTCATTGGATTGCTAAGGTGCCAGGAAGGTGGTGAGCTTCTGGCCCAGCACGCCGGCAGCTTCTTCCCATGTGGTTTGGATGCCGATTGTAGAAAGGTCGACCGTTTGCAGCCCCGCGTAGCCGCAAGGGTTGATGCGCGAGAAGGGTTCGAGGTCCATGTCGACGTTGAGCGCCACGCCGTGATAGGTGGCATGGCGGCTCACCTTGATGCCCAGGGCGGCAATCTTGCCGAGGCCGCGGAACGGGTCGCCGGCGGGCAGCGGGCCGGTCAGCGCCGCATGCGAGAACGGGTCGTCCAGCCGCACGTAGATGCCCGGCGCGCCCGGCACGCGGTGGCCGGTCACACCGAAATGCGCGAGCGTGCGCAGCACCGATTCCTCGATGCGGTAGACGTATTCCTTCACGAAGTAGCCGGCGCGGCGCAGGTCGATCAGCGGATAGGCGACCACCTGGCCCGGACCGTGGAAGGTGACCTGCCCACCGCGGTCGGTCTGCACCACGGGGATGTCGCCGGGGTTCAGGATGTGGTCCTGCTTGCCGGCAACGCCCTGCGTGAACACGGGGGCGTGCTCGCAGATCCATAGCGCATCGGGCGTTTCGGGCGTGCGCTCCAGCGTGAACTGCTTCATCGCCGCGAAGGTGCCGGCGTAGTCGACGCGGCCCAGCCACTGCGGGGCGATGGCGGTGTCCGCCGGGAGTTCTGCGACCGTCGTCATCCGGGGCTCAGTTCAAATCAAAGAACGACCTTGACCGACGGATGCCCCGAGAGCGCGCGATAGAGATCGTCGAGCTGCTCGCGGCTGGTGGCGGTGACAGTGATCGTCACGCCGAGGTAGTTGCCCGCCTTGCTGTCGCGCAGCTCGACCGTGGTGGCGTCGAAGGTCGGGTCGAATTGCTCGGCGATCTGCGTGATCGCGTGCACCAGGCCATCGGTCTTGGCGCCCATGACCTTGATCGGGAACTGCGAGGGGTACTCGATCAGCGATTCCTTGCGCGGATCGGGAATGGGTGTGGTGACTGCGTCGTCGGTGGTGTTCTCGGTCATGCAGTGGCTCCTTGCTTCTCAGCGTTGCGTTGCTTGGCCTGTTGGTAGGCGGCATACAAGCTCTTGTAGATGGGGCCGGGATGGCCGTTGCCAATGGTCTTGCCGTCCAGCGTCACGACGGGCAGCACTTCCTTGCTGGCCGAGGAAAGAATGAGCTCGTCGGCATCGAACACTTCATCGCGCGACACGCGGCGCAGCGCGAAGGGAATGCCGCCTTCCTGGCACAGGCGCTCGAGCAGGCCGTAGCGAATGCCGGTGAGCACGAGGTTGTCCTTGGGCGGGCCGATGAGCACGCCCTCCTTCACGATCCACACGTTGCTCGACGACGCCTCGCTGAGCCAGTCGCCGCGGAACATGACGGTCTCCGCCGCGCCGGCCTCGACGCTGATTTGCCGCGAGAGCACGGCACCCAGGAGGCTGGTGCTCTTGATGTGGGCCTTCTGCCAGCGGAAGTCGTCCGCCGTCACGCAGGCCACGCCCTTGGTGCGCACCGCGTCGGACACGGGCGGCAGCGGGTTCACCATCACGAAGACGGTGGGCGTGAGACCCTTGACCATCGCATGGTCACGCGGGGCGACGCCGCGGGTGACCTGGAAGTACACGGCTTGCGGTGCGTTACCGCCCGGTGCGATCAGGCGCATCAGGATCTCGCGCCACTGGGCGAGGGAGAGCGGATTGACAATCTGCAGCTCGGCCAGCGATCGATCGAGCCGCGCCATGTGCTCCTCGAAGCAGAAGGGCTGGCCGTGGTACGCGGGGACGAATTCGTAGATGCCGTCGCCGAAAATGAAGCCTCGATCCAGGACGCTGATCTTCGCGTCGCAGAGGGCGGTGTACTCGCCGTCAAGGTAGCAGAGCGTGGCGGGCAGGGCGTCGGTGATAGGGTGCATGAAGGAATTATGGTTGCGTGCGCCGAGTCGGGTTCACGTCAGGTCTTCTGGCCATCGATTCGCAATCGTGACGCGGATGTGGCGGGAGTGGCTGGGTTTTTACTTATAATCAATGGCTTTGTAGAAATTCTGGGTCGTCATCCGGGCTTCATTCGAAATGAAAACAATCGCCCGACAGGACTCGGAGGTCGCTGAAGACCTCGACGCAGAATTCAAGCCGTTGACCGCCGATGAGGCGCGTGAACTGCGAGCAAAGAACCCTTCGGTCTCCCCTTGGCGGGTGGTCGCGGGTCAGTTGGTTGTCGGTCTGGTGGTGGCTTTGGCCATCTGGGGACTGACGGGGAGGCAAAATCTGGGTTGGTCCGCCGCTTACGGCGCGATCGCAGTGGTCATTCCAGCGGCGGTGTTCGCACGCGGGTTGACCGGCAGGTTCTCTTCCCTGAATCCGGGCACTGCGGTGTTTGGGTTCTTCCTCTGGGAAATGGTCAAGATGGCCTTGTCCGTGGCGATGCTGATCGCCGCGCCAAGGCTGATAACGGCGCTGAGCTGGCCTGCAATGCTGGTCGGCTTGGTGGTGACAATGAAGGCGGCCTGGTTGGCGGTGATGTTCTCGCCCCGGCGCCGGCAACAACGAGACGAGTAACGGAATGGCTGCTGAAAACGCTGCGGAACATGGTCAGACCGCTGGTGAATACATCGTTCACCACTTGACGCATCTGCAAAGCTCCAAGCCTGCAGGTGTGGCCGATCTTTCGGTCTTCAACTTCGATTCGCTGTTTTTCTCCATCTCCCTGGGCATCCTGGGTTGCTGGTTGCTCTGGCTGGCTGCACGCAAGGCCACGTCGGGCGTTCCGGGTCGTTTCCAGGCTGCCGTCGAGCTGCTGGTTGAAATGGTCGACCAGCAAGCCAAGGGCATCGTGCACAACGCCACCAGCCGCAAGTTCGTCGCTCCGTTGGCTCTGACCATCTTCGTCTGGATCTTCCTGCTGAACGCAATGGACCTGTTCCCGGTCGATTTGTTCCCGGCCATCTGGGCCAAGATCTTCCACATCGCCGGCGAAGACCCGCACCACGCCTACCTGCGCGTCGTGCCCACGGCCGACCTTTCTGTGACGATGGGCATGTCGGTGGCCGTGCTGCTGATCTGCATCTACTACAACATCAAGATCAAGGGCGCCGGCGGCTGGATCCACGAGCTGTTCACCGCACCCTTCGGCAACCACTGGGCGCTGTACCCCTTCAATTTCGCCATGCAGATGATCGAGTTCGTCGCCAAGACGGTCTCGCACGGAATGCGGCTGTTCGGCAACATGTATGCCGGCGAACTGATCTTCCTGCTGATCGCCCTCATGGGTGGCGCCTTCTCGCTGTCGGCCACCGGCATCGGCCTGGCCATCGGCCACATCATCGCGGGCACGGCCTGGGCCATCTTCCACATCCTGATCATCACGCTGCAGGCGTTCGTGTTCATGATGCTGACGCTGGTCTACATCGGTCAGGCCCACGATCACCACTGATCGCGCTGATCATCCGGTTTCGTTTTTGTTTTTCGTTTTCTCTTCAACCAAAGTCCTCTAGGAGTCATCATGGAAGTTATTAGCTTTGTTGCACTGGCCGCCGGCCTGATCATCGGTCTGGGCGCTGTGGGCGCATGTATCGGCATCGGCATCATGGGCAGCAAGTACCTCGAGTCGGCCGCACGTCAGCCCGAACTCATGGGCGAACTTCAAACCAAGATGTTCCTGCTGGCCGGTCTGATCGACGCCGCTTTCATTATCGGCACCGGTATCGCCCTGTGGTTCGCAACGGCCAACCCGTTCCTGGCGCAAATCGCCAACCTGCCGAAGTAAGTCTTTCTCGTCGGACCCGTGTCGTCGTTCCCCTCTGTGGAATGGCTTCGCATTCAATCCCAAAGAGAGGGTGAAAAGTGAGCATTACCGGTACCCTGATCGTTCAGATGATCGTGTTCCTGATCCTGGTCGGGTTCACGATGAAGTTCGTGTGGCCGCCGATCGCGAAGGCGCTGGACGACCGCGCTGCGAAGATCGCCGAAGGCCTCGCTGCCGCCGACAAGGCCAAGTCCGAGCTGTCCGCCGCCAACAAGCGCGTGGAAGCCGAACTCGGCCAGGCACGCAACGAGTCCGCACAACGTCTTGCTGATGCCGAACGTCGCGCCCAGGCCATCGTTGAAGAGGCCAAGGCCCGTGCGACCGAAGAAGGCAACAAGATCGTTGCTGCTGCCCGCGTCGAAGCCGACCAGCAGGCACTGAAGGCCCGTGAAGCCCTGCGCGAGCAGGTTGCCGCACTGGCCGTCAAGGGCGCAGAGCAGATTCTGCGCAAGGAAGTGAATGCAGGCGTCCACGCCGATTTGCTCGCCCGTCTGCAGACCGAACTCTGATAGAAGCCATGGCAGAACTCGCCACCATTGCACGTCCCTACGCCGAGGCGCTTTTCAAGGCCTCGTCGTCCGACGTTGCCGCAACCAGCGCCTGGCTCGAAAAGGTTGCCGCCATCGCGGCCAACCCCGAGCTCCAGCAATTCGCCGACAACCCCAAGGCCACGGCCGAGCAGGTTCTCGGTGTGGTCGCCGGTGCCTTCGGTGCGCCGTTGGCCGCTCACGCCCAGAACTTCCTGGGCGCGCTCCTGGAGAACGGGCGTTTTTCGGTGCTGCCGGAAATTGCGAAGCAGTTCCGGGCACTGGCCAACGTGAAGAGCGGTTCGTCCGACGCGGTGGTCTACAGCGCCTTCCCGATCGATGCCGCGGCTCTGGCCAACGTGTCGGCTGCGCTGGAAAAGCGTTTCGGCCGCAAGCTGCAGGTCACGGTCCAGCAGGATCCGGAACTGATCGGCGGCATTCGTGTGGTGGTCGGCGACGAGGTGCTCGACACCTCCGTCAAAGCGCGCCTTGAACAAATGAAAGTTGCGCTGGCGGCCTGACGGTCTCCATCGCCTTACAAAGAAAGAAGGAAAGAGTCATGCAACTCAATCCCGCAGAAATTTCCGAACTGATCAAGAGCCGCATCGAGGGCCTCGGGGTCAGCGCCAACATCCGCAACGAGGGCACCGTGGTTTCGGTGACCGACGGCATCGTGCGCGTGCACGGCCTGTCCGATGCGATGCAAGGCGAAATGCTTGAATTCCCGCCCACGGCAGACGGCACCCCGTCGTTCGGCCTCGCGCTGAACCTCGAGCGCGACTCGGTCGGCGCCGTGATTCTGGGCGAGTACGAGCACATCTCCGAAGGCGACACCGTCAAGTGCACGGGTCGCATCCTGGAAGTGCCCGTGGGCCCCGAGCTCATCGGCCGCGTGGTGAATGCCCTGGGCCAGCCGATCGACGGCAAGGGTCCGATCAACGCCAAGATGACCGACGTGATCGAAAAGGTCGCTCCGGGCGTGATCGCACGGAAGTCCGTCGACCAGCCGATGCAGACCGGCCTGAAGTCCATCGACTCGATGGTGCCCGTTGGCCGCGGCCAGCGCGAGCTGATCATCGGCGACCGCCAGACCGGCAAGACGGCCGTGGCGATCGACGCGATCATCAACCAGAAGGGTCAGAACATGACCTGCGTCTACGTTGCGATCGGCCAAAAGGCTTCGTCGATCAAGAACGTGGTGCGCTCCCTCGAACAAGCCGGCGCGATGGACTACACCATCGTGGTGGCCGCATCCGCCTCCGAATCGGCGGCCATGCAGTACGTGTCGGCCTACTCGGGCTGCACGATGGGCGAATACTTCCGCGACCGCGGCCAGGACGCACTGATCGTCTATGACGACCTGTCCAAGCAAGCCGTGGCCTACCGCCAGGTGTCGCTGCTGTTGCGCCGCCCGCCAGGCCGCGAAGCCTACCCCGGCGACGTGTTCTATCTCCACAGCCGACTGCTCGAGCGCGCAGCCCGCGTGAACGCCGACTACGTCGAAGCTTTCACCAAGGGTGAAGTCAAGGGCAAGACCGGTTCGCTGACGGCACTGCCCATCATCGAAACGCAAGCCGGCGACGTGTCCGCATTCGTTCCGACCAACGTGATCTCGATCACCGACGGCCAGATCTTCCTGGAAACCAGCCTGTTCAACGCCGGCATCCGTCCCGCCATCAACGCCGGTATCTCGGTGTCGCGCGTGGGTTCGTCGGCGCAGACCAACCTGATCAAGAACCAGTCGGGCGGTATCCGTACCGACCTGGCCCAGTACCGTGAACTGGCCGCGTTCGCGCAGTTCGCTTCCGACCTCGACGAAGCGACCCGCAAGCAACTCGACCGCGGTGCGCGCGTGACGGAACTGCTCAAGCAGACCCAGTACAGCCCGCTGCCGATCTCGCTGATGAATGCCACGCTGTTCGCAGTGAACAAGGGCTTCATGGACGACATCGACGTCAAGAAGGTGCTCTCGTTCGAACACGGCTTCCACCAGCTGCTGAAGACGAGCCACGCGGCCCTGCTCGAGACCATGGAAAAGAATGGCGCCAAGTGGGACGTGAAGCCCGCCAAGCCGGACGACAGCGCCGAGAAGCAAGCCTTCAAGAAGGTTTGCCAGGACGCCGAAGCCGAACTGCTGGCAGCCGCCACCTCGTTCAAGAAGTCGTTCGCCTGATCGACCCCTTGACCGACGCAAGAAGGAGTTCATATGGCAGCTGGTAAGGAAATCCGCGGCAAGATCAAATCGGTGGAAAACACCAAGAAGATCACCAAGGCCATGGAAATGGTCTCGGTTTCCAAGATGCGCAAGGCGCAAGAGCGCATGCGTGCCGCCCGCCCCTACAGCGAGAAGATCCGCAACATCGCGGCCAACCTCGGCAAGGCGAACCCCGAGTACACGCACGCATTCATGAAGAAGAGCGACGCCAAGGCGATCGGCTTCATCATCGTGACGAGCGACAAGGGGCTGTGCGGTGGCTTGAACACCAACCTGCTGCGCGCCGTGACGACCAAGCTGCGCGAAGCGCAGGCCGCTGGCGTGGCCATCGAGTCGGTCGCCATCGGCAGCAAGGGCCTCGGCTTCCTGAACCGCATCGGCGCCCGCGTGGTCGCGCATGTCACCCACCTGGGCGACACGCCGCACCTGGACAAGCTCATCGGCCCGGTCAAGACCCTGCTCGACGCTTACGCTGAAGGCAAGCTCTCGGCCGTGTACCTGTGCTACACGAAGTTCATCAACACGATCAAGCAGGAGCCGCTCGTCGAGCAGCTGCTGCCGCTGGCGGCGGACTCGCTGAAAGTCGAGGAAGGCCAGCATTCGTGGGACTACATCTACGAGCCCGATGCGCAAAGCGTGATCGACGAACTGCTGGTGCGTTATGTGGAGTCGCTGGTCTACCAGGCCGTGGCCGAGAACATGGCGTCCGAGCATTCGGCGCGGATGGTGGCCATGAAGGCTGCCACCGACAACGCAGGCAACGTGATCAGCGAGCTGAAACTGGTCTACAACAAGACCCGCCAGGCCGGCATCACGAAAGAGCTGTCGGAAATCGTGTCGGGCGCGGCTGCAGCCGCCGGCGTTTGATAGAGGCAGTGCAACGGGCCACATTGCCGAACGGGCGCGCTCTGCGCGTCCGATAACACAGGCCTACTTTTTAGGGGACTTTGCGCACATGAAGAAACTTCTCGTTCTGGTGGCTGTTGCTGCCGCTCTGACTGCTTGCTCCAAGAAGGAAGAAGCGCCCGCTGCTGCTCCGGTTCCTGCCGCCGCACCTGCGCCCGCTCCTGCCGCTCCGGCATCGGCACCGGCCGCAGCAGCACCTGCTGCTGCAGCCCCGACGGCATCGGCCGCGGACCTGCCGCAAGAGTGCAACGACTACCTGACGAAGGTCCAGACCTGCGTGGGCGCACAAAGCGGTGCTGCCGCCGATGCGATGAAGGCCAGCCTCGATCAGACCAAGGCCACCTGGGCTTCGATGGGCGCCGACAAGGCGGCCCTGGGCCAGGCCTGCAAGGCCGCTTCGGACGCTTTCGCTGCACAAGCGACGGCCATGAAGTGCTGATCTGAAGAAGTAGTTCAAGGGTGCCGGCCCGTCCGGCATTCTTGCAAAAGCGGCCCGTTTTGGCACCAGGACGCTTCTGCAAGAACCTGTCGCAAATTTATTGAGATCCATCCAGAAGGAAACGCCATGGCTGAAGGAAAAATTGTCCAATGTATCGGCGCCGTGGTCGACGTGGAGTTCCCGCGTGACCAGATGCCCAAGGTGTATGACGCCTTGAAATTCGAAGGCGGCGGACTGACCCTCGAAGTTCAGCAGCAGCTGGGCGACGGCGTGGTGCGTACCATCGCGCTGGGTTCGTCCGACGGCCTGCGCCGCGGCCTGATCGTCACCAACACCGGTGCACCCATCACGGTGCCCGTCGGCAAGGCCACGCTCGGCCGCATCATGGACGTGCTCGGCCGTCCGATCGACGAGCGCGGCGAAGTGAGCCAGGACCTCACTGCCTCCATCCACCGCAAGGCCCCCGCGTACGACGAACTGTCGCCGTCGCAAGACCTGCTGGAAACCGGCATCAAGGTGATCGACCTGGTGTGCCCGTTCGCCAAGGGCGGCAAGGTGGGCCTGTTCGGCGGCGCCGGCGTGGGCAAGACCGTGAACATGATGGAACTCATCAACAACATCGCCAAGGCTCACTCGGGTCTGTCGGTGTTCGCCGGTGTGGGTGAACGTACCCGCGAAGGCAACGACTTCTATCACGAGATGGCCGACTCTGGCGTGGTGAACCTGGACAACCTGCCTGAGTCGAAGGTGGCCATGGTCTACGGCCAGATGAACGAACCCCCGGGCAACCGTCTGCGCGTGGCGCTGACCGGCCTGACCATCGCCGAGTCGTTCCGCGACGAAGGCCGCGACGTGCTGTTCTTCGTGGACAACATCTACCGCTACACGCTGGCCGGTACCGAAGTGTCGGCGCTGCTGGGCCGCATGCCTTCCGCCGTGGGCTACCAGCCCACGCTGGCCGAGGAAATGGGCCGCCTGCAAGAGCGGATCACCTCGACCAAGGTCGGCTCGATCACCTCGATCCAGGCCGTGTACGTGCCAGCCGACGACTTGACCGACCCGTCGCCCGCCACCACCTTCGCCCACTTGGACTCGACCGTGGTGCTGTCGCGCGACATCGCCTCGCTCGGTATCTACCCCGCCGTGGACCCGCTGGACTCGACCTCGCGTCAGCTCGACCCGAACGTGGTCGGCGAAGAGCACTACAACGTGGCCCGCGCCGTGCAAGGCACGCTGCAGCGCTACAAGGAACTGCGCGACATCATCGCGATTCTGGGCATGGACGAACTGGCTCCCGACGACAAGCTCGCCGTGGCCCGTGCCCGCAAGATCCAGCGTTTCCTGTCGCAGCCGTTCCACGTGGCCGAAGTGTTCACCGGCTCGCCCGGCAAGTACGTGCCGCTGGCCGAAACCATCCGTGGTTTCAAGATGATCGTGAACGGCGAAGCCGACCACCTGCCGGAACAAGCGTTCTACATGGTGGGCACGATCGACGAAGCGTTCGAAAAAGCCAAGAAGGTCGCTTGAGGCGGCATAGATAGGAACTCAGATGGCAAACACCATTCACGTCGACGTGGTCAGCGCGGAAGAGTCGATCTTCTCGGGCGAAGCCAAGTTCGTCGCGCTGCCCGGTGAAGCCGGTGAGCTCGGCATCTATCCGCGCCACACCCCGCTGATCACGCGCATCCGTCCCGGTGCCGTGCGCATCGAGACGGCCGACGGCGGCGAAGAGTTCGTCTTCGTGGCCGGTGGCATTCTCGAAGTGCAGCCGAACGCCGTCACCGTGCTGTCCGACACCGCGATCCGCGGCAAGGACCTCGACGATGAAAAGGCCAACGTGGCCAAGGCCGCGGCCGAGGAAGCGCTCAAGAACGCGAAGAGCGACATCGACATCGCGATGGCGCAGTCGGAACTGGCCGTGATGGCCGCGCAGATCGCTGCGCTGCGCAAGTACCGCCAGAAGAAGTAAGCAGCAAGCGCGTGAGCGCTTCTTCCCAGGAAAAGCCGCCTTCGGGCGGCTTTTTTGCGCCTGGATGAATACACCAAGCCATCTTCGATCTGAACTTGGTCGAAGTTCGACCTTGTCCGGCTGAAGCCCTGCCCCTAGTATTCGCGTTCGCCCGACAGCCCAAAAGCTGCGGAGCAAGCAAAAAAGAACACGGAGACAAGCGCGTGGCACCCTGGAGTGGCATCACTGCGGATGAAATGCGGTTGCTGGAAACGACCTTCTGGTCGGCCGGCGGCTCGCGCCATGCCATGGCCGAACAGCTGGGCTTTTCCAAGAGCAAGGCCAATGCGCTGATCGCCGGCCTCGTCGACCAGGGCCTGCTGGCCGAAGCGGGCCTGCAGCGTTCCTCCGGCGGACGCCGCGCCGAAAACCTCCAGCTGCATGCCGGCCTCGGCGTGCTCATCGGCATCGACATCGGCGCCACCAGCCTCGACGTGGCGGTGCTGCGGCCCGACCTCACCGTGCTCGCGCAGCACGATGAACCCGCCGACGTGCGCGACGGCCCCGCGGTCGTCCTCGCCCGCGTCCGCACGCTGATGCGCGAACTGCTCGCCCGTTGCGGCCACAGCGCGAAGAGCGTGCTGGGCATCGGTATCGGCGTGCCCGGCCCCGTCAACTTCGAGATCGGCCAGCTCGTGAACCCGCCGCTCATGCCGGCGTGGGACAGCTTCTCGATCCGCGACTACCTGCGCGAGGACTACGCGGCCCCCGTCTTCGTCGACAACGACGTGAACCTCATGGCGCTGGGCGAACTGTGGCGCCTCAAGCGCTCGCTCACCAACTTCCTCGTCATCAAGATCGGCACCGGCATCGGCTGCGGCATCGTCTGCCACGGCGAGGTGTACCGCGGCGCCGCGGGCTCGGCCGGCGACGTGGGCCACATCTGCGTCGACCAGGAAGGCCCGCGCTGCCACTGCGGCAACCTCGGCTGCGTCGAGGCGATGGCCGCCGGCCCCGCGATCACGCGCATGGCGATGCAGGCGGCCGAGGCGGGCGAGAGCGAGGTGCTGGCCGAGTGCCTGCGGGTGCACGGCCGCATCGATGCGATCGACGTGGGCCAGGCCAGCCGCGGCGGCGACACCGCAGCCAACGGCATCATCCAGCGCGCGGGCAGCCTGATCGGGCAGATGCTCGCGTCAGTGGTCAATTTCTTCAACCCGTCGCATGTGTTCATCGGCGGCGGCATCACGCGCATCGGGCCGCTGTTTCTCGCAGCCGTGCGGCAGAGCGTGTACCAGCGCTCGCTGGCGCTCTCCACGCGGCACCTGGAGATCCAGTACACGCCGCTCGGCACGCAAGGCGGCCTCATCGGCGCCGGCGTGCTCGCGATGCACGAGACCCTGAAAGTTCGCGGAGTGGCGCCATGAGTGCAGACACCAACACCAGCACCAAGGGCAGCGTCGCCGTCGAGTTCGACGGCGTGGTGAAGGCCTTCGGCCCCGTGCAGGTGCTGCACGGCGTGAGCTTCGCGCTCGCGCCCGGCCGCGTGTACGGCCTCCTGGGCGAGAACGGCGCGGGCAAGTCCACGCTGATGAAGATCCTCGCGGGCTACGAACAGCTCACCGGCGGCACGTTGCGCATCAACGGCCAGCCGCAGCAGTTCACGAGCTCGCGCGATGCCGAAGCGCTGGGCATCGTGCTGATCCACCAGGAGTTCAACCTCGCCGAAGACCTGAGCGTCGCGCAGAACATCTTCCTGGGGCACGAAAAGAAGAAGGGCTGGCTGCTCGACGACACCTCGATGGAGCGTGACGCAGCCGCAGCGCTCGCCGCCGTCGGCCTGCAGGTCGACCCGAGCACCAAGGTGCGCAAGCTCATCGTCGCCGAGAAGCAACTCGTCGAGATCGCCAAGGCCATCGCCCGCCGCGCGCGCCTGCTCATCATGGACGAGCCCACCGCCACGCTCACGCCCGGCGAGACCGAGCGCCTGTTCAAGCTCATCGCGCAGTTGCGCGCCGATGGCGTGACCATCGTCTACATCTCGCACAAGCTCGACGAAGTGGAGCAGGTGACCGACGAGGTGATCGTCATGCGCGACGGCCGCTTCGTCGCCCGCGCGCTCACGCCCGATGTCACGCGCCACCAGATGGCCAACCTGATGGTGGGCCGCGAACTCGCCGACCTGTACCCGCCGCGCGACCTCGTCGTGGCCGCAGACGCACCTGCTATGCGCGTGCGCAACTTCAGCGTGCCGGGCTGGGCGCAGGACGCGAGCTTCGAGGTGCGCCCCGGCGAGATCCTCGGCTTCGCGGGCCTCGTCGGCGCCGGCCGCACCGAACTGTTCGAAGGCCTCCTTGGCCTGCGCCCGGCGAGCGGCAGTGTCGAGATGCTCGGCAAGCCCGTGCCTCACAACAAGGGCTGGCGCAATCCGCGCGATGCCGCCAAGAACGGCCTCACGTACCTGAGCGAAGACCGCAAGGGCAAAGGCCTGCACGTCAACTTCGGCCTCCGCCAGAACCTCACGCTGATGGCGCTCGAGCGCTATGCCAAGCCGTGGCTGCAGCCCGAAGGCGAGCGCGGCGCGCTGGCCGAGGCGGTGAAGGACTACGGCATTCGCACCGGCTCGCTCGACGTCAAGGCCTCGTCGCTCTCGGGCGGCAACCAGCAGAAGCTCGCGCTCGCCAAGGTGCTGCAGCCGCAGCCCAAGGTGGTGGTGCTCGACGAGCCCACGCGCGGCGTGGACGTGGGCGCCAAGCGCGACATCTATTTCCTGATCCAGCGACTCGCCCGCGAAGGGCTCGCGGTGATCGTCGTCTCGTCGGAGCTGATGGAACTGATCGGCCTGTGCCACCGCGTCGCGGTGATGCGCGCAGGAAAACTCGTTGCCACGCTCGACGCGAACCATCTGACCGAAGAGGAGCTCATCGCTCATGCCACCGGAACCGCAAACACCCCCGTCGCAGCCTGAAGACGCTGCAGCGCATCGCAGCGAAGCCAAGCCAGGCTGGATCGCGCGCCTGCACGGCCTCGGGCCGGTCATCGGCCTCGTGCTGCTGTGCATCGCGGGCACGCTGCTCAACGGCGACTTCGCCACCGTCGACAACGCGATGAACGTGCTCACGCGCACGGCCTTCATCGGCATCATCGCGGTGGGCATGTGCTTCGTGATCATCTCGGGCGGCATCGACCTGTCGGTGGGCTCGATGGCCGCGCTCATCGCGGGCAGCGTGATCATGTTCATCAACTGGGCGGGCCCCGTCTCGGGCTCGCCGATGCTGGCGGTGGTGATGGGCGCGGTGCTGGCCATCGTGCTGGGCGCGGTGTTCGGCCTCGCACACGGCCTGCTGATCACCAAGGGGCGCATCGAGCCCTTCATCGTGACGCTGGGCACGCTGGGCATCTTCCGCGCATACCTCACGTACTTCGCCGATGGCGGTGCGCTCACGCTCGACAACGAACTGTCGGACCTCTACGCGCCCGTGTACTACGCGAGCCTCGCGGGCATCCCGGTGCCCGTGTGGGTGTTCGTGATCGTCGCGATCATCGGCGGCGTCATCCTGAACCGCACGGCCTACGGGCGCTATGTGCAGGCCATCGGATCGAACGAGCAGGTGGCGCGCTATGCGGCAGTCGATGTGGACCGCGTGAAGATCATGACCTACGTGCTGCTCGGCGTGTGCGTGGGCATCGCGACGCTGCTGTACGTGCCGCGGCTGGGCTCGGCCTCGCCGACCACGGGCCTCTTGTGGGAACTCGAGGCGATCGCCGCGGTGATCGTCGGCGGCACCGCGCTCAAGGGCGGCGCGGGCAGCATCACCGGCACGGTGGTGGGCGCGATCCTGCTCTCAATCATCAGCAACATCCTGAACCTCACCAGCATCATCAGCGTGTACCTCAATGCTGCGGTGCAGGGCTTCGTGATCATCATCGTCGCGTTCCTTCAACGCGGCCGGCGCTAGTTCTTTCCCGTTTCATTTCACCCACCAAGAGGAGACATCCAGCATGACAACTTTCACCCGTCGCATCGCACTCACGGCCGTCGCCGCGGCAGCGCTCACGAGCCTGCCCGCGCTCGCCGCCGAAAAGGTCAACCTCGGCGTTTCGATCCCCGCGGCCACGCACAGCTTCATGGGCGGCATCAACTACTGGGCCAACCAGGCGAAGAAGGATCTGGAGAAGGAACACAAGGACCTGAAGATCACGATCAAGACGGCCGCCAACGCGCCCGAGCAGGCCAACCAGCTGCAGGACCTGTCAACGGTCACCAAGATCAACGCGCTCGTCGTGTTCCCGTTCGAATCGGCTGCGCTGACCAAGCCGGTCGCGCAGGTCAAGGCCAAGGGCGCGTACGTCACCGTGGTCGACCGCGGCCTCACCGACACCAGTGCACAGGATGCGTACGTGGCCGGCGACAACACCGCCTTCGGCAAGATCCCCGCCGAATACATCGTGAAGACGCTGGGCGGCAAGGGCAACGTGGTCGCGCTGCGCGGCATCGCCACCACGCTGGACAACGAACGCATGGACGCCTTCAACGCGGTGCTCAAGGGCAGCCCCGACATCAAGCTGCTCGATGCCAAGTACGCCAACTGGAACCGCGACGACGCCTTCAAGGTCACGCAGGACTACCTCACGCGCTTCAAGCAGATCGACGCGATCTGGGCCGCCGACGACGACATGGCCGTGGGCGTGCTCAAGGCGATTTCGCAGGCCAAGCGTGACGACATCAAGATCGTGTTCGGTGGCGCGGGCGCCAAGGACATGGTCAAGACCATCATGGACGGCAAGGACAAGCGCATCGGTGCCGACGTGAGCTACTCGCCCAAGTTCATCTACGACGCGATCAAGCTCACCGCCGAAGCGCGCCTGAAGGGCGAGAAGCTGCCGGCGACGACGATCATTCCTTCGGTGCTGATCACGAAGGAAAACGCCAAGGACTTCTACCACCCGAACTCGCCTTTCTGAGTCTGTGGTCTTGCTCCCTCTCCCCTTGGGGAGAGGGCGGGGGTGAGGGCAGCAGCGATTGCAAAGGCAGTGCGCTTGCAACCGCCCAAGCCCTCACCCTAACCCTCTCCCCAAGGGGAGAGGGGACAACACGGAAGCCAAATATCCATGAGCTCCATACCTCTTCGCAAGCTCCGCTACGCCATGGTCGGCGGCGGTCGCGACGCCTTCATCGGCGCCGTGCACCGCAAGGCCATGGCGCTGGACGGCCAGATCGAATTCGTCGCGGGTGCGCTTTCGTCCAGCCCCGACAAGGCGCGCGCCTCGGGCCGCGACCTGGGCCTGGCCGACGACCGCAACCACGGCGACTGGCAGGCGCTGCTGGCGGACGAACTCCAACGTCCTGCGGACCAGCGCATCGACTTCGTCTCGATCGTCACGCCCAACCACATGCACTTCCCCGTCGCGCAGGCCTTCGCCGATGCGGGCTTTCACGTCGTGTGCGACAAGCCGCTGGTGCACACGCGCGACCAGGCCGATGCATTGGTCGCCACCGTCGCGAAGCAGGGCACGGTGTTCGGCGTCACCTACAACTACACCGGCTATCCGATGGTGCGGCAGGCGCGCGAGATGGTGCGCTCGGGCCAGCTCGGCGACATCCGCAAGATCGTCGTCGAATACAACCAGGGCTGGCTCGCGAGCCACGTCGAGGGCAGCGGCAGCAACAAGCAGGCCGACTGGCGCACCGACCCCGCGCGCAGCGGCGCGGCCGGCGCCATCGGCGACATCGGCTCGCACGCCGAGAACCTTGTCGCGAGCATCACGGGCCTGGAAATCGAAAGCCTCTGCGCCGACCTCACCGCGCACGTGCCGGGCCGCATGCTCGACGACGATGGCAGCCTGCTGCTGCGTTTCAAGGGCGGCGCGCGCGGCGTGCTGATCGCCTCGCAGATCAGCACGGGTCTCGAGAACGACCTGCGCCTGCGCATCTCGGGTTCGCTCGGCACGCTCGAATGGCACCAGGAGCAGCCGAGCCAGCTCGTGCACCTGCCGCACGATGGTCCCAAGCGCATCTTCACGCGCGGCGGGCCTTGGCTGTGCGAAGCGGCGCGGCGTGCGAGCCGGCTGCCGACGGGGCACCCCGAAGGCTTCATCGAGGCCTTCGCCAACATCTACGCGGGCGTGGCGGCGGACATTCGCGCGCGGCTCGCGGGCCAGCCGGCCGATCCGATCGCGGCGGACTATCCGCGCGTGGAAGACGGCGCGCGCGGCGTGCGCTTCATCGAGCGCACGGTGGCTTCGGCGCAAAGCCAATTAAAGTGGACGCCCTGGTGACGCGCCGGCCTCGCACCCGCGAGGCCATGCCGCGTTGCCATCGGCATCCATGACGCACTCTTCCTTCGACGATTCACCGGCTTCTTCGACACGATGGCTGCGCGCCCTGTGGCTGCGCTGCAAGACGCTGTGGCCGCTCAAGCTGGTGGGCAACACCGTCGCCACCATCGGTTTCTTTCCGCTGTACTTCTGGATCATGAAGAACGCGGGCCAGGCCTGGGTGCTGCCGCTCACCGCCTTCGACCGGCTGATCGCGTTCTGGCCGGCAGTCCTTCCCATCTATCTTTCGCTCTGGGGCTACATCGCGCTGCCGGTGCTGCTGGCCAAGGACAAGCGCGAGCTCTGGAGCTTCTCCATCGGCTGCGCGGCAATGACGGCCTTCGCGCTGGTCGTCTTCTGGTTCATGCCCACGGCGATTCCGAACTTCACCATCGACGCCACGCCGGGCACCTCGCTGCATTTCCTGAAGACCGTCGACTCCGCCGGCAATGCGTTTCCGTCGCTGCATGTGTCGTTCTCGGTGTTCGCCTGTATCGTGCTCGCGCGCCAGTTGCGCGATGCCGGCGCGCCGGCATGGTTGCGTCTCTTCAACGTGGCATGGGCCGTGGCCATCGTGTATTCGACGATGGCCGTTCGCCAGCATGTGCTGATCGATGTGCTCGGCGGGCTGGCGCTGGGCCTTGCGCTCGGCTTCGTCTCCCGCGAGCGCGGCGCCGTGGCGCCACCGCCGCAAGCTCGCACGGCGTAGGCCGATTGCGGTATTCCGCCGCGGCAGTGCGGACGGTACAAAGCGGGATCGTCGTCTACCGAATGCGGAGCCCGCCATGAAGATCCGTTCCTCCGTTGCCGTGGCCTGCATGGTCGCCGGCGCCATCGCTGCCAGTTCCGCCTTCGCCATCGACTACCCGGCGCGCAAGCCCGGCCTGTGGGAAATCCAGACCGGCGATGCCACCGGCAAGGGTGCGGGGCACACCGTCCAACAGTGCATCGACGCGGCCAGCGACAAGGCGCTGCGCGACATGGGGCAGGGCATGGGCAAGGACATGTGCGCCAAGCAGGACCTGCGCATCGAGAGCGGCAAGCTGGTGATGGACTCGGTCTGCAAGATCGGCACCACCACCGCCACCTCGCACGCGGTGATGACGGGCGACTTCAGCTCTACCTACCGCATGGAGAGCAAGTCGACCTACAACCCGCCGCTGATGGGCCGCACCGAAGGCACCAGCGTCATGGAGGCCAGGTGGGTCGGGCCCTGCAAGCCCGGCCAGAAACCGGGCGACATGGTGATGTCCAACGGCATGACGATGAACGTGCTCGACATGATGGGCGCCCGCGGCAAGAAATAGCCGAGCGAAGTAGGCGCCGGCCCACATCGCTTCGGGGCGGCCGTTCGGCGGCGCCGACGGCCGGCCGGGCCTACGATGGCGGCCATGCCCGACAAGCAGGATCTCGTTGTCGCCCGGCCCGAGGGCCTGTATTGCCCGCCCGGCGATTTCTACATCGACCCGTGGCGGCCGGTGGCGCGCGCGGTCATCACGCACGCGCATTCGGACCATGCCCGCATCGGGCATGCGCACTACCTGGCGCACACCGACAGCGCGGGCACCTTGCGCACGCGACTCGGCGCCGACATCAACCTGCAGACCCTCGCATACGGCGAAGCCATCGAGCACCACGGCGTGCGCCTCTCGCTGCACCCGGCCGGCCATGTGCTGGGCTCGGCGCAGGTGCGGCTCGAACACGGCGTCCGCGTATGGGTCGCCTCGGGCGACTACAAGACCGAGCCCGACGGCACCTGCATGCCCTTCGAGCCCGTGCCCTGCGACACCTTCATCACCGAGTCCACCTTCGGCCTGCCGATCTACCGCTGGCCCACGCAGGCCGTGCTGTTCGCGGAGATCGATGCCTGGTGGCGCGCGAATGCGGAGGCCGGCCGCGCGTCGGTGCTGTTCTGCTATGCCTTCGGCAAGGCGCAGCGCATCCTGCATGGCGTGGATGCCTCGATCGGGCCCATCGTCGTGCACGGCGCGGTCGAGCCGCTCAACGCGGTGTACCGCGCGGCCGGCGTGGCGCTGCCGGAGACGGTGCGTGTCACCGATCCCGGCGTCGATGCGGCACTGCTGAAGCGCGCGCTGGTGCTCGCACCGCCGTCCGCGCAGGGCACGCCGTGGATGAAGCGCTTCGGCAACTACGCCGATGCCTTCGCGAGCGGCTGGATGCAACTGCGCGGCACGCGCCGCCGCCGCGGCGTGGACCGGGGCTTCGTCATGTCGGACCATGCCGACTGGCCCGGCCTGCAGCAGGCGATCGCGGGCACCGGCGCCGAACGCGTGTTCGTCACGCACGGCAGCGTGCAGGTGATGGTGCGGTGGCTCACCGAGAGCGGGCTCGATGCGCAGGGCTTCAAGACCGAGTACGGCGATGAGGACGACCAAGAGACTCCCTCCCCCTCTGGGGGAGGGCCGGAGAGGGGGCAAGCAGCGCTCGATGGGGACGCTGCCAGCCCCCATGCCAACCTTCCCCCAGAGGGGGAAGGAGCCGATACATGAAAGCCTTCGCCGCGCTCTACCGCGAACTCGACGCCAGCACGTCGAGCCTTGCCAAGCAGGCCGCGTTGCAGCGCTACCTGCGCGATGCCGACGCGGCCGATGCCGCATGGGCCGTCTACTTTCTCGCGGGCGGCAAGCCGCGCCAACTCGTGCCCACCAAGCTGCTGCGCCTGCTCGCGCAAGAAGCCGCGGGCTTGCCCGAGTGGCTGTTCGACGAGAGCTACGACGCCGTCGGCGATCTTGCCGAGACCATCGCACTGCTGTTGCCGCCGCCGACCGAGGTGCACGACCTCGGACTCGCAGCCTGGGTCGAGCAGCACCTGCTGCCGCTGCGCGAAGCCGCGAAGACCGCGCCCGAAGAACTGGCGGATCGCCTGCGCGCCCAGTGGCGCCAGCTCGCGGCCGAGGAGCGGCTGGTGTACTTCAAGCTCATCACGGGCGCGTTCCGCGTCGGCGTGTCGAAGCTGCAGGTCACGCAGGCGCTCGCGGCCGTGGGCGGCATCGATGCCAAGCGCGTTGCGCAGCGGCTCATGGGCTACACGCACATCGGCGCGCGGCCACGGGCCGGCGACTACGCCACGCTGATCGCGCCCGAGTCCGATGCCGAGCAGGTGCAGAAGACCAGCGGGCAGCCATACCCCTTCTTCCTCGCGCATCCCTTCAACATCCCGCTCGATCAGTTCGATGCGGTGCTGGGTCCGCCGGCCGACTGGATCGTCGAGTGGAAGTGGGACGGCATCCGCGCGCAACTCGTCAAGCGCGCGGGCGTGGTGTGGCTGTGGTCGCGCGGTGAAGAGCTGGTGACCGATCGCTTTCCCGAGCTCGCCGCGCTGGGCGAAGCGCTGCCCGACGGCACGGTGCTCGATGGCGAGATTGCCGTGTGGCGCAAGGCAGAGACTTCACCCGAGGGTGAAGGCAAGGTGCAGCCCTTCGCCGAGTTGCAGAAGCGCATCGGCCGCAAGACGCTGGGCGCCAAGCTGCTGCGCGACATTCCCGTGGTGTTGCTGGCCTACGATTTGCTCGAATGGGAAGGGCGCGACCTGCGCACAGAGCCGCAGTCGGCGCGCCGCGTGCTGCTCGACGAACTCGTCACCCGCATGCAGCACCCCTCGCTGCTGCCGAGCCCGATGCTCACCGGCATCGACTGGACCGACCTTGCGCGCCAGCGCGAAGCCGCGCGCACCATGGGCGTCGAAGGGATGATGCTCAAGCGCCGCGACGCGCAGTACGGCGTGGGCCGCACGAAGGACGTGGGCGTGTGGTGGAAGTGGAAGATCGATCCGCTCAGCATCGACGCCGTGCTCATCTACGCGCAGCGCGGCCATGGCCGCCGCGCGAGCCTCTTCAGCGACTACACCTTCGCGGTGTGGGACGGACCGCCCGAGCAGGAGGACCGCAAGCTCGTGCCGTTCGCCAAGGCGTACTCGGGGCTTACCGATGCGGAGATGGGGCGCGTGGACGCGATCATCCGCAAGACCACCGTCGAGAGCTTCGGTCCGGTGAAGAGCGTCAAGCCGACGCTGGTGTTCGAACTGGGCTTCGAAGGCATCGCGCGCAGCACGCGGCACAAGAGCGGCATCGCGGTGCGCTTTCCGCGCATGCTGCGCTGGCGCGAGGACAAGCCGGTGGCGGAAGCCGACACGCTGCAGACGCTGGCTGCGCTGCTGCCGACATGACCGACCCGACGGACCCCGCATTTCTCCCTCCCCTCCCGGGGGAGGGCGGGGGTGGGGGCAAGCGGCGTATCGATCGCCAACTGCACGTCGAAGGCCGCGAGCCCCCATCCCAGCCTTCCCCCGGGAGGGGAAGGAGCAAGACCGTCAAGGCTGCTCTCGATGCGTGGTTCGTCTCGCGCGGGTGGAAGCCGTTCAAGTTTCAACGCGACGTGTGGAAGGCCGTCGCTGAAGGCAAGTCCGGCATGCTGCATGCGACCACCGGTGCGGGCAAGACCTATGCGGTGTGGCTCGGCGCGCTGCAGATCTTCTCGCAGGCGCGCAAGGAAACTGCTCGCCCTGCGGCGCCACCGCTCACCGTGCTGTGGCTCACGCCCATGCGCGCGCTCGCGGCCGACACGCTGCGCGCGCTGAAGCAGCCGCTCGAAGCGCTCGGCGCCGAGGTGCATCCGTGGAGCACGGGTGCGCGCAGCGGCGACACCTCGTCGGCCGAGCGCAGCGCGCAGAACGAACGGCTGCCGACCGTGCTCGTCACCACGCCAGAAAGCCTGTCGCTGCTGCTCGCGCGTGCCGATGCGAGCCAGGTGCTGGGCCGCGTGAAGATGGTCGTGGTCGACGAGTGGCATGAGCTGCTCGGCAACAAGCGCGGCGTGCAGGTGCAGCTCGCGCTCGCGCGGCTCAAGCGGTGGAACCCGGGTCTTGCGATCTGGGGCATGTCCGCCACGCTCGGCAATCTGCAGGAGGCGATGCATTCACTGCTGGGCCACGACGAGGGCGTGCTCGTGCAGGGCCAGGTGCCGAAGAAGCTCGTCATCGATTCGCTGCTGCCCGGCCGCGCCGAACGCTTTCCGTGGGGCGGGCACCTGGGCCTCACGATGCTGCCGCAGGTGATCGAGGAGATCGCCGCGAGCAGCACCACACTGGTCTTCACCAACACGCGGTCGCAGGCCGAGATCTGGTACCAGGCGATGCTCGAAGCCAAGCCCGAATGGGCCGGCACCATTGCGCTGCACCACGGCTCCCTCGACCGCGCGGTGCGCGAATGGGTCGAGTTGGGCTTGAAGAGTGGCGAACTCAAGGCGGTGGTGTGCACCTCGAGCCTGGACCTGGGCGTGGACTTCCTGCCGGTCGAGCGCGTGCTGCAGATCGGCTCGCCCAAGGGCGTGGCGCGGCTGCTGCAGCGCGCGGGCCGCTCGGGCCATGCGCCGGGGCGGCCGTCGCGCATCACGCTCGTGCCCACGCACAGCATCGAGATGGTGGAGGGGGCGGCCGCGCGCACGGCGATTGCGGAGGGCCACATCGAGGCGCGGCATTCACCCGACCAGCCGCTCGACGTGCTGGTGCAGCACCTGGTGACCGTGGCGCTCGGTGGCGGCTTCGTGCCCGACGATCTGTACGACGAGGTGCGCGGCACCGTGGCGTATGAAACGCTCTCGCGCGAGAGCTGGCAGTGGTGCCTCGACTTCGTCTCGCAGGGCGGCCAGTCGCTCGCGGTCTACCCCGACTACAAGCGCGCCGTGCCCGATGCGGAAGGCGTGTGGCGCGTGCCCGATGCGCGGCTCGCGCGGCGCCATCGCATGAACATCGGCACCATCGTGAGCGATGCGAGCATGGCGGTGCAGTACCTGGGCGGCTCGAAGATCGGCAATGTCGAAGAGGGTTTCGTCGCGCGCATGAAGCCGGGCGACTGCTTCCTGTTCGGTGGCCGCTTGCTCGAACTCGTGCGCATCCACGACATGACCGCCTGGGTACGGCGCGCCACAGGCAAGCGCGCCGCGGTGCCGCGCTGGAACGGCGGACGCATGCCGCTGTCGAACACGCTGGCCGATGCGGTGGTGCAGCAGCTCGCGCTGGCGGGCGAGGGGCACTACGACTCGCCCGAGCTGCAATGCGTGCGACCGCTGCTGGAGATCCAGCAGCAATGGTCCGCGCTCCCCACCCCGCAGACGCTGCTGGCCGAGACGCTCAAGACGCGCGAGGGCTCGCATCTCTTTCTCTATCCCTTCGCCGGCCGGCATGTGCATCTGGGGCTTGCGAGCCTGCTGGCCTGGCGCGTGGCGCAGCACGAGGCGCGCACCTTCTCCATCGCGGTCAACGACTATGGCTTCGAGCTGCTGAGCGCGACCGAGGTCGACTGGCCCGCGCTGCTGCCGCAGGTGCTGCGCCTGCCGGAGAGCGAGGGTGACACCGATGCGCGCACCGTGCTGCTGCACGAAGTGCTGGCCTCGCTCAATGCGGGCGAGCTGGCGCAGCGGCGCTTTCGCGAGATCGCGCGCGTCTCGGGTCTGATCTTCCAGGGCTATCCGGGCGAGAAGCGCAGCAGCCGGCAACTGCAGGCGTCGTCGTCGCTGTTCTGGGAGGTGTTCCGCAAGTACGACCCGTCGAACAAGTTGCTGCTGCAGGCGGAGCAGGAACTGCTCTCGCAGGAGCTGGAGATCGGTCGCCTTCGCGCGAGCCTGGAACGCATGGCCACGCAGCAGCTCGTGCTGAAACCGCTGGAGCGGCCGACGCCGTTCTCGTTTCCGCTCATGGTCGAGCTGTTCCGCGAGAAGCTGTCGAACGAGAACGTGGCCGACCGCATCGCGCGGATGGTCGAGCAGCTGGAGAAAGCCGCGGGCGGCGTGGTCACGGCCGGCGGCGTGGAGCGTGTGAAGAGCACGCTGGCGTTCGGGCAGGAAGGGCCGGGCAAGCCGCCCAAGCCACGGCGCGAGCGCAGGCGGCCTTCGCGACCGCTACCGCCACTGTGAGCCGATCAGCCGCCGTGCGCCTTCACCCACCGCACGATGTCCGCCGCGCCCATCGCGCCGGCCTGACGTGCCACCTCGCGACCGCCGCGAAAGAGCGCCAGCGTCGGGATGCTGCGGATGTTGAAGCGCGCGCCGAGCGCGGGCACGGCCTCGGTGTCGACCTTGGCCAGGCGCACATGGGGTTCGAGCTGGGCCGCGGCCTGCTCGTAGCCCGGCGCCATCTGGCGGCAGGGGCCGCACCACGGGGCCCAGAAGTCGACCAGCACCGGGATCTCGTTGCGCGCGATGTGGCGATCGAAGGTCTTTTCGTCGGGCAGCGCGGTCGAGTGGCCGGCGAACAGCGCCTTGTGGCAACTGCCGCAATCGGGCGCGCTGCCCAGCTGCTCCGCGCGCACGCGGTTGGTGGTGTGGCAGTGCGGGCAGACGATGAGCTTCGGGGGCGATTCGGTCATACGGAAGAACTGGGGCTCGCGCGGTTGAATTGCAAGATGGCCGCCGGCCTGCGCGTCATTTGCGACACTCCCCGGCTGTGACTTCCCGGCACCTTACCGCGTCTGCGCTCGCCGTCCAATGGGCCGGCGAGCTGCTGCACCTGCTGCCCGAGCGTGCGCTCTGGTGGCCCGGCGGGCGCGTGCTGTTCATCGCCGACCTGCACATCGGCAAGGCCGCGACCTATCGCGCGCTGGGCCAGCCGGTGCCGGGTGGCACCACGCAGCAGAACCTCGCGCGGCTCGATGCCTTGATCGCTGCGCATGCGCCCGGGCACATCGTCTTTCTCGGCGATTTCCTGCACGCGGCGCAGGCCCGGACGCCGCAGGTGCTGGCCGCGCTCGAAGCCTGGCGCGCCACGCACGCGGACATCGCGATGACGCTGGTGCGCGGCAACCACGACAGCCGCGCGGGCGATCCGCCGGCGGCGCTCGGCATCGAAGTGGTCGACGAGCCCTTCCTGCTCGGCCCGTTCGCCTGCTGTCACCATCCGCAATCGCATGCCACGCACTTCGTGCTCGCGGGGCACCTGCATCCGGTGTGCCGGCTCTACGGGCCGGGGCGCGACAGCGTGCGGCTGCCCTGTTTCGTGAGCGACGCGCGGCAGGCCGTGCTGCCCGCCTTCGGCGAGTTCACGGGCGGCTGGCTGATGGAGCCGGCGCCGGAGCGGCGCTTCTATGCGGTGGGTGGCGAGACCGTGTGGGCGTTGCCGCCGGTGGACTGAAGGGTTTGGCTCCTTCCCCCTCTGGGGGAAGGCTGGGATGGGGGCAGGCAGAGCGCTCGATGGCTACGCCGCTTGCCCCCACCCCGGCCCTCCCCGGAAGGGGAGGGAGAAAGTCAGAGCACCACCGGCTCGTCCGGCAGCTCGTTGGTGTCGGCCTCGTCCTCGGCCAACGGAAAGTGCGCAACCAGCAGGGCCGACATTTCTTCCAGCGCCTGCGTGAGCCCGTCCTCGAAGCGGCCTTCGCGGAACGCCGTGCCCATGCGCTGTGTCATCGCGGCCCATTCGGCATCGTCCACGCGCGAGTCGATCCCGCGGTCCGCCACGATCTCGATCGCGTGCTCGGCCAGCAGCAGGTAGATCAAGACCCCGTTGTTGTGCTCGGTGTCCCACACGCGCAGCTTGCCGAACAGCGTGACGGCGCGTTCCCTCGGCGGCGCATGGCGCCAGAGGTACGACATCGGCAGGCCCGCTTCGACGCAGATGCGGACTTCGCCGCTGTGGCGCCGTTCGCTCGCGGCCACGCGGCTGGCGAGCCGTTCCATCGCGTCGTTGGGCAGCACGCGGCGCACCGCGGCTTCGTCGGTCCACCGATGGCGCCAGATGCGGCCGAGCTTCGAGAAGAGCGTGGGTTCTGCAGTTGCCGTTGCCATGTTCACCAGTCTCCCGAAGCGCCGCCGCCGCCGAAATTGCCACCGCCACCGGAACTGAAGCCGCCGCCTCCGCCTCCGCCGCCACCGCTCCATCCGCCGCCACCGCCGCTGCTCCAGCCACCACCGCCGCCGCCACCGCCGCTGCTCCAGCCACCACCGCCGCCGCCACCGCGACCACCACCGAACCCGGCGAGGCCCGAGAACAGCGAGACCATGAGCGCGATCAGCCCGGCGATCACCGCGATGACCGTGCTGGTCGTGAGGAAGAACGCCACCGCGCCGATGCCCCCGCCCATGACGACCGAGCCCAGCGTCTTGCCCAGGATGGCGCGCACGATCGGCGCGCCGACGAAGACGCCGACGAACAGGAAGATCGCGAGGTTCTCCCAGTCGAAGTCGCTGCCCGAACTACCGCCGCCGCTGTTGCGCGAAGGCTCGGGCAGCGGCTCGCCGTCGACCAGGCCGATGAGCCGGTCCACCGCCGCATTCAGGCCGCCCGCGAAGTCGTTGTTGCGAAAGCGCGGCTTCATCTCCTCGTCGATGATGCGCACCGCCGCGAGGTCGGGCACCGCGCCTTCGAGCGCCTTGGCCGTGGCGATGCGCATCTTGCGATCGTCCTTGGCGACGATCACCAGGAGGCCGTCGCCCACATCCTTGCGGCCGATCTTCCAGGCGTCGCCCACGCGCTGCGCGTAGCTGGCGATGTCTTCGGGTTGGGTGGTTGGCACCATCAGCACCACGATCTGCGAGCCCTTGCGCTGCTCGAAGGCCGCGAGCTTGGTCTCGAGGCCCGAGCGCTGCGCGGCGTCGAGCGTGCCGGTCTGGTCGATGACGCGCGCGGTGAGCGCGGGCACCGGCAGCAGGCCCTGCGCCAGCGCGGGCAAGGCGACCCATGTCAGCGCTGCGACGAAGACTGCAGCCAGCGCGCGGCGGATCAGGGCTGCAACCATCGGCGCGGCTTACTTCTTCGGTGCGCTGAAGTCGACCGTGGGCGGCGTCGAGATCTGCGCTTCGTTCTGCACCGAGAAGTTGGGCTTGGGCGCGTAGCTGAAGATCTTGGCCGTGATGTTGGTGGGGAAGCTGCGCGCGAGCACGTTGTACTCCTGCACGCTCTCGATGTAGCGGTTGCGCGCCACGGTGATGCGGTTCTCGGTGCCTTCGAGCGTGACGCGCAGGTCGCGGAAGGCCTGGTTGGCCTTGAGCTCGGGGTAGCGCTCCGACACCACCATCAGCCGCGACAGGGCCGAGGAGAGTTCGCCCTGCGCCTGCTGGAACTTGTTGAAGGCCTCGGGGTTGTTGAGCGTCTCGGGCGTCACCTGGATCGAGGTGGCCTTGGCGCGCGCCTCGATCACCTTGGTGAGCGTGTCCTGCTCGAAGCTGGCCTCGCCCTTGACGGTGGCCACGATGTTGGGCACGAGGTCGGCGCGCCGCTGGTACTGGTTGAGCACCTCGCTCCAGGCCGATTTGCTGGCCTCGTCGAGGGACTGGAACTGGTTGTAGCCGCATCCGCTCAGGGACACGACCGCCGCGAGAATCAAGAGCCAGCGCTTCATCATCATTTGCATTGCCTCCGCAGAAGAAGCGGAAGGTAGCATAGGTGGCTCCATGACCCTCGATCCCCTACAGGCACTGCAGGCCGCGAACCGCGCGGTATCGCCCGTCACTGCGGCGAACGCCGGCACCTTGCTGATCGCGGGCGCGACAGGCGCCCTGGGGCAGGAGCTGTTGCGAAAGCTGGCCGGCCGCCATCGTTTTGCCCATGCCCGCGTGCTGTCGCGCGAGCCGATCCGCGACGGACTTCGCGGCGTCGAGACGTACCTGAGCCCGGACCTGCCGATCGCGCAATGGCCGCTGACCTCGGCCGACACCGCGGTCATTGCTTTCGATCCGCCGCGGCTTTACCACGACCGCGAGCGCGCGCTGTGGGTGCCGCAGCCTTCCGACCTGCCCGAGCTTGCGAAATGGCTGCGCGCCTGCGGCGTGCAGACGCTGGCCATCGTGCAGCCGCACGACCAGGGCAAGTTGCCCGAGGCGCTCAAGCGCGGGCTCGCGAGCCTGGACGAGCAGTCGGTGGTCGCCAACGGCTTCGACCGCGTGATCCTCGTGCGCTCGGCGCGCAAGCCGCTCAATGCAAAGTTCGCCAACCCCGCCGAGCGGCTCGCCGCCTGGATGCTGTCGGTCGTGCGCTTCATGGTGCCCAGCAGCGAACAGCCGGTGCGCGCGTCCAAGGTGGCCGAGCTGGTCGATGTCGCATTGCGCATCGCACCGCCGGGCGTGCACGTGGCCGCGCCGGAGATGGTGTGGGAGGCCTCGCAGGGTCAGCAGATGCAGTCAGTGGCGCAGCGCTGGCTGAGCTGACGCATCACCCGCGCCACTGGCGCAGCATCTCCGCCGAATCGACCACCAGCCCCAGGTGCAGCGACACCATGGCGAGCGCGGCGCTCTCCAGGTGCGCGTCGGTGCCGCGCACCAGGTCGCGCAGCACGATCACGCGGTAGTTGTGGTTGTTGGCATCGAAGGCGGTGTTGAGCACGCAGCAATCGGTGAAGCCGCCGTCGAGCACCACCGTCTGGATGCGCTGGTTGCGCAGCAGGAAGTCGAGGTCGGTCGGGTAGAAGCCCGACAGCCGGCGCTTGTTTTCCACGCGCATGTCGCCGGGCTCGACGCGCGTGACCCACTCGGTCCAGCGCGAGCCTTCGAGGGCATGCGCGTCGGCGTTGGGAATCGCGCCCACGTGCAGCGGAAAGGTGCGACGCCAGGCGGCCGGAATGCCGTGGATGTCATCCACGCCATCGGGCCGCAGCACCGACTTGATGTGCACGATGCGCACGCCCAGCGCGCGTGCCTCGTCATGGAAGCCGTCGATGGGCGCCACCACGTCGCGCGCACGCGGCGCGGGGCAGGGGCAGTCGGGGCTGTCGTCCAGGTGGCCACGGTGCATGTCGATCGAGAGCACCGCGGTGGTGGCCGGATCGAGGTAGTCGGCGAACTGCGCCGTGTCGAGCTCGCGCTCCTCGTTGTAGACCCAGGCCTTCATCGCCGTTCCTCTCTCACGTAGGGCTGCCCCAGCGCACCGGGCTCGTCGTCGCCGCTGCGCTTGCCGAGCGCGACCCAGATCATCACGCCGAGCGTCACGGCATACGGCGTCATCATCACGAAGTACTGCGGCAGCTGGACGCCGGCGGCGGCCAACTGCGGGATCAGCGCCTCGATGCAGCCGAACAGCATCGCGCCCGCGAGCGCCTTCCACGGCGACCAGCGCGCGAAGATCACGAGGCCCACCGCGATCCAGCCGCGTCCGCCAGTCATGCCTGCGATCCACAGCTTGGTGCTGACCACCGAGATGTAGGCGCCCGCCAGACCCACCAGCGCGGAGCCTGCGAGCACGGCGGCGAAACGCCATGCCGTGACGCGGATGCCGGCGGCGTCGGCCGCCTGCGGGTTCTCGCCCACCGCGCGCAGGCGCAGGCCGGTGGAGGTGCGCGCGAAGAACCAGGCGACGGCACCGAAGATCGGCAGCGTGAGCCACACCATCGCGTTCTGCTCGAACAGCCTGCCCACACCCGGCAGCAGCGACAGCGGCCACAGCGCCATCGTGCCGATGCCTTCGGTGGCGTGATTGGTCCAGTCGGCCATCGAGCCGACCAGCGCGGTGAGTCCCTGGCAGAAGAACACCAGCGCCAGCCCGGCGATCACCTGGTTCACGCGCAGCCAGATCACCATCACGGCGAACAGCACCGAGACGAGGCTGGCCGCGAGCATCGCCAGCACCAGCGACACCGCTGGCTGGCCAAGCGCCAGTTGCGCGCCGATGCCGGCCAGCGCGCCGACCAGCATCAGCCCCTCGGCGCCGAGCGAGAGCACGCCCGCGCGCTCGCAGATGATGAGCCCGAGTGCCGCGAGCGCATAGGGCACCGCGAAGTCGGGGGTGCTGGCAAGCCAGTTGAGAACCACACCGCCACTCATGCCACCGCCTCCCTGCCCACGCGGCGCAGCCGGTGGCGGATGAAGAAATCGCTCGACGCCACGCAGATCACGATCACCGCCTGGATCAGCTGCACCATCGAGAACGGCACCTGGTAGAACACCTGCAGGCTGCGGCCTGTGACGAACAGCGCAGCCACCAGCAGCGCCACTACGGTGGCGGCCAGCGGGTTGTTGCGCGCAAGGAACGCGATCAGGATGCCCGAGAAGCCATAGCCCTGGTAGAAGGCCTGCGTGAGCCGCCCCTCCTGCCCCGCGACCACCGCAAAACCGGCGAGCCCCGCCATCGCGCCCGACAGCAGCACGGCGCCATAGATGGTGCGGCGCACCGGCACGCCGGCCGCATGCGCCACGCGCGGGTTCGCGTCGACAAAACGCAGATAGAGCCCGGCGCGACTCACGCCCACCAGCCACCACGCCAGCAGCGCGACGATGCCCGCGAGCAGGATCGCGCTGCCTACGCCCGCGCCCAGCTCGGGCAGCCGCTCGAAGGCGCGGAACTGCGGCGAGTAGGGGAAGTTGTCCTTCGGGTCCTTCCAGCCGCCGTACACCAGGTGCAGCAGGAAGTTGGCCGCCATGTAGTTGAGCATCAGCGTCGAGATGATCTCGTTCACGCCCAGCTTCAGCTTGAGCCATGCGGGGCCGAGCACCCACAGCAGCCCGCAGCCGATGGCCGCGACGAACATCAGCGGCAGGCGCAGGTTGTCGGGGCCGATCTGCCACATCGAGACGGCGGTCGCGCCGATGGCGCCCCAGATCATCTGGCCCTCGAGTCCGAGGTTCCAGAAGCGCGCTCGGAAGGCCATGGAGCCCGCAAGGCCCACGAGGATCATCGGCGCGGCCTGGAACAGTACGGCGCGGAAATTCTGTCCGTCGAAGAAGGTCTGCATCACGAACTCGTTGGCGAGTTCGTCGGCGGGCACGCCCGCGGCCACGAGGATGGCGGCCGAGATCGCAAGGCCGACCAGCAGCGCGATCCCGAGGATCAGCGCCTGCCAGCGCCAGGCCATGTGCTGGCGGATCTCTAGCGTGTAACGGCGACTGGCGAGGGGCTGGTGCGTGCGCACGGGTTCGGGCGTTTTCATGTCGGTGAGAGCGGGATGCGCCATGGCGGCGAGCGAGGCGTCAGCCATGGTCCACCATCGCCTGTCCGATGGCCTGCCGGGCGGCCGGTTGCGCGAACTCGCCGGCAATGCGTCCACGCGTCATCACGCCCACGCGGTCGGCCAGCTGCAGCACCTCGTCGAGGTCTTCGCTGATCAGCAGCACCGCGGCGCCGCCGTCGCGCGCGGCGCGCAGGCGCGCATGCACCTCGGCGCTGGCACGCACGTCGAGTCCGCGGCTCGGGCTGTGCGCGAGCACCAGCGTTGGCGACTTGCCGAATTCGCGCGCCAGCACCAGCTTCTGCGCGTTGCCACCGGAGAGCAGCGCGGCCTTCTGTTCGACCGAGCGCACGCCCTGCACGTCGAAGGCGCGCACGGCCTCCTGGGTGTCGCTCTGGATCCGGTTGCGGCGCAGATGCCAGACGGGGCCGTATCGGCCGCTGTGCACGCGGCCGATGGCGTAGTTCTCGGCCACCGACAGGCCGCCTGCGAGCGCAAGGCCGTAGCGGTCGGCCGGGATCGCGGCAATGCCGAGGTTGCGGCGCGCCGGCGCTGGCATGGTCTTGAGATTGCCATGCCCTTCCAGATGGATCTCGCCTTCGAGGCTGCCGCCGGCATCGGGCAGGCCCATGATGGCGCCCGCCAGTTCGCTCTGGCCGTTGCCGCCTACCCCGGCAAGGCCATAGATTTCGCCGGCGTGCAGTTCGAGGTCCACGCCGTCGAGCACGCGCAGGCCCTGCGGCGATGCCGACGAGCGCAGCCCGCGCACCGACAGCCGCACTGCACCGCGCGGCGCCTTGGCCGTTCGTGACGAAGGCGCGGCAATGGATTCACCCACCGTGAGCTTCACGAGTTCACTCACTGATGTTGCACTGGGCTCCAGCGTCGCCACCGTGCGACCGCCGCGCATCACCGTCACGCGGTCGGCGTAGGTTTTCACGTCCGCCATCTTGTGCGTGACCAGCACCACGGCAGATCCGCTCCGCGCAAGCCCTTGCACTGTCTGCAACAGGCGTGCGGCTTCCTGGTCGGTCAGCACCGCAGTGGGTTCATCGAGGATCAGGATGCGGGCCCCCGCGAGCAGCACCTTGAGAATTTCGACGCGCTGCTGCTCCGCAATCGAAAGCGCGTCGATGCGTTTCGAAGGATCGATGTCGAAGCCCAGCTCCGATGCCTTGTTGCGGATGTCGCGCGAGATCTCGCGCAGCCGTTCCCCATGGCTCTGGAACTCGGCCGGCGGCGGCGCGGTGAGCAGGATGTTCTGCGCCACCGTGAACGGCCGCACCAGCTTGAAATGCTGGTGGACCATGCCGATGCGGTGCTTCGCCGCATCGCGCGGACCGGCAAGGCGCACCACGTTGTCGTCGACCAGCAGTTGCCCCGCCTCGGGCGCATAGAGTCCGGCCGCGATGTTCATCAGCGACGACTTGCCCGCGCCGTTCTCGCCGAGCAGCGCATGCACCTCGCCCCAGCGCGCGGCGAAGTGGGCGTCGGTCAGCGCCGCGAAACCGTCGAAGGTCTTGCGGATGCCGGTGAGTTCCAGCGCGTTGGGCATGCCGGTCTTTCTCGTTTACTTCTGCGTCACCACGCCCTTGACGAACCAGTCCATCTTCCAGAGGTCGGCATCGGACAGCACCGCGCCCTTGGCCACGCGCTCCTTGCCGTCGCGGTCGGCGAGCGGGCCCGCGTAGATCTGCTTGCCCTTCAGGATGGCTTCGCGCTCTGCAGTGATCGCCGCGGCCTTGTCCTTGGGCACCGCGGGGCCGAAGCCCGCGATGTCGGTGCCGCCGTCCTTCATCTCGATGAAGGCGCCGTATGGCGCGGGCTTCCAGCCGCCGGCCATCACCTTTTTCAGTTCAGGCACGAGGAAGCGGTCCCACACCCACACCGACGAACACAGCGTGGCCTTGGGCGCGAACTGGCGCAGGTCGCGGTGGTGGCCTGTGCCGTACACGCCCCGCTCCTGCGCGACGATCTGCGGCGTGGGGCTGTCGACGTGCTGGCCGATAACGTCGGCGCCCTGGTCGATCAGCGCGGCGGCGGCGGCGCGTTCCTTGATGGGGTCGTTCCACGCGCCGGTGTAGATCACGTTGACGGTGGCATTGGGGTTCATCTTCTGCGCCCCGAGCGCGAAGGCGTTGATGGTCCAGTTCACCACGCCGAAGGGGTTGGCCGCGACGAAGCCGAGCTTGCCGGTCTTCGACGCCGCGCCGGCGGCCATGCCGCACAGGTACTGGCTCTCGTAGGTGCGGCCGTAGAACGATTCGAGGTTGGTGCCGTTGGTGGTGCCCGAGCCGTTGAGGAAGGCCACGTCGGGGTACTTGGCGGCCAGGTCCTTGAAGCTGTCGGAATAACCGAAGGCCGTGCCGATCACGATGTTGGCCCCGCGCTGGATGAACTTCTCGGCCGCGGGCTTGATGGCCGAGGCGTCCTCGGGCACGTTCTCGACGAACTGGATCTTCTGGCCGATTTCCTTTTCGATCTTCACGCGGGCTTCGTCGAAGGCCTGCGTCCAGCCGCCGTCGTTCTTCGGACCGAAGTAGAGCATCGCGATCTTCGGCTTGTCCTTGAGCGTGAAGCCGTCGGCCGCCACCGCGGGCAGCGTGAACAACGCGCCGCCGGCTGCGAGCGTCAGTGCAAGGCCGAGAAAGCCGGTGGTGGGTGTGCGCAGCATGGAGCGACCTTTCATGGGAAGCAGGAAGTGGGACGGAAGAAAAGGGAGAGAGGTCGCGCGCGTCACATCATGAAGTTGATGCGGAACACGTTGCCCTCGGGGTCCAGCAGCACGGACTGGTACCAGTTGTAGTAGGTGACATAGGGCGGCTTCACCAGTGTGGCGCCGGCCTCGAGCGCGACGGGCACCATGCGGTCGACATCGGCCTGGCTGTCGACGTCGATGTTCAGCAGGAACTTCACGCCGCGCGTGTCGGAGAACTCGGCCAGGTGCAGCAGCTCGTAGGCATCGAGCGCGTTGAAGCCCAGGCTCGACTTGCCGGTGTCCAGGCCCCGGAAGATCGGCGAGCGGATCGCCTCGATCTCGGGGAAGCCGAACACGCGCTGGTAGAAACCGCTGAGAGCGACCACGTCCTTGGCGAACACGTTGACGTAGGAGAGATGGGCCATGCCGTGTTCCAGTTCAGGCCGTCGCCTTGGTACCGCCGAAGGTCGTCTGCTTCACGAACTTCGAGGTGAGGTGGTCGCCCGACGAAATGGGCGCGTACTTGGGCGCTTCGCCCGGCGCGAGGCAACTGGGCAGGCACTCGACCATCGCGTCGTAGTTGGGCTGGTGAAAGAACACCAGCGACTGGCGGCGGTTGGTGCTCGCCACCTCGAAGGGCGGATTGACCACGCGGTGCAGCGTGGACACCCACAGGTCGTTGGTCCACTGCATCATGAGATCGGCGATGTTGACGACCATGCCGCCCTCGACCTGCGGCACGTCGACCCACTGGCCGGCCTTGTTGAAGACCTGCAGGCCCTTGTCGTCGGGCAGCACGATCGTGAGGCTGCCGTAGTCGCTGTGCGCGCCCGCGCGCAGCTGGCCCGGCAAGGGCGCTTCGCGCTGCGGCGGATAGCTGAGCACGCGGAACATGCTGATGTGCTCGTCGATCTTGTCGTCGAAGAATGTCTCGGGCAGCTCGAGGCCGAGCGCGAAGATGCGCATCAGCGAACGCGAGAGATCGCTCATCGCCTCGAAGTAGCCTTCGTAGGCTTCGCGAAAGCCCTCGATGGGTGGCCAGCTGTTGGGCTCGAAGTGCGGGCCGGCGGCGGGGCCGTGGTGGTAGTCGTCGTCGGGCACGTTCGATGGGCCGATGGAGAACGACTCCTTCAGGTCACCGGGCGCCGCTTCTTCCAGGCTGTATGACAGGCCCTCTTCGCCGACCGCGCTGTAGCCGCGCACCGCGTCTTCGCGCGGACGGTCGACCTTGCGTTTTTCCGCCAGCGGCATGTTGAAGAATTCGCGCGAGAGCGATGAGACGCGCGACACCAGCTCGGCCGGTATGCCGTGGTTGGTGATGACCAGGAAGCCGATGCTGCGGCAGGCCTCGTCGACTTTCCTGGCGACATCTGCCTTGCCCTCGGCGGTGCCGGCGAAGTAGGGCGCGAGATCGATGATGGGTACGGACAGCAGGGTCATGGGCGGGTCCTCATGCTTGGCATGCCTTTCGCCATGCAACGTCTGTGCCAGTTGGACCAAATGGACAAATCGCATTTGTCGCGTCAGCATGGTGCGCGCCGCGAGGGCCTGAGGGCCGCCGTGGCGCAACGCGATGCACCGCGGCCTTACAGTGGTGCGCCGTTCAGAGAACCTGCAATCCATAGACGAAGAGCGAGGGAAGATGCCGAAGACCAAGGCGCTGGCCGCAGCCAGCAGCACCGACAAGAGCCCGGCGCGCAAGCGCGCGAAACCCGCGGTGCGCAGCGCCTCCGCCGTGAGCCGGCGCCTACGCCAGATCGAGGACAAGCGCAGCGCGATCCTCGGTGCGGCGCTGGGGTTGTTCTCGCGCTTCGGGTTGCACGGCACGTCGATCGACCAGGTGGCGGCGCGCGCCGATGTGTCCAAGAGCAACTTGCTCTATTACTTCGCGAACAAGGAAGAGCTGTACGTCAACGTGCTGCGTGACCTGCTCGCGCTGTGGCTCGAACCGCTGCGCGGCTTCAGTGCCGAGCAGGACCCCAGCGAAGCCATTGGCGACTACATCCGCCGCAAGCTCGTGATCTCGCGCGACCGACCCGATGCGTCGCGCCTGTTCTGTCTTGAAATGATCCAGGGCGCGCCATTGCTGCGCGATGAACTCGACCGCGAACTGCGCACGCTGGTGGAGCGCAAATCGGAGGTGATTCGCGCCTGGGTGGAGGCCGGCAAGCTTGCACCGGTCGACCCGCATCACCTGATCTTCGCGCTGTGGGCGATCACGCAGCACTACGCCGATTTCGGTGTGCAGGTGCATGCGCTGTCGGGGCACACGCTGGACGATGCGGCGTTCTTCGAGCAGACGGTGGAGAACGTGCAGCGCATCGTTCTCCAGGGCATCACCGTGCGTTGATTCAGTGCGGCGGTGCGGCGATCTCGTGATAGCGCCGGTCGAAGTAGATGAGGCTCTGCGCCGCACCGCCAATCGCAATGGCCACCGCTTCGCAGAACAGCACATCGTGCGTGCCGGCACTGGTGGCGCTCACCACGCGACAGTCGAACGACGCTGCCGCATCGTCGAGCACCGGCGAGCCGGTGGCCTTGCGGCTCCAGCGGCCGGCGGCGAAGCGTTCGTCCATCGGTGTCTTGCCGCCGAACAGGCCCGAGAGCGTCTGGTGGCCCGCGGCCAGCACGTTCACGCAGAGCACGCCGTTGGCCGTGAACGCGGGGTACACCGAGGCCGAGCGGTTCAGACACACGAGCAGCATCGGCGGCTCGTCGGTCACGCTGCACACCGCCGAAGCGGTGAAGCCAGCGCGGCCCGCGGGGCCGTCGGTCGTGATGATGTTGACTGCCGCACCCAATCGCGCCATCGCGTTGCGGTAGTCAGCCTTGGGCAACGCCGGCAGCAGGCCGCTCGGCGGGACGGGGGATGCAATGGCGTTCAGCATGGGAGGCTCCTGAAGATTCAGGCCAGCGTGCAGGCTTCGTCGAAGGCCAGGCGCGGCAGGCGGCCGAACACCTTCGACGCATCGCCATGGCCGAGGTTGATGAGGAAGTTGGCGGTCCAGTCTGTGCCTTCGAAGAAGGCGGCATCGACCTTCGCCTTGTCGAAGCCCGACATCGGGCCGGCGTCCAGCCCCACGGCGCGCGCGGCGAGCAGCAGGTAGCCCGCCTGCAGGCTGGCATTGCGGAAGGCGGTTTCGTGCGCGGCCTCGGGGCTGCCGGTGAACCAGCTGCGCGCATCGGCATGCGGGAACAGCGTGGGGAGCTTGTCGTAGAACTTGCGGTCCCATGCGGCGATGACCGTGACCGGCGCGCTCATGGTCTTGTCGAGGTTGCCTTTGGAAAGCGCGGGCGCCAGGCGCTGCTTGCCTTCGGGCGTGCGCACGAACACGAAGCGCGCGGGCGAGCAGTTGGCCGAGGTCGGCCCCAGGCTGGCCAGCGTGTAGATGCGCTGCAGCTGGGCATCGGACACGGGCTCGCCGGTCCAGCCGTTGTGGCTGCGCGCGCGGGTGAAGAGAAGTGCCAGAGCGGCTTCTTCGAGGATCTGCGAGGAGGTCATGCGGGAACGGCGGGTGTGCTGACCCGCGAGAGAAAGTCGAGCAGGCTGCGGTTGAAGACGGCGGCCTCGGTCACGCTGTGTGCATGGCCGCCGTGCGGCATGAAGTCGAGCGTGACGTCGTGCAGGCCGTCGGCCAGGCGTTGCGAACAGGTCCAGGGGACGAGCACGTCGTCCTTGGCGGCTGCAATGAGCGTTGGCACGGTGATGTCGGCAAGGCGCGCATCGATGTCGAATGCACGCAGCGCTGCGATGCGCGCGCGCATGTTGGCTTCGCCGGGGAAATGCGTGAAGGCGTGATCGACTTCGTCGGCCACGCGCTGCGCATGCTCGGCGCACCACGCGGCGGGGTACAGGAAGATCGGCTGTGCTTCCACATACGCGCGCGGACCGAGCGCGCCGAGCAGCGCGAGCCGCGCATCGAAGCAGCGCGCCGAATGCGGGTTCGGCTTGGCCCATGCGTTGACGAGCACCAGGCTCGCCACGCAGTCGGGCGCATCGAGCGCGAGCTGCAGGCCGACCAGTCCGCCGAGCGCATGGCCCACGAAGTGGCACCTTGCCGTGTCGGTGGCATCGAGGATCTCGATGACGTCGAGCGCCATGTCGGCGATGGCGTAGTCGGCGGGCAATGCCTCGGGGCTGCGACCCGTGCCGCGCTGGTCGTAGACGATGACGCGATGGCCGGCCTCGATCAGCGCGCCGAGCTGCGGTTGCCAGAAGTTGGCCGAGCCGCCGAGGCCCGACGACAGCAGCACGGTGGCCGCTGCATCCGACGGCCCGTGCACTTCGTGGTGCAGCGCGGTCATGAGGCTCAGGCCTTCTTGCCGACGTGCGCGATCGATGCAATTTCGATCAGTGCATCGGGCTTCACGAGGCCGCACTGGATGCAGTAGCGCGCGGGCTTGGTGCCGGGAAAGAACTCCGCGTAGACCGCGTTGATCTTCGCGTAGTCGGCCCAGTCCTTGAGCATGATCTGGTTGAAGGTCACGTCGTCCATGGTGCCGCCCGCGGCCTCGACCACGCCCTGGATGGTGGTGAGCACGTGGCGCGCCTGCGCGCTCGCATCGCCGACATGAACCACGTTGTTGTCCTTGTCGAAGGGCAGCGTGCCCGACACATAGAGAACGCCGTCGGCGAGCGTGCCCGGGACGTAGGGGGCGAGCGGCACGCCGGTGCCGGGCGGGATGATGGCTTGCTTGGGCATTCGGGAACTCCTTGAAAAATGAATCAGGCGATGGCCGCTTCGGCCGTTGCGGGTCGAAGGGCGGCTTGCGGCGCGAAGGTGCTGCAGAACTGATCGACCGTGGAGACCCATCCGAAGAAGGTCTCGACGTTGTAGACCGAGGCTTTCTGGATGGCCGCGCCACCCAGTTCGTGCGTCGCGTCTTCGAGCATCACGGCGAAATATTCGAGATGAAAGGCATCGCGCAGCGTCGATTCGACGCACACGTTGGTGGCGATGCCGGTGAACACGAGATGGCGGATGCCGCGTGCGCGCAGGGTGCTGTCGAGCGTGCTGTTGAAGAAGCCGCTGTAGCGCGTCTTGGGCACCACGATGTCGCCGGCCTGCGGCTTCATCTGGTCGATGAGTTCGTAGTCCCAGCCGCCCTTGGCGAGGAACTTGCCCTGCAGCTCGGGCCTGGCGCGCATGGTCTTGAGCGCGTTCGACTTGTGCCAGTTGGGCGAGCCGGGGCCGCCGGCTTCCACGTACGCGGCGTCCCAGCCGTTCTGCAGGAACACGACCAGCATGCCGGCCGCGCGTGCGGCGGCGATGGTGCGCGCGATGTTGGCGATGGTGCCCTGTGCGCCCGAGATGTCGAAACCGGCCGAGTCGACATAGCCGCCGAGTGAGGCGTAGGCGTTCTGCATGTCGACGACGATGAGTGCGGAGTCGGTGGCGTGCAGTGCCAGCGGCTCGGGCCTGGCAGGGAGCACCAGCGGCGCAGGTGCTCCGGGCAGGCGCGGCGCGCCGACGGGCGTGGTCGATGTGAGCGTGGTGTTCTTCGGCGTGGTCATGCGCATCTCCTCTTCAGGCCGCAAGGCGCTCGGGCTCGACCTGCGAGGGCACGGGGCTCTGCACATGCGCGCGGCTCTTCATCAGCGGCTGGATGCGCTCGCCGAAGGCTTCGACACCCTGCACGAAGTCGTCGAAGGTCAGCAGCACGCCTTCGGTGCCGGGCACCTCGGCCACTTCGTCGAGCAGGCGCGCGACGGTTTCGTAGGAGCCGACCAGCGTGCCCATGTTGATGTTCACGGCCGAAGTCGGGTCGGCCATCTGGCGCACGTTGGTGTCGGCGCCCGACTTGGTGTCGGCCGCGCCCTGCTGCCCGAGCCAAGCGATGGCCTCGTGATCGGCACCCGCCTTGTAGTGCTCCCACTTGGCGCGTGCGGCCTCGTCGGTTTCGTCGGCGATCACCATCATCAGCACGTAGGTGGTGACGTGACGGCCGGTCTTGCGCGCGGCCTCGATGAGTTTTTCCGCCGCGGGCGCAAAGGCCTTGGGCGTGTTCACGCCCTTGCCGAAGCAGAAGTTGTAGTCGGCGTACTTGGCGGAGAAGTCCATGCCCGCATCGCTCTGGCCCGCGCAGATCACCTTCATGTCGGCCTGCGGTTGCGGGCTCAGGCGGCAGTCGTCCATCTGGAAGTGCTCGCCCTTGAAGTCGGACTTGCCGGTGCCCCAGAGGTCGCGCAGCACCTGGATGTATTCGGAGAGGTACTGGTAGCGCGTGCCGAAGAACTGGTCGCCGGGCCACATGCCCATCTGCGAATACTCGGGCCGCTGCCAGCCGGTGACGAGGTTCAGGCCGAAGCGGCCGCCGGAGATCGAGTCGATGGTCGAGGCCATGCGCGCGACGATGGCCGGGGGCATCACCAGCGAGGCGGCGGTGGCGAAGAGCTTGATCTTCGTCGTGACCGCGGCGAGCCCGGCCATGAGCGTGAAGGACTCGAGGTTGTGGTCCCAGAACTCGGTCTTGCCGCCGAAGCCGCGCAGCTTGATCATCGACAGCGCGAAGTCGACACCGTAGTGCTCGGCCTTCAGCGTGATCTCCTTGTTGAGCGCGAAACTGGGCTTGTACTGCGGTGCGTTCTCGGAAAGCAGCCAGCCGTTGTTGCCGATGGGAATGAAGATGCCGACGTTCATGAAGGGCTCCTGTTGCGAGGTTGAAGAGCCCTATGCATGGCGCGTGCCAGTCGGATAAGTCGTTTCAGATCAACAGGTTACGGTTTTTCGATGCTTCGGTTTTGACCACATGGTCCAAAGTGGAGCAGACGAACCGGAAAAATTGCGGCGACGCGGTGCGGGCCGGACCAAAGCGGTGCAGCGTCGGCGTCACGAACGGCGCGGCAAAATCACGCCATGCCCAAGACCCCACACCGCACCGCCGCGGCCATCGGCGGCACCGCAGACGATGTCGAGGCGGCTTTCTACGAAGCGCTGCAGCGCGGCGACATCGACGCGTTGATGGCCTGCTGGGCCGACGAGGACGAGGTGTTCTGCGTCCATCCCGGCGGTCCGCGGCTGGTGGGCAGCATCGCGATTCGCGCGGCGTTCGAGCAGATGTTCGGTAACGGCGCGATCCACGCCATGCCGGCGCGGGTGCGCAAGATCGAGTCGCTCGCGAGCGCGGTGCACAACGTGCTCGAGCGCATCGAGGTGCTCACCGCCGAAGGTCCGCGCCATGCCTTCGTGCTGGCCACCAACGTCTATCACAAGACCGCGCAGGGCTGGCGCATGGTGGCGCACCATGCGAGCCCGGGCAGCGCGCGCGAGCCGGACGACGCGAACGATCCGCCCCAGACCCTGCATTGATGTCTTCTGCCGATTCTTCTTCTTCCTCTCTTCGATCGTCGATGGACTACGCGGCGCCGCGCTGGCTGCCCGGCGGCAACCTGCAGACCATCTGGGCCGCGCTCTATGCGCGCCGCTTCGACGGCACCGCGCCCGCGTACCGTCGCGAGCGCTGGAACGCGCCCGACGGCGACTTCATCGATGTCGATTTCATCGATGCGCCACTGCCGGGTCCGCGGCCGCTGCTGGTGCTGTTCCATGGGCTCGAAGGCTCGTCGCGCAGCCACTACGCGGAGGCCTTCGCGGCATTTGCGGCCGAGCGTGGCATGGCTTTCGCGGTGCCGCATTTCCGTGGCTGCAGCGGCGAGCTGAACCTCGCGCCGCGCGCCTACCACTCGGGTGACTACGAAGAAATCGGCTGGATCCTGCGGCGCATGCACGCGCAGCACACGCTGCGTGGCGGCGGCCCGGTGCTCGCCGCGGGCGTCTCCCTCGGCGGCAACGCATTGCTGCGCTGGGCTTGCGAGGCGGGCGACACGGCGCGCGAATCGGTCAGTGCGGTGGCCTCGGTCTGCGCGCCGCTCGACCTGGCCGCGGGCGGCGAGGCGATCGGCCGGGGCTTCAACAGGCTGGTCTACACGCGCATGTTCCTCGCGACCATGAAGCCCAAGGCGATGGCCAAGCTGGCGCAGTTCCCGGGCCTGTTCGACCGAGACCGGCTGCTGGCCGCGCGCGACCTCTACACCTTCGATGACGTGTTCACCGCGCCGCTGCATGGCTTTCGCAATGCCGACGACTACTGGGCGCGGGGCTCGTCCAAGCCGCACCTGAGCCAGATCCGCGTGCCCACGCTGGTGGTGAACGCGCTCAACGATCCGTTCATTCCGGCCCGCAGTCTTCCGGGGCCGGGCGAGGTCGGGCGGCATGTCACGCTGTGGCAGCCGGCGCACGGCGGGCACGTCGGCTTTCCGCTGGGGCTGCCGCCGGGGCATGTGCGCGGGATGCCGGAGCGCGTCGGCAACTGGCTGCAGGTGCATGGCGGCGCTTTGGCTGACGCCTCGGCGCCGCAACCGGCAGGAGAATGAATTCATGGACGACATCGTCAAACAGGCGCTCGCCAAATGGCCCAACGTGCCGCATTGCTACGGCTGGCTGGGGCTCGATGCGCGCGGCAACTGGTACATGCGCGACGACCGCACCCAGGCCCAGGGGCCTTTCCTGCAGGCCAAGGGCTCGATGCTGCGACACGACAAGCTGATCGACTTCATCCATCGCAACTACGAGCACGACGACGAAGGGCAGTGGTTCTTCCAGAACGGGCCGCAGCGCGTGTATGTCGAGCTGGAGGCTGCGCCGCTGGTCTGGCGCGTGGCCGACGAAGGCGGCGGCAAATTCAGCGTGACGGCCCATACCGGCCAAGCGGTCGATGTCTCAGGCTGCCTGCTCGACGAGGCCGGGCGGCTCTATCTGGTCGCACCGATCGGGCTCGGGCTGGTGCACACGCAGGACGTGGGGATCGCGGCCGAAGCCATCGAGCAGGGGCTGTGGACACCCGAGGCGGTGCAGGCCAGCGAACTGCCGCAGCGCTTTGGCCACGTCATGAGCCCGGCGGAGCGCCATGCGGGCGCCGCTGCGGCGCTATCAAAACAATAGTCCAGGACACTGATCGCGCACAAAAAAGCCGGCATCGAGCCGGCTTTTTCTTTGGAGCGAAGCAGAGATTACTTGGCAGGGGCGGCAGCCGTCGAAGCTGCGGCAGCAGGCGCCGATGCGGCGGGCGCCGCACCCGAAGCGCCTTCTGCGGGCGCTGCGGCGGCCGGACGCTCGGGCACCGGGAACTTGGCGCCGCCGGCGTTGGCCATGTAGACCACCGCGCGGCCGATCTCGAGGTCTTCGAAGTCGCCGCCGCCCTGGGGAGGCATGGCGCCCTTGCCCTTGAGCGCATGTTCCAGCAGCGTGGCGTAGCCCTGGCCGATGCGGGGGCCCCAGGCTGCAGCGTCGCTGTAATGCGGTGCGCCGGGAATGCCGGGCGCGCCGTGACAGGCAATGCACTGGGCCTTGAAGACGGCCTCGCCAGCGGCCAGCGGGCGGTTGGCGTCGCGGATCTCGATGGCGCCGACCTTCTTGAGGCGGTCGGCCACTTCCTTGTCGCGCGATTCCTTCGACACGCCGTAGAGCGACATGTTGTCGCCCTCCGCAGTGCCGGCGGGCTTGGTGCCCGAGACCACGTAGGCCACAAGACCCACGATGATCAGGATCGGTGCAATGAAGGAGAAAAATACCGCGAGCAGCAGTTGCTTCGGGTTCTTGATGGGGCCGGTATGGGCTTCTTCTGTGGCCTGGTAGTGCGGGTCTGCGCTCATGGCGTCCTCAATAACGGGGGCTCGTCGGGGGGCTTTTTCTAGATCAACCGACGATTATAGAGAGGCCCCTCGCCCCGGCGGGCGATTGGCCTCCCGATATCGGGCGCCGAAGCGCCTCAACCCTTGTCGCGCGTTGCCCAGCCGCCACCCAGCGTCCTGTACAGCGTGACCTGGTTCTGCAGTTGCAGGAGCCGCGCATTGACCGCCAGTTGCTGCGCCGTGAACAGCGAACGCTGCGCATCGAGCAGGTCGAGCGCGCTGGCGATGCCGTTGCGATAGCGCAGGTCGGAGAGCTTGAAGCGCACCGCTTCCGCGGTGGCCTGCGCGCGCTGCGCACGCACCTCTTCGCCCAGCGTGGCGCGGCCGGCCAGTGCATCGGCCACTTCGCGGAACGCGGTCTGGATCGACTTCTCGTACTGCGCCACCGCGATCTCGCGCCCGGCCTTCGACGATTGCAGCGTGGCCCAGTTGCGGCCCGCATCGAAGATCGGCAGCGTGACCGTGGGCGCGAACGACCAGGCCTTGGAGCCGCGGTCGAACAGGCCCGAGAACTCGCTGCTCGCGGTGCCGATGGAACTCGTGAGCGACACGCGCGGGAAGAAGTTCGCGCGCGCCGCACCGATGTTGGCGTTGGCGGCGATCAGCTGCTGCTCGGCCGCGCGGATGTCGGGCCGCTCGACCAGCATGTCCGAGGGCAGGCCCGCGGGCACGTCGGGCATCGGCTGGATGCCGTCCAACCCCTTGGTGCCGCCCGAGAGCGCACTCGCCGGCACCGGTGCGCCCAGCAGCAGGGCGAGCGCGTTCTCGTCCTGCATGCGTGCGCGCTGCTGCTGCGCGTAGGTGGCGCGGGCGCTTTCCGCGGCCGTGTTCGCGGCCTGGAAGTCGATTTCGGACGACACGCCGTTGTCGAAGCGCAGCTTGGCCAGGCGTACCGATTCCTCGCGCGTGACCATCGTCTGGCGCGTGATCTCCAGCAGCTCGTCGTCGGCCATCAGCGTGATCCAGCCGGTGGCGACCGATGCGATCAGGCTGATCTGCGCGGCCTTGCGCGTTTCCTCGGTGGCGAGGTATTGCGCCAGCGCCTGGTCTTTCAGCGCGCGGATGCGACCGAAGAAGTCCAGCTCCCAGGCCGTGAAGCCGAAGTTGACGCTGTACTGCGAGGTCACGCTGCCCTGGCTCGGGTCGATCGCCTGGTAGGCATTGGGGCTCGAGCGCGAGCCCGATCCCGTGAGGCCCAGCGCCGGGAACAGCGCCGAGCGCTCGATCTGGAACTGCGCGCGCGCCTGCTCGACGTTGAGCACCGACACCCGCAGGTCGCGGTTGTTGGCGATCGCCGTCTGGATCAGGCCCGCCAGGCGTGGGTCGGTGAAGAAGTCCTGCCACGGCAGGGCGGCGGCCGCGGCGCCGGCCGGTTGCGACGGGTCACCCGGGAAGGTGGTCGGCACCGGCGCGGCGGGGCGCTCGTAGGTCGGGATCAGCGAGCAGCCGGCCAGCAGCATTGCCGCGGCCAGGGCTGTGGGAATCAGTCTCTTAGTCATGCTTGGGTTCCTCCACGATGCCGGCGGCTTCTGCATGCCGCTTGTCGGCCTCATGCTGGCGCGCGCTGCCCTTGAACAGGGTGCGCACGACCACGAAGAACACCGGCACGAAAATCACTGCGAGGGCGGTACCGGTCACCATGCCGCCGAGCACGCCGGTGCCGATGGCGCGCTGGCTGGCCGAACCGGCGCCCGAGGCGATCACCAGCGGCACCACGCCGAGGCCGAAGGCCAGCGAGGTCATCACGATCGGGCGGAACCGCAGGTGGGCCGCAGCCAGCGCCGATTCGACGATGCCCTTGCCCTGCGCCTGCAGGTCCTTGGCGAACTCGATGATCAGAATCGCGTTCTTCGCCGAGAGGCCGATGATCGTGATCAGCCCCACCTGGAAGTACACGTCGTTCGAATAGGCGCGCAGCATCGTTGCCAGCAGCACGCCCAGCACACCCAGCGGCACCACCAGGATCACCGCCAGCGGGATCGACCAGCTCTCGTACAGCGCGGCCAGGCACAGGAACACCGCCAGGATCGCGAAACCGTACAGGATGATGGCCTGCGAACCCGCGAGCTTTTCTTCACGCGACTGGCCGGTCCATTCGAAGCCGAAGCCTTGCGGCAGCTGCGCGGCGAGCTTTTCCATCTCGGCCATGGCGGCACCCGTGCTGAAGCCCGCGGCGGCGTCGCCGCTGATGCGGATCGCGGGGTAGCCGTTGTAGCGCACCGTCTGCGTGGCACCCGTGACCCACTTGGTGGTCGCGAAGGCCGACAGCGGCACCGGCTGGCCCTGCGTGTTGCTGGCGTTCAGCCGCAGCAGGTCGTCGGGCTGCATGCGGGCCGGCGCATCGGCCTGCACCACCACGCGCTGCAGGCGGCCGCGGTTCGGGAAGTCGTTGATGTAGCTCGAACCCAGGCCCGTCGAGAGCGTGGCATTGATCGCGTCGAAGCTCACGCCCAGGGCGTTGGCCTTGTCGCGGTCGATGTCGATCTGCAGCTGCGGCGCGTCTTCCAGGCCGTCGGGGCGAACCTGCGACAGGATCTTGCTCTGCCCGGCCATGCCCAGGAGCTGGTTGCGTGCGTTGATCAGCGCTTCATGGCCTGCGCCTGAGCGGTCCTGCAGCCGGAAGCTGAAGCCGCTGGCGTTGCCCAGTTCGGGAATGGGCGGGGGGCTCAGCGGGTAGATGAAGGCGTCGCGGATGCCCGAGAGCGCACCGAAGGCGCGGCCGGCCAGCGCGCTGGCCGAGTGGGCCGGGTCCTTGCGCTCTTCCCAGTCCTTCAGCGTCACGAAGGCGAGGCCCGCGTTCTGGCCCTGGCCCGAGAAGCTGAAGCCCATCACGCCGACCATGCTCTGCACTTCGGGCTGCTTCAGGATGAAGCCCTCGACCTGCTGCATGACCGCCAGCGCGCGTTCCTGCGTAGCGCCCGGGGGCAGCTGCACGTTCACGATGATGTTGCCCTGGTCTTCGGCCGGCAGGAAGGAGCTCGGCAGGTGCGTGTAGGTGTAGGCCACCGCGCCGATGATCGCCACGTAGATGACCAGGTAGCGCGCGGCGCGGCGCAGGATGCGCGCGACGATGCTTTCATAGCCCTTGGCGGTGCGCGTGAAGCCCCGGTTGAACCAGCCGAAGAAGCCGCGCTTGTCGGCATGGTGGCCGGCTTCCACGGGCTTGAGCAGCGTGGCGCACAGCGCCGGCGTGAGCGACAGCGCCATGAAGGCCGAGAAGGCGATCGAGGTCACCATCACCGCCGAGAACTGGCGGTAGATGTTGCCGGTCGAACCTGCGAAGAACGCGAGGGGCACGAACACCGAGATCAGCACCACCGTCACGCCGATGATGGCGCCGGAGATCTGCTTCATGGCCTTGCGCGTGGCTTCGAGCGGCGACAGCCCCTCTTCGCTCATGATGCGCTCGACGTTCTCCACCACCACGATGGCATCGTCCACCACGATACCGATCACCAGCACCATGCCGAACATGGTCAGCACGTTGATCGAGAAGCCCAGTGCGAGCAGGGACGCGAACGTGCCCAGCAACGCGATCGGCACCACGATGGTCGGGATGATCGTGTAGCGCCAGTTCTGCAGGAACAGGAACATCACCACGAACACCAGCGCCACGGCTTCCAGCAGCGTCTTGACCACTTCGGTGATCGAGATCTGCACGAAGCGCGAGCTGTCGTACGGAATGTTCCACTTCACGCCGGGCGGGAAGAAACGCTCGAGCTCGGTCATCTTGGCGCGGATCGCCTTGGCCGACTGCAGCGCGTTGCCGTTGGGCGTCGGCTGGACGCCGATACCGACCGCGGGCACGCCGTTCAGGCGCGCCGAGGTGGCGTACGACTGGCCGCCGAGTTCCACGCGCGCGACGTCCTTCAGCCGCACAGCCGAGCCGTCGGTGTTGGCGCGCAGCACGATGTTCTTGAACTGCTCCACGTTGGCGAGCTGGCCGTTCACCACCACGGTGGCCGCGATGGCCTGGCCGGGGATGTTCGGCAGGTCGCCGATGGTGCCGGAGGACACCTGGGCGTTCTGTGCGCGGATCGCGTTGTTCACGTCGGTGGCCGACAGGTTGAAGCCCTGCAGCTTGGCCGGATCGATCCACACGCGCATGGCGTTTTCGGTACCGAACAGCTGGGCCTGGCCCACGCCGACGACACGCTGCAGCTCGGGCAGGATGTTGCGCGAGGCGTAGTCGCCGAGCGCCACCGGATCGAAGGCCGGGTTGTCCGAGGACAGCATCGCGAACAGCAGGAAGTTGTTGCGCGACTTGTCCACGCGCACGCCCTGCTGCGTCACCGCGGCCGGCAGGCGCGGCGTGGCGCGGGAGAGCCGGTTCTGCACGTCCACCTGCGCGAGGTCGTCGTTGGTGCCGGCCTCGAAGCTGATCGTGATGGAGCCGGTGCCGTCGGCCTGGGCCACCGATTCCATGTAGATCAGGCCCGGCGAGCCGTTCATTTCGCGCTCGATGACGGACAGCACGCTGTCCTCGAGCGTCTGGGCCGAGGCGCCGGGGTAGGCGACGTTGATCACGATGGCCGGAGGCGCCACCGGCGGGTATTGCGAGATCGGCAGCTGGGTGATTGCCACGCCGCCCATCACCAGGATGAACAGCGCGATCACCCAGGCGAAGATCGGGCGGTCGATAAAGAATTTGGCCATGCGGGCGCGCTCCTAATTACTTCTTCTCGGCCGGGGCGGAAGCCTGGCCGTTCGCGGCGGGGGCTGCCGCGGGCGCTGCGGCCGATGCGGCAGCAGCCGGTGCGGCTGCGGGGGCTGCGCCAGGCGCGGCTGCTGCGGGGGCGGCGTTCGGGTCGGGCTTCTTCCAGGGCACGGCCTTCACGGGCGTTCCGGGCGGCATCATCTGCAGCTTCTGGAAGCCGTCGACCATCACCTGTTCGCCAGCCTTCAGGCCGTCGAGCACCACCCACTGGTTGTCCTTGGCGGCGCTGATCTTCACGGTGCGTTTGCTGATCTTGCCGTCCTTGTCGACCACCGAGACGGTGTCGCCTTGCTGGGTGCGGGTGACGGCCTGTTGCGGCAGCGTGATCGCGTTGGTGGCCTGGGCCTGCTCGAGCTTCACGCGCACATAGAGACCCGGCAGCAGCTCGCCCTTGGGGTTGGGCACTTCGGCGCGCAGCGTGACCTGGCCGGTGGTCGAATCCACCGTGAGGTCGGAGAACAGCAGCTTGCCGGGCAGGGCGTAGTCGGAGCCGTCTTCCAGCACGATGCTCACGCTGGCGGCTTCCTCGCCGCCGGCGCGCTTGTATTGGCCGGCGGCCAGCGCGCGGCGCAGCTTCAGCACATCGGAGGCCGACTGCGTGAAGTTCACGTACACCGGGTTGATCTGCTGCACCACGGCGAGCTCGGTGGCGTCGCCCTGGCCCACCAGCGCGCCTTCGGTCACGAGGGCGCGGCCGATGCGGCCTGCGATGGGCGAGGTCACGTCGGCATAGCCGAGGTTGATCTTGGCGGTCGTCACAGCGGCGCGGCCCGAGGCCACGTCGGCTTCGGCGGTCTTTTGCGAGGCGACGGCGGTGGCGTATTCCTGCTTGCTCACCGCATTGGCCTCGACCAGCGGCTTGTAGCGGTCGGCCAGGGCCTTGGCCTGCACGGCATTGGCTTCGGCGCGGGCCAGCGTGGCCTGGGCGTTCTGCGAAGCGGCCACCAGCGGTGCCGGGTCGATGCGGAACAGGAGCTGGCCGGCCTTCACGTCGCTGCCTTCGCGGAATTCGCGCTTGAGCAGGATGCCCGAGGCCCGGGCGCGGACCTGGGCGATGCGCGAGGCTTCGAGCCGGCCCGGCAGTTCGGTCACGAGGCCGACATCGGTCGGCGCGGCAACGACCACGCCCACTTCGGGAGCTGGCGGATGGCCGCCGCCGCCAGCGCCGCCCGGACCGGCGGGCGCATCGCCCTTGCCGCAGCCCGCGAGGACCAACAGGACAACGGCGGCCACGGTCGCGAGACGCGGCGAAAAGGACGATGAGCGCGAGACATGCAGGAGAGGCATGCGATTCCTTTGAAGCGAAGACGGGAGATGGCCTGTTCGCAAGGCGAACAGGAAGACAGCATAAACAGTCGGGCCATCGGGGAAGCCCGGTAGTTTACATACATTCATGGATGTATAGTGACCGCAGTCAATGGCCCCACGATGCACAAGGGGCGTTCGCTTTACAAATCAGGAGACTTGGTGGCACGTCGTACGAAGGAAGAAGCACTGGCCACGCGGAATCGGTTGCTCGATGCCGCGGAGCTGCTGTTTCAGGCACAAGGCGTTTCGCAGACCTCGCTGCAGCAGATCGCGCAGCAGGCCGGCGCGACGCGCGGCGCCATCTATTGGCACTTCAAGGACAAGGCCGACCTCTTCAACGCGATGATGGAGCGCGTCATCCTGCCGCTGGAGGCCGGGCCCAAGAGCGATGCCGCAGCCGGCAGCGACGACCCGCTGGTCGAGATCGAGGAAGGCATGGCCCACGCGCTCACCCTCATGACCACCGACCCGCAAGTGCGCCGCGTGTTCGACGTGGCCACCCACAAGGTCGAATACACGCACGACATGGCATCGGTGCAGCAGCGCCACCTCGATGCGCGCAATGCCTGCGTGGTCGATTTCGAAAAAGCCCTGCGCCTGGGGGCACGCCGCGCGGGCATCAAGCTGCCGATGCCTGGCCACGCGGCGGCGCAGGGCATGCATGCCCTGATCAGTGGCCTCATCCAGAACTGGCTGCTCGATCCGACCGCCTTCGACCTGGTGCTGACCGGGCGGCGCACCTTCCGCGCCTATCTGGCGGGGCTCGGATTCGAGCGACCGGCGATCGGCACGGTGGCTGCGCACGAGGCTGAAACTGCGGTTGCCTGATAGGCGATAATCTCTGGCTCCGGAGGTTTTCCGGAGCCTATCTCTCGCTGTATTTCAACGGATAGAATTCGGCCCTCCGAAGGCTGAGATCCAGGTTCGATTCCTGGCGGCGGGACCAAATGCAAGACCGGAAGCCTCCCAAGGGCTTCCGGTTTTTTTCTTGGGTTTTCTCCCCCGACGTTCTCCCCGCGACCATTCACCACGCGCTGGCGTTTCCTCGCCACCGCGCACATGCAAGATTTCCACCGATGACGGAGTTGACTGATCTGGACGAGGCCAGCCTGGCAGAACATGCCGCAGAGTGGCGCCGACGCGCACTGCGCGGCGAGAAACAGGCACGCGGCATTGCGCATGCCCTCGAGACCGAGATGCGGCGCCGCTCCGGCGACACGGTCACCCAGGGCATTGACCTGGACACCCGCCCGCAGGCATTGCGGCTGGCGCCGAGGCCGTGGTGGAAATTCTGGTGAACCTCCTGCCGCCACGCGGCGCGTGAAGCGCCGGCCCGGTTGCAGGGCTGTACAGACCCTGCCACCATGGCCGCATGCCTTACCAACTCCATTACTGGCCCACGATCCAGGGCCGCGGTGAATTCGTGCGGCTCGCGCTCGAGGCAGCGGGTGCCGACTACGTCGACGTGGCGCGGTTGCCCGAATCCAAAGGCGGCGGCGAGTCGGCACTGGGCGAGCGGCTCGGCGATCCCAACAACGCCCGCGCCGCCTTTGCGCCGCCCTTTCTGGTCGACGGCGACATCGTGGTCGGCCAGACCGCCGCGATCCTGTTGTACCTCGGGCCGCGGCTGGGGCTCTCGGGCGTCGGCGAATCCGACGGACTTTGGACCCATCAGCTGCAGCTCACCATCGCCGACGCGGTGGCCGAGGCGCACGACACGCACCATCCGATCTCGACCGGCGCCTATTACGAAGACCAGCGCGATGCAGCCATGCAGCGCGCGCGGTCCTTCCGCGAAGAGCGCATTCCCAAGTTCCTGAACTGGTTCGAGCAGGTGCTCCAGCGCAACCCCGCTGGCGACCTGCACCTGGTCGGCGACATGCTGACCTATGCCGATCTCTCGCTGTTCCAGCTGGTCGACGGCTTGCATTACGCATTCCCGAAAGCCACCGCACGCGCGCTGGCCCGCACGCCGGCCGTCGAGAAATTGCATGGCAACGTCAAGCGCCGCCAGCGCGTGCACGACTACCTGCAGAGCCCGCGCCGCATCGCGTTCAACGAGGACGGGATCTTCAGGCGCTATGCGGAGCTGGACGGTTAGTCGACGAGTGCGGCCGCGTCCTTCCATGCCGGCAGCAACACCAGCCCCGCGACCGTGACCGGCTTGCCCTGCGGGCCGAACAGATAGCGGTGCGGCACGATGCCCTCGAGATGCCGCAACACGTCGCTGCGGTCGTCGATGAAGTGCGTGATGCCCAGCTCGCGGCAGTGATCGGCCTTCTGGGGCCGCTGGAGGCAGAAGCGCAGGTTGCCGGGCGCAATGCCCGTGCGTTCGAAGAAGCGGTGATGCTGCAACCACGCCCGGCTCTTGGCCTGCACGCTCGGCCCGCACTTAGAAACCAGCCAGACCCGGCCTTCGAACCGGGCGACCAGCGGCGCGACGGCATCGAACATGCCTTCGTAGGGCGGCGTCCTGAGCGCATCGTCCATCGAGCCGCCGATGAACGAGGTGTCCGCGCCATTGGCGCCTTCGGGTGCGATCAGCACGCGGCCGATGTCGATGCCTAGCTTGGGGAGCGTGTGGGTGTTTTTCATTTCTTGTTCCTTGTGTTTGAAGCAGCCGGATCGTAGAAATGAAGCCCATCACCGTGAACTACCGATATTGGATGTGCTATCCATAAAATGGATAGATGGACATTCCCCGCACCAACCTCGACGCGCTGCAGTCGTTCGCCGTGTTCGCAGACACGCTGAACTTCAGCGAGTCGGCGCGCCTGCTGCACATCAGCCAGCCGGCGCTTCATGCCAAGGTGCGCAAGCTTTCCGAGCAGCTCGATGCCCGGCTCTACCTGCGCGTTGGCAGTGCGCTCGAACTCACGAGTGCCGGCGAGCAGGTGGCGCGCCATGCGAGGGAACTGCTCACGCTGAACCGCCGCTTCGCCAAGGGGCTGGAGACAGGGCGCGACAGGCCGGTCGTCACGCTCGCGGCCGGCGAAGGGGCCTACCTCTACCTGCTGGGGAAAGCGCTGTCGCAGTTCTCGGGGCCGGGCGCTTCACCGCACCTGGAATTGCTCACACGCAACCGTGACGAATCGATCCAGGCGGTGCGGGCCGGCCAGGCGCAACTGGGCATCGCACCGCTCGGCACCTTGCCCGCGGACCTGCGGGCCGTGCGCCTGACGGTCGTGGGCCAGGCCCTGGTCGTGCCGCGCACGCATGCCCTGGCTGCGCGCAAGTCGGTGCGCCTTCGAGACCTGAAGGACATGCAGCTGATCGTCCCGCCGGCCGGCAAGCCGCACCGCGAACTGCTGGGGCGGTTGCTCCAGGCCGAGTCGATCCCCTGGCAACCGTCGCTCGAAGCCAACGGCTGGGAGCTGATGCTTCGTTTCGCGCAACTGGGGTTCGGGGCGACGGTGGTGAATGCCTGCTGCCGAATTCCCAAGGGGCTGGTGGCCATTCCCCTGAACGGCTATCCACCGCTCGAGTACCACGTGTTCCACGCCGCCGACAGGCCGCCGAACCCGCACGTGCAGCGGCTCATGGATGCCCTGCTCGCGCACGGCGACCATTGGCAGGCTGCGCTTCAATCCGCCAGGAAGACCGCATGACGCCCGAAGACGCGAGCAAGTTCATTGCCTATGTGCTGCGGCATGCGCCCGAATCCATTGGCCTGCGGCTCGATGCGGAAGGCTGGGCGGATATCGATGCGTTGGTGTCGGGTGCCGTCGCCAATGGCCGCAGCCTGGCCCGGGCGGACGTCGTGGGCACGGTGACTTCAGGGGAAAAGACGCGCTACGAACTGTCGGACGACGGCCTGCGCATTCGCGCCCTGCAGGGGCATTCGACGCCGCAGGTGAAACGCAGCTTCGATGCGGTCGAGCCGCCGGCGCGGCTCTTCCACGGCACGGCGACGCGCTTTCTCGATGCCATTCGGATGCAGGGGCTCAGGCCGGGCGCGCGGCAGCATGTGCACCTGTCGGCCGACGTGGACACGGCGGTGCGGGTAGGACAGCGCCACGGTCGGGCGCATGTGCTCGTCGTGGACGCGGGCCGCATGCACGCGCTCGGCCACGCCTTTCATCTCGCGGAAAACGGGGTCTGGCTGACGGAGGTGGTTCTCCCCGAGTTCCTCTCGGAGGTCACGGCCGGTCGCCCGGCTTGAGGGCCGGCTAGTCGCTCGGCTCGTCGTTGCGAATGCGCAGCGCCGTCTCATACAGCGCATTGCGTGGTGCGCCGCTGATCTCCGCGGCCAGCCGCACCGCGGTCTTCACCGGCAGTTCGGCCAGCAGCAGGCGCAGCACCCGCTCGCCTTCCGCGCCGCCGTCGCCGCTCACCGCGACCGGGTGCAGCACCAGCGCGAATTCGCCGCGTACGCGATCACGATCGGCGCTGAACCAATCGGGCAGGGCGCTCGCCGCCACCGTCGCGATGTCCTCGAACTGCTTGGTGAGCTCGCGGCCCACGGTGATGCGGCGCTCGCCCAGCACGGCCAGCGCGCGCGCGAGGATTTCGATGCGGTGCGGCGCTTCCAGCAGCACCACGGCACGCGGCTCCTGCGAGAGCGCCTGCACGGCGGTGTCGCGCTCGCCGGCCTTGCTCGGCAGGAAGCCCGCGAAGACGAAGGCACTGCTCGCGTTGCCGTCCGCGCCATCGGCCACCAGCCCGGCGGCGCCGATCAGCGTCGTGACGCTGCTCGCGCCCGGCAGCGGCAGCACGCGTTGGCCCGCCGCGCGCACCGCCGCGACGAGCCGCGCGCCGGGGTCGCTCACGCCGGGGGTGCCGGCGTCGCTGACATAGGCGATGCGCTCGCCCTGCGCGAGCCGTGCGACCACGGCCTGCGCGGCCTCGGCCTCGTTGTGCTGGTGCACGGCCAGCAGCCGGGCGCCCGGACGGTCGATGCCGTAGGCGCGCAGCAGGCTCTGGGTGTGGCGCGTGTCCTCGCAGGCGATCACGTCGACCAGCTGCAGCACATGCAGCGCGCGCAGCGTGATGTCGGCCAGGTTGCCGATCGGCGTGGCGACCACGTAGAGCGTGGCCTGCGGATAATGCTGCGCACCCGCGGCGTCGTGCGCGGCCGCAAGGGCGGCGCCGAAAGAAGCAGGGGCGAGTGAAGCCAAGAGGTTTCTCCGAGAGAGCGAACGACAAAAAAGAGAAGACGGCAGGGAGCCATGAAGACCAGAACGACGAAGCATCGCGGCGATGCGGCGGAAGACGCCGCGCTCGCGCATCTGCAGGACGCCGGCCTCGTGCTGGTCGCGCGCAATTATCGAACGCCCGGCCGCGGCGGCGGAGAGATCGACCTGATCATGCGCGATCCGCGTGGCCCTGGCGGCGGCACGCTGGTGTTCGTCGAAGTCCGCCAGCGCAGTGCCGGCACGCACGGCGGCGCGGGCGGCAGCATCACGGGCCTCAAGCAGCGGCGCATCGTGTTCGCCGCGCAGCACTACCTGAGCCGGCTGCGTTCGGTGCCGCCATGTCGCTTCGACGTGGTGCTGGTCGAGGAGAAAATCACCTGGCTCCAGGCGGCGTTCGACGCGGCCTGACGCGCCTTGCGAGGGAACTGAAGCCCTCATGAAGGCTCCACAACTCACACGTCTTGTTTCACAGCCCCCAGTTATCATCCCGCCCCATGCTCGAGCAACGGATTCAGCAGCACTTCATCGACAGTGCCGACCTCAAATACCAGACCGGACCGGTCCTCAGCAAACCCATCTCTCAAGCGATGCAGGCCATCCTGGCCTGCGTGACCAGCGGCGGCAAGGTGCTGGCTTGCGGCGCCGGCGTGTCGGGTCTGCTGGCTGCGCAGTTCGCCGCGCAGTTCGTCGGCCGCTTCGAACGCGAACGGCCCGAGCTGGGCGCGATCGCCCTGCCCGGCGACACCACCGACCCCAACGCCGACAGCGCCAATGCCATGGATGCCGACCGCTTCGCCCGCCAGGTGCGTGCGCTGGGCCAGGCCGGCGACGTGCTGCTCGCGTTGAGCGCCAGCGGCCAGTCGGCTGCGGTGCTCGCCGCCGTGCTGGCGGCGCATGAGCGCGACATGACCGTGGTCGCACTGCTCGGCAATGCCGTCTCGGGTCCGCCCGCGGCACCCGGCGCCGGCAGCAGCGGCACCGGCGGCGTCATCGGCCGCGCGCTGCGCGAAACCGACGTCCAGATCAGCGTGCCGCACGAGCGTGCGGCGCGCATCCATGAAGTCCACCTGCTCGCGCTGCATTGCCTGTGCGACGGCGTGGATGCCCAGTTACTCGGAGAACAGGAAGCTTCCTCATGACCATGAAGACCATGACGGCCACGTCGACCCAGCGTTTCGCCCTCGCACTCACCCTGGGTGCCGCCCTGGTCGCAGGCCTTTCCGCCTGCGTGCCCCTCGTGGTGGGTGGTGCCGCGGTGGTGGGCGTGGGCATGGTGGCCACCGATCGCCGCAGCTCGGGCGCCCAGCTCGACGACCAGGGCATCGAACTGCGCGCCGCCGCCCGCGTGCGCGACATCGCCAATGACCAGATGTACGTGAGCGTCACCAGCTACAACCGCCAGGTGCTCCTGACCGGCGCGGTGGGCAACGAGGCCGACCGCCGTCGCGTCGAGGACGAAGTGGGCCGCGTGGTCAACGTGCGCTCCGTGGTGAACGAGATCACGCTCGGCGCGCCCAGCACCTTCCAGGACCGCTCGAACGACCTCTACATCACCGGCAAGGTGAAGGCCTCGCTGCTCGATGCGAAGGACATCTTCGCCAATTCGTTCAAGGTGATCACCGAACGCGGCGTGGTCTACCTGATGGGCATCGCCACGCGGCGCGAGACCGATCGCGCAACCGAGATCACGCGCGGCGTGGGCGGCGTGGTGAAGGTGGTGCGGGTGGTCGAGGTGGTGACCGAGGCCGACCTCGCCGCGAGCCAGGCCGCGAACCAGTCTTCCGCACAGCGTGGCGGCACGGGCCCCGCGCCGGTGAGCAATGCGACGCCTTCGGCGCCTTCTTCTTCATCCTCTTCCTCGCGCGTGCCGCTGCCACCGATGGAGCCGCTGCCCGTCCCGGGCTCGGCGCCCGCGCAACCGGCGGTGACGACCTCGCCGGTCCGCTGAAACAAGAAAGCCCGCATCCGCGGGCTTTTTTCATTTGAGCCGGATGATCAGGCTCGAGGTGTCCCAGCGCCTGCCGCCGGCCTGCTGCACGTCGGCATAGAACTGGTCGACCAGCGCCGTCACCGGCACGCGCGCGCCGTTGCGCTTGGCTTCGTCGAGCACCAGGCCCAGGTCCTTGCGCATCCAGTCGACTGCAAAGCCGTAGTCGAACTTGCCGTCGATCATGGTCTTGCCGCGGTTGTCCATCTGCCAGCTCTGGGCCGCGCCCTTGCCGATGACGCCGAGCACGGCTTCCATGTCCAGGCCGGCGCGCTGGCCGAAGGCGATGGCTTCCGACAGGCCCTGCACCAGGCCCGCGATGGCGATCTGGTTCACCATCTTTGCGAGCTGGCCCGCGCCGCTCTTGCCCAGCAGGGTGACGGCACGCGAAAACGCCGCAGCCACGGGCTTGATGCGCTCGAACGCGGCCGCATCGCCGCCGCACATCACGGTCAGCGCGCCGTTCTGCGCGCCGGCCTGGCCGCCGGACACCGGCGCGTCGATGAAGTGCAGGCCCAGCGCCTCGGCGGCCTTCGACAGCTCGCGCGCCACGTCGGCCGAAGCGGTCGTGTGGTCGACGAGCACGGCGCCCTTCTTCATGCCGGCGAAGGCGCCGTCGTCGCCCAGCACCACGGAGCGCAGGTCGTCGTCGTTGCCGACGCAGCAGAAGACGATGTCGGCGCCCGCCGCCGCTTCGCGCGGGGTGGCGGCGTGGCGGCCCGGTGGGCCGAATTCGTCGGCCCAGGCCTGGGCCTTGGCGGCTGTGCGGTTGTAGACCGTGACGCTGTGGCCGGCCTTGGCCAGGTGGCCGGCCATCGGCCCGCCCATGACGCCGAGGCCGAGAAAAGCGACCGTCTGCGCGGGGATGGATTCGTAGGTTCGGGTGTTGATGCTGCTCATGAGGCGAGAGCTTAAAGCCATTCCGTGACCGGTGCGATGGCCTCAAACCTGTACGTGAACGTACAGGTTTGGGTAAAATCGGCCCGTCATGACCATCGACGCAGCTTCCCCCAAGACCATCACCGTGCGCGATGCCGCGGCCCGCCTCGGCGTGACGCCGCGCACGCTCAAGTACTACGAGGAGCTGGGCATCGTCGTGCCCGTGCGCAGCGAGGGCGGCTACCGGCTCTACGAAGCGGCCGATCTCGGCAAGCTGGCGCGGGTGCTGCGCATGCGCTCGCTGGGGTTTTCGCTCACGACCATCACTGCCATGCTGCAGCAACCGATGGAGGCGCCGGCCGAGGGCGGGCGCCCCCGCCTGTCGAACGCTTCGCTCAAGACCTTGCGCGAAACGCTCGGCGTGCAGCTCGCCACGCTCGATGCGCGCGTGACCCAGGTCCGGCGCGAGCTCAAGGAAGCCGCCGCGTTGCAGGCGCAACTGCGCCGCGATCTCGATTACGTGGAGCGGCGCCTGGCCGGCGAACCGGTGGAAGAGGCGCTGGAGCAGCGCCGCAAGGAGCGGCCTGCGCCATGAGCTCCTCGGCCCTGGCATGGCCCTCGCGCGGCAACGCCGCCGCGGCGCTGCTGCCCTGGGCGATCGGCCTCGTGACGGCCATCGACTATTTCGACAACGCGCTGTTCGCCTTCTTCGCGAGCTATATCGCCGGCGGCGTGAACGCATCGCCCGACGAGCTGGTCTGGGCCTCGAGCGCCTATGCGTTGGGCGCGGTGCTCGGCATCCTGCACCAGCACGCGTGGATCGAGCGGCTGGGCTACCGGCGCTACCTGGCGATCTGCATGTTCGCCTTCGCCGCGGGCGGCGTGGGTGCGGCGCTGTGCGAAAGCTCGATGCAGCTCACGCTCGCACGCGCGGTGCAGGGCTACTTCGTCGGCCCGATGCTCGGCGCCTGCCGCATCCTGATCCAGATCGGCATTCCGCCCGCGCGGCGCGCCAAGGCGCTCAAGGCCTTCATGGTGCTGATCGTGTTCGGCGGTGCGCTGGCACCGATCGCCGGTGCCTTCCTGGTCACCAACTTCGACTGGCGCTGGCTCTTCGCGAGCACCGCGCCGGTGGCCGCGCTGATCGGCGTCCTGGTGCTCTGGACCCTGCCCGACATCGGCGACGTCGCGCCGCACGAGCGCACCGAGCCGCACTACGTCGCCTACCTCGTGTTCGCGCTCGCGCAGGCGGCGCTGCAGGTGGTGCTGACGCGCTCGCACTTCGAACTGTTCACCGGCTCGCCCGCGCTGATCGGCCTCACGATCGCCGGCGTGGCGGGGCTCGCATGGTTCGGCTGGCAGCAGTGGCGGCATCCTGCGCCGCTGGTGCGGTTGCATGCGCTGCGCAACGCCTCCTTTCGCGTGGGGCTGGCGCTCTACGTCGTCTACTACTACCTGTCGACCGGCTTCAGCTACCTGCTGCCGCGGCTGATGGAGGGCGGGCTCGGCTTCACCGTGGGCGACACCGGGTACTTCACGGGCGCGATGTCGCTGGCAACGGGGTTGCTGGTGTTCGTCTACCTGCGCTTTTCGGGGCGGCTCACGCGCAAGAAGTGGCTCATCGTCGCGGGCTTCGGCATCGCGGCGCTGGCGGCGTGGTGGCTGTCGCGGGTCACGCCGCAGGCGGGGCGCGAAGCGCTCGTGGTGCCGCTGCTGCTGCGTGGGCTCCTGATGCTCTTCGTCGTGCTGCCGGTGGCGAACCTCACGTTCCGCCCCTTCGCCGCCGAGGAGTTCGCGCACGGCTACCGGCTCAAGAACCTGGTGCGCCAGCTCGCCATTTCGTTCGCGACCTCGAGCGTGATCGCGCTGCAGCAGCACCGCCAGGCGCTGCACGAGGTGCGGCTGAGCGAATCGGCGAACCCGGCCAATTCGGCCTTCATGCAGGCGCTGGATTCATTGACCCATGGATTCGCGGCCACAGGGCACGCCGCCGGCGAGGCGCATGCCATGGCGCTCGGCACGCTGTGGCGCACGCTCGAGCAGCAGGCTACCTTCATGGCTTCGCTCGACGGGTTCACGGCGATGGCCGTGATCGCGCTGGCGGCGGGGATCTTTGCCGCGTGGCAGCGGCAGATCGACTAGCGGGCTTCCCGATCAGACGATCGCGAAGTGCTCCGTGCCGGCTGCCAGGTCCGTGCTGCGCGCACGCTGGCTGTTGAGCTTGATCTGCAGCCGCAGATCGTTGGCCGAGTCGGCGTTGCGGATGGCGTCCTCGAAGGTGATCGAGTGGCTCTCGAACAGGTCGAACAGCGCCTGGTCGAAGGTCTGCATGCCCAGGTTGCGGCTCTTGCGCATGATCTCCTTGATCTCGCCCACCTCGCCCTTGAAGATCAGGTCGGAGATCAGCGGCGTGTTCAGCAGCACCTCGACGGCGGCCACGCGGCCCTGGCCGTCTTCGGTGGGCACCAGGCGCTGCGAGACCAGCGAGCGCAGGTTCAGCGACAGGTCCATCAGGAGCTGCGCGCGGCGCTCTTCGGGGAAGAAGTTGATGATCCGGTCCAGCGCCTGGTTGGCGCTGTTGGCGTGCAGCGTGGCCATGCACAGATGCCCGGTTTCGGCGAAGGCCACCGCGTGTTCCATGGTTTCGCGGTCGCGGATTTCGCCCATCAGGATCACGTCGGGTGCCTGGCGCAGCGTGTTCTTGAGCGCCGCTTCCCAGCTGTCGGTGTCGATGCCCACTTCGCGCTGCGTCACCACGCAGTTCTTGTGCGGGTGCACGAACTCGACCGGGTCTTCCACCGTGACGATGTGGCCGTAGGAGTTCTCGTTGCGCCAGTCGATCATCGCGGCCAGCGTGGTTGACTTGCCCGAACCGGTGGCGCCCACCAGGATGGTGAGGCCGCGCTTGGTCATCGACACGTCCTTCAGGATCTGCGGCATGCCCAGGCCGTCGATGGTCGGCAGCTTGGCGGGAATGGTCCGCAACACCATGCCGACCTTGCCCTGCTGCACGAAGGCGTTGACGCGAAAGCGCCCGATGCCGGTCGGCGAGATCGCGAAGTTGCACTCCTTGGTGCGCTCGAAATCGGCCACCTGTCGGTCGTTCATGACCGAGCGCGTGAGCGCCAGCGTGTGCTGCGCACCCAGCGCCTGCTGCGACACCTTGGTGACCTTGCCATCGACCTTGATCGCGGGCGGAAAGTCGGCGGTGATGAACAGGTCGCTGCCGTTGCGGCTCACCATGAGCTTGAGCAGGTCGTTGATGAACTGGCTGGCTTGATCGCGTTCCATGATGTCGGTACTCCGGTGGGCTGCTGTGGATCAGCCGGGGAAATTCTCGGGAATCTTTGCCTTGCCGCGGGCTTCGGCAGCGGAAATCGTGTTGCGGCGAACCAGCTCCATCAGGTTCTGGTCCAGCGTCTGCATGCCGGAGCCCTGGCCGGTCTGGATGGTGGAGTACATCTGCGCCACCTTGGCTTCGCGGATCAGGTTCCGGATGGCGGGTGTGCCCAGCATGATCTCGTGCGCCGCCACGCGGCTCTGGCCGTCCTTGGTCTTGCACAGCGTCTGCGAAATCACGGCCTGCAGCGACTCCGAGAGCATCGCGCGGATCATTTCCTTTTCCTCGCCCGGGAACACGTCGATGATCCGGTCGATGGTCTTGGCGGCCGACGAGGTGTGCAGCGTGCCGAACACCAGGTGGCCCGTCTCGGCCGCGGTCATCGCGAGGCGGATGGTTTCGAGGTCGCGCAGCTCGCCCACAAGAATGGCGTCCGGGTCTTCGCGCAGGGCAGAGCGCAGCGCGTTCGAGAACGACAGCGTCATCGGGCCCACTTCGCGCTGGTTGATCAGGCACTTCTTCGACTCGTGCACGAATTCGATCGGGTCTTCCACCGTGAGGATGTGGCCGTACTCGTTTTCGTTGAGGTAGTTCACCATCGCCGCCAGCGTGGTCGACTTGCCCGAGCCCGTGGGGCCCGTCACCAGCACCAGCCCGCGCGGCTTGAGCGCCAGTTCGCCGAAAATCTTCGGCGCGTTCAGCTGCTCGAGCGTGAGGATCTTCGAGGGAATGGTCCGGAACACGGCGGCCGCGCCGCGCGCCTGGTTGAAGGCGTTCACGCGGAAGCGCGCGAGGCCGTCGATCTCGAACGAGAAGTCGACCTCCAGGAACTCTTCGTAGTGCTTGCGGTGCGTGTCGCTCATGATGTCGTACACCATCGCGTGCACGCCCTTGTGGTCGAGCGCATCGACATTGATGCGGCGCACGTCGCCGTTCACACGGATCATGGGCGGCAGCCCGGCCGACAAGTGCAGGTCGGAGGCTTTGTTCTTGACGCTGAATGCCAGCAGTTGGGTGATGTCCACGGGGCTCCTCGGCTCGAGTTCGGTGACGTTTTGATACGATTTTGGACGATTATGACGATGATTGGCGACGACCTCCAGCAAGTAAAGAACCGGATCGAGGCGGCATGTGTAACGGCCGGCCGCGACCCGGCCGGGGTCCGGCTGCTGGCGGTGTCCAAGACCTTCGGGGCCGAGGCGGTGCGCGAGGCGCACGCGGCGGGCCAGTCGGCCTTCGGCGAGAACTACGTGCAGGAGGGGCTGGACAAGATCGAGGCGCTCGCCGATCTGCGCGCCTCCCTCGAATGGCACTGCATCGGCCCTCTGCAAAGCAACAAGACGCGGCCGGTGGCCGAGCAGTTCGACTGGGTCCACAGCATCGACCGGCTCAAGATCGCCGAGCGCCTGTCGGCGCAGCGGCCGGCCCATTTGCCGCCGCTCAATGTATGCCTTCAGGTTAACGTGGACGGCGGCGCGAACAAGTCCGGCGTGCCCCCGGAAGAGGCGCTCGAACTCGCCCGCGCTGTGGCGGCGTTGCCACATTTGCGGCTGCGCGGGCTCATGGCGATCCCTGAACCGGCAGCGGATTTCGCGGCGCAGCGCGATCTGTGCCTGCGGGCGCATGCGGTCTTTGAATCGATCAGGGGGGCGGGCATCGACCTGGACACGCTGTCGCTCGGTATGAGCGCAGACCTCGAAGCCGCCATCAGCGCTGGCAGCACGATGGTGCGGGTCGGCACCGCCATCTTCGGTGGCCGGGCCAGAAAGCCCGCCTGAGGCTTCAGCGCTTCAGAGCCCCAGCGGCAACCGCGCGCTGCTCTTCACTTCTTCCATCACCGCGTAGGTCCGCGTCTCGCGCACCCCGGGCAACTGCCACAGCACCGTGCCCGCGAATTCGCGGTACGCGGCCATGTCTGCCATGCGGGTCTTGAGCAGGTAGTCGAAGCCGCCGGCGACCATGTGGCATTCCATGATCTCGTCGCGCACCTGCACCGCGGCCTTGAACTGGTCGAACACATTGGGCGTGGTGCGGTCGAGCAGCACCTCGACGAACACCGTGAAGCCACGGCCCAGCTTCTCGGGGTCCAGGCGCGCTTCGTAACCCAGGATGAAGCCGTCGCGCGTCAGGCGCTGCACGCGCGCCAGCACCGCAGTGGGCGAGAGCGCCACCGCCTCGGCCAGCTTGAGGTTGGTGATGCGCCCGTCCTCCTGAAGAATTTTCAGCAGGCGAAGGTCGATGCGGTCCAGGTCGAGCATTGGAGAATTATCCGGTTCATGCATCGATTTTTTGCAGAAGATGCGGCCTATGGCAGCAGACCATAGGAGATAGAACCAAGGAAATGCCCCGTGCCTACCCTGCGCCGACCCTCCCTGCGGGCGCAGTTCTTTCCCGGTTCAGCGCACGGTGGTGCGCGACTCCGCGGCCGCCTGCTGGCGCGTGAACTGATCGACCAGCGCGCCGTAGGCGGGGCTCGCGCGCAGCTTTTTGTATTCGGCCATGGCCTGGCGGTACGCGGGCCGCGTCGTGTCGGCGCCGGCTTCGCTGTTCTGCAGCGCCGCCATCCCGGACTGGACCCAGAGGCGTGCGTCGGCCGCCACAGCGGCGCGGCTGTTCGCGGGACCGACGGCGGTCGGCGGTGCGTAGCTGGCGGTGTAGCCCTGCGTGGGCGCGCCCTTGAGCCATTGCTGCGCATCGGCCGTCACGGCAGCGCGCGTCGTGGACGAGGCGAGCGGCACAGGCCGCGGATCGCCTTCGGCGTAGTTGCCTGCAAAGCTCGGTACCGAAGCGATGGCCAGCAGGGTGGCGACGGCGGCGGTGCCCAGGATGCGGGTGGTGCGGGTGGGGCGGGTGGTGGAAGAGGACTTCATTCGCTGGCTCCTTGAGGTGGTTGGTTGGTGAAGCCAACTCTATGAAGTGGATCTGCGCGATCGATAACCAGTCGATGACAGTTTGGTTATCTGCGGCGGCCTCGGTGCGCGTGCACGCGGAGCCGCCGCTCGTGCCTATCGCTCGCCCGACGGGATCGTCCCCTCGCGCATGGCCTTGATGGCCTCCGCCTCCACTGCCTCGCGCGTGGCGGGCTGGCCCGCGCGCGATGCAGGCCAGGGTGCGCCACGGCTCACCGCGTTCCACGCCGGCTGCTTCTGCGCGGTCTCGAGCTCGGCGACGACCTTGTCGCGCGACGGGTCCTGGCGCAGGTGGTCTGGGTAGCGTTCCACCCCGGCCTCGGTGGGCGCGAAGTGGTATTCGCCGGCGGCCGAAGCGGCCAGCGGTACCAGCGCGGCTGCGGCCAGGGCCGCGGCGGACAGCGGGGCGAGGAAAAGCGTGCGGTGCAGCATGGTGAGGATCTCCTTGGGTTGTCGTTCGCCGGCGCCACATGGCGCCGGCGAACCAATCTAGGAATCCAGGCCGTCAATGGCCGCACGCGGTGATTACATCGGCGCAATCCGCGCGGCGGGCGCCCGAACAACGCCGCATAACGTCTCTTGCATAACCGTCAGCGCGGCGCGCATAAGCCATGGCGCGACCGGCGCGAGAGGTCTATCGTTGCGGCCACCTCAGTTCCAATCCAAGGGATCTCTCATGAGTGAAAAACTCTCCTTCGTCTCCCCCACAGCCAACAGCCCGTGGGGAACGTACCTCTCCCAGGTCGACCGTGTCGTGCCGTACCTCGGCCCGCTGGCCCGCTGGGTCGAAACCCTCAAGCGCCCCAAGCGCGCGCTGATCGTGGACGTGCCGATCGAAATGGACGACGGCACCATCGCCCACTTCGAGGGCTACCGCGTGCAGCACAACATGAGCCGCGGCCCGGGCAAGGGCGGCGTGCGCTTCCACCCCGACGTCACGCTCGAGGAAGTGATGGCCCTGTCGGCCTGGATGACCATCAAGACCGCAGCCGTCAACCTGCCCTACGGCGGCGCCAAGGGCGGCATCCGCGTCGATCCGAAGAAGCTCTCGCTGCAGGAGCTGGAGAAGATCACCCGCCGCTACACCAGCGAGATCGGCATCATCATCGGCCCGCACACCGACATTCCCGCGCCCGACGTCAACACCAACGGCCAGATCATGGCGTGGATGATGGACACCTACTCGATGAACGTCGGCGGCACCGCCACCGGCGTCGTCACCGGCAAGCCGCTGCACCTGGGCGGGTCGCTCGGCCGCGTCAAGGCCACCGGCCGCGGCGTGTTCGTCACCGGCCGTGAAGCGGCGCGGCGCCTGGGCATGGACCTGCGCGGTGCGCGCATCGCGGTGCAGGGCTTCGGCAACGTGGGCTCGGTCGCGGCCGAACTCTTCGCCGAAGCGGGCGCCAAGATCGTGGCGGTGCAGGACCACACCGGCACCATCGTCAACACCAACGGCCTCGATCTCGCGACGCTGATTCCCATCGCCAACAAGGACGGCGTGATCGCCTTCAAGGGCGGCGACGTGGTGCCCAACGAAGCCTTCTGGGACACGGCCTGCGACATCCTGATCCCGGCCGCCCTCGAAGGCCAGATCACCGCCGAGCGCGCGCAGAAAACGACGGCCAAGCTGGTGCTCGAAGGCGCCAACGGCCCCACGGTGCCCACGGCCGACGACATCCTCGCCGAGCGCGGCGTGCTGGTGGTGCCCGACGTGATCTGCAACGCCGGCGGCGTGACGGTGAGCTACTTCGAATGGGTGCAGGACTTCTCGTCCTTCTTCTGGGACGAGGACGAGATCAACGTGCGCCTGGACCGCATCATGATGAACGCCCTCAACCAGATCTGGGACACGGCCGACAAGCACAAGATCACGCTGCGCACTGCCACCTACGCGGTGGCTTGCGAGCGGATCCTGATGGCGCGTCAGGAGCGCGGCCTGTACCCCTGATGTTTTTTTGACGCGCGGGGACGCTACGCTCGAGGGATGAGTTCCATCCCCGTGCAGAAACTTCCTCCCGTTCCTGCAGACGGCCTTGCCCGTCTGCAGGCCCTCATGGCCAGCGGGCAGCGCAAGCTGCTGGGGCTGGTCGGTGCGCCGGGTGCCGGCAAGTCCACGCTGGCGCTGGCAATGCGCCAGGCCGTGGGTGCCGACCGCGCCCAGGTCGTCCCCATGGACGGCTTCCACCTGGCCAATGTCGAGCTGCAACGGCTCGGCCGGGCCGACCGCAAGGGCGCGCCGGACACCTTCGACAGCGCCGGCTACGTCGCCCTGCTGCAGCGGCTGCGCAACCAGCGCCCCGACGGCGACATCGTCTACGCCCCCGAATTCCGCCGCGAGATCGAGGAGCCGATTGCCGGCGCCATCGCGGTGCTGCCCTCGACGCAGCTCGTCATCACCGAAGGCAATTACCTGCTGCACGACGTCGGTCCCTGGGCCGGTGCGGCGGCGATGCTCGACGAGTGCTGGTACGTCGACATCGACGACGCGGTGCGCGAGCAGCGCCTGGTGCAGCGCCACCAGCAGTTCGGCCGCAGCGCCGAAGCTGCGCGCGACTGGGTGGCCGGCACCGATGCGCCCAATGCGCGGCTGATCGCGGCCACGAAGGCGCGGGCGCATCACGTGCTGATGTGGTCCTGAAAATAATCCGCCGCCAGGGAACGCCGGCGCGTCGCCACGCTCGAAGCCTTGCCGGCGGAGGCGCCGGTTAGCATTCGCCGCGCCATGCCGTCCCACTTCACTTCCTTTTCTTCCTCTTCCCTTCGCACGCCGGTCCTCGTCCTGGGGCTTTTGTCCGCCCTGGTGCTCGCCGGCTGCGGCAGCGCCTCGCGGCGCGTGTCGTACGAGCCGGAGGAGTTCGACTCCACCACCACCCACACGCGCAACTACGCCGCCACCGAGGCCCAGACCTGCGAGGCCGCACGGCGCGCGCTGCTGAGCCAGGGCTACATGGTCACCGCGGCCAATGCCGACCTGGTGACCGGGCGCAAGAGCTTCCAGCCGGCGGCCGAGGTGCATGTCGAGGTCGAGTTCCGCGTGGTCTGTGCGCGCGAGGGCGGCAAGTCCGGCAAGCAGAGCACCGTGGCTTTCGCAACCGCGCTGCAGGACCGCTACGGCATCAAGAAGGTCAACAACTCGGCCAGCGTGGGCGTGGGCGCGATCGGCTCGCTCTCGCTGCCGTTCTCGGGCAGCGACGATGCGATGGTCAAGGTGGCGAGCGAGACGCTGACCGACGAACGTTTCTACGACCGCTTCTTCACGCTGCTCGACCGCTTCCTCGAAGGCGGCGGCGCCGATGCTCCGCCCGACATGCCGGCCGAAGCGCCTGCCACGCCGCCCGCACCTGCAACCAGCTTCCCGGTCGCCCCGTCGCCGAACCGCGGCTGAGCGCGCGGCCTACCGCACCAGCGTCGACTTGCCGAACAGGCTCTCGATCAGCTCCACCGCGATTTCCGCGGTCTGGTTGCGCACGTCGAGCGCGGGGTTGAGTTCCACCACGTCGAGCGAACACAGCCGCCCGGTGTCGGAGATCATCTCCATGCACAACTGCATCTCGCGGTAGGTCGGGCCGCCGCGCACGCCGGTGCCCACGCCGGGCGCGATGTTGGGGTCGAGGCAGTCGAGGTCGAAGCTCACATGCAGGTGGGTGTCTTCGTCCACGTCCTGCAGCGCCTCGGTCATGGTGGTGCGCATGCCGTGCTCGTCGATGTGGCGCATGTCGAACACGTTCAGGCCGAAGGCGCGAATGGCTTCCTTCTCGGCGCTGTCGACGCTGCGGATGCCGATGAAGCGGATCGCCTCGTGCGCCAGCGCCGCGGGCTCGCCGCTCCAGCCCGTCAGCTCCGCCGGTCCGTGGCCCAGCAGGCACGAGACCGGCATGCCGTGCAGGTTGCCGCTGGGGCTCGTGGTTTCGGTGTTGACGTCCGAGTGCGCATCGAGCCACAGCACGCGCAGCTTCTTGCCGCGCTTGCGCGCATGCCACGCCACCGCGCTGATCGAGCCGATGGCCAGGCAGTGGTCGCCGCCCATCATCAGCGGCACGTGGTTCAGGCCGAGCGCTGCATCGACGGCGTTGTAGACCGAGCGGTTCCAGGCGATCACCTCCGTGAGGTGGCGCAGGCCGTTGGCCGGCGGCGCCCAGGGCGTGGCCGGGCCGGCAAGGTTGCCGCGGTCGATGACCATGAAGCCCTGCTTGGCGAGCGCCTCGGCCACGCCGGCCACGCGCAGCGCATCGGGCCCCATGCCGGCGCCGCGGACGCTGGCGCCGATGTCGGTCGGCGCGCCGATCAGTTCGAGGGTGGTGTTCATCGGGTGATCTCCGTGCTTCGTGCTGCGTTCGGGCCGGCCCGGCGGCTCATGCCGTCTTGCCGATGTGTTGCCACAGATACGCATAGCCGAGCGCATCCATGAAAGCGGACTCCTTGTTGTCCGAGGCCGCGCTGTGTCCGCCCTCCATGTTCTCGTAGAAGCTGGTGTCGTGGCCCTGCGCGGCGAGCTTCGCGTGCATCTTGCGCGCATGCACCGGGCCCACGCGGTCGTCGCGGGTCGAGGTGGTGAAGAGCGCGGGCGGATAGCTCTGGCCGGCCTTCGCGTTCTCGTAGGGCGAGAAGGTGCGGATGAAGGCCCACTCCTCGGGCTGGTCCGGGTCGCCGTACTCCGCGATCCATGAAGCGCCGGCCGACAGGTGCGTGTAGCGCTGCATGTCGAGCAGCGCCACCTCGCTCACGATCGCGCCGTAGAGCTGCGGGTACAGCGTGAGCATGTTGCCCATCAGGAGGCCGCCGTTGCTGCCGCCCATGGCGCCGAGGTGCGCGGGCGAGGTGATCCTGCGTGCGATCAGGTCTTCGGACACGGCCGCAAAGTCCTCGCAGGTGCGCAGCCGGTTCTCCTGCAGCGCGGCCTGGTGCCAGCGCGGGCCGTACTCGCCGCCGCCGCGGATGTTGGCGATGACGTAGACGCCGCCCTGTTCGAGCCACGCGCGGCCGATGCTGCCGCTGTAGCTCGGCTGCAGCGAGATCTCGAAGCCGCCGTAGGCGTACTGCAGCGTGGGGTTCGTGCCGTCGGCCTTCAGGTCCTTGGGCGCGATCTCGAAGTAGGGCACGCGCGTGCCGTCCTTGGACACCGCGAAATGCTGGCTCACGGTGTAGCGCGATGCGTCGAAGAAGCCGGGGCTGTCCTTCAGCACCTCGGGTTCGCCCTGGCCGATGGTGCCGATGTAGAGCGTGGTCGGCTGAAGGAATCCGCTCACGGTGAGGAAGTAGTCGTCGTTCTCGTCCTCGTCGATGCCGCCGGCTGCGATGGTCGAGAGCGCGGGCGCGCCTCCGAGGCTCTCGCGCTTCCACGGGCCGCCGTCCTGCGGCGTGAGCACTTCGAGCTTGTTCACCACGTCGTGCATCACATTGAGGATCAGGTGGTGGCGCGTCCACGAATGGCTGTCGAGCGCCGTCGTGTCGTCGGGCTCGAACAGCACGGTGAGCTCGCGCTTGCCCGCCATGTAGTCGTCGAACTTCGCGGCCAGCAGCGAGCCGGACCTGTAGGTCGCGCCGCCCACGGTCCAGTCCTCGCGCGGCTCGATGAGCATCCACTCGCGGCGGATGTCGGTGTTGGAGTCGTCGGGCACGTCGATCTTGGTGAGCGTGCCGGTCGTGCCGCGCAGCCAGGTCTCGCTTTCGTAGAAGTCGATCTGGCGCGAGACGAAGTCGCGTTCGAAGCCGGGCGTGTTGTCGCGGTAGGCGCTCACGGACATGTCCTCGTGCGCGCCTTCGTACACCGTGACGGCGCTCGCGAGCGGCGTGCCGCGCTTCCATTCCTTCACGATGCGCGGATAGCTCGAGCTGGTCATCGAGCCGGGGCCGAAATCGGTGGCCACGTAGAGGTGGTCGATGTCTTTCCAGCCCACATGGTTCTTCGCCTCGGGAAGCGTGAAGCCGCCTTCGACGAAGGTCTTGCTGTGCAGGTCGAACTCGCGCACCACGTCGGCATCGGCGCCGCCGCGCGAGAGCGAGACGAGGCAGCGTTGGTAGTCGGGCTCCAGGCAGTCGGCGCCGTGCCACACCCAGTTCTCCTTGTCGGCCGCGGCGAGGGCGTCGATGTCGATCACGGTTTCCCACGCGGGCTGGGGCTTGCGGTACTCGGTGAGCGTGGTGCGGCGCCAGAGGCCCTTGGGGTGGTCCTTGTCGCGCCAGAAGTTGTAGAAGTTCGGACCGATCTTGCGGACCATCGGAATCCGGTCGTCCGAGTCGAGCACTTCGAGGATGCCCGCTTCGAGCGCCTTGAAGGCGGGCGACCGTGCATACGTCTGCACGGTCTTCGCGTTCTCCTTGCGGGCCCAGTCGAGCTGGGCGTCGCCGTCGATGTCTTCGAGCCAGAGGTGGTCGTCTTGCGGGGTCGGGGAGGGGGTGGACGTCATGGCCGCAGTGTACGAAGCCCTCGTGAAAAAGGCGCTGCGAGCGGTTGTTGCGGCCGCAGCCACTTTTTCATTACTCGGGAAAACCTCGGTGGAAACACTGAAGCAGGCGGGGCCCACGAACGCCATGTGCGGGGTATCCTGCCGAACGGCGCATGCCCCACCAAGGAGACACAACACATGAAACACCTGAGCGGACTTGATGCCACCTTCCTGCACCTGGAAACGCCCGAGATGCCGATGCACGTGGGCTCGCTGAATGTGCTGGACCTGCCCAAGGGCTACAAGGGCGACTTCTACGAGGATGCCAAGCAGTTCATGGCCAGCCGCATCCACCTGGCCGACGTGTTCACGCGCAAGCTCGCGCTCATGCCCTTCGACATGTCGAACCCGGTGTGGGTGGAGGACGAGGACATCGACCTCGACTACCACGTGCGCCACATCACGCTGCCCAAGCCCGGCACCAACCGCCAGTTGCAGCAGTACGTGGCGCGGCTGCATTCCACGCTCATCGACCGCAGCCGACCGATGTGGGAGTTCTTCATCATCGATGGCTTGAAGAGCGGCCAGGTGGCGCTCTACACCAAGGTGCACCACGCGGGCATCGACGGGCAGGCCGGCGTGGAAGTGGGCAAGGCCATCTTCGACCTGGAGGCCACGGGCCGCGTGGTGAAGCCGCCGCGCTCGCGCCCGCGCGCCCACAACTACCAGCTCGGCATGGCCGAACTGGCGACCGCCGCGCTGCGCAACACGGCGCAGCAGTACGTCAAGCTCTTCAAGATGGCGCCCGCCATCGCGCGGGCCATCAGCGGCCTCGCCAAGCCCGACGAAAAAGCCGCCGAGAAGGCCACGGCCACCGCACCGAAAAAGTTCAACCTCTTCGCGCCGCGCACCTCGCTGAACGTGTCGATCACCAACCAGCGCACCTTCGCCGGCCGCACCATCTCGCTGGCCGAGACCAAGTACATCGCCAAGCATTTCGGCGTGTCGCTCAACGACGTGGTCATGGCCACCGTGGCCGGTGCGCTGCGCCACTACCTGGCCGACAACAACGAGCTGCCTGCCAAGCCGCTGGTGGCCGGCGTGCCGGTGAGCCTGCGCGAAGCGGGCGACGACACGGCCAACAACCAGGCCAGCATGATCCTGGTGAGCCTGGCGACCGACATCACCGATCCGATCCAGCGGCTGAAGGCGATCAATGCCTCGTCGAACAGCTCCAAGTCGACGATGAACCGCTTCAAGGCGGTGATCCTCGATGACTTCCCGACCTTCGCCGCGCCCTGGCTGGTGTCGGGCATCGCCTCGATGGTGGGCCGCTCGGGTCTGGTGAACCTCTTGCCGCCAGCGGCCAACGTGGCCATCTCCAACGTGGCGGGCGCGCCGTTCCCGATGTACTTCGCGGGCGCGCTCGTCACCTGCTACTACCCGGTGTCGATCGCCAGCCACGGCACCGCGCTCAACGTGACGGTGCAGAGCTACAACGGCCGCATGGACTACGGCCTGATCGCCTGCCGCCGCGCGGTGCCCGACATCACCGAGATCGGCGACTACATGCTGGCCGAGCACAAGCTCCTGATGGACCTGACGCAGAAGCACCCGTCCGCCGCCGGCGTCACGGCGCCCAAGCCCGCGCCCGTTGCGGCCCATGCGCCGGACGTCGAGGAGGACGCGCCCGTCGCGAAGAAGCCGGCAGCGCGCAAGAAGGCGCCGGTAAGCGCGGCCGGCAAGAAGTCCGCGCCGGTCAAGGCCGCGGCCAAGAAGGCCCCGGCGAAGAAGGCGGGCAAGGCGACACCCATCAAGACGACCACCGCCAAGCCCGTAGCCCGAAAGGCCGCACCGGCCAAGCGGGCCGGTGCCTCCAGGGCGGCCGCGGCATGATCAAGAGGCCTTGGGCCCGAAAATTGGGGCAGTTGGACTAGTTTTCCGACCGTTCTAGTTTTGCAGGCCTAGGCCCTTCGGAAGAAGATTGGCCCATCGCATCCAGCGACCCATTCAACTTCAAGGAAATCTTCATCATGTCCACGCAAACCACCCTCGCTTCCGCAGCCATCCACGTCGTCGGCCAATACAACGACGCGGGCAAGACCCTGGTCGGCGCCTACCGCACCGGCGTGCATCGCCTCCTGGGCGGCGCCGCTACGCGCTACAGCAACTTCCTGGGCAGCCGCCAGATTCCGCTGGTGAGCGAACAGATCAAGGCCAACCTGATCGGCGCGCAAGAGAAGGTCAATGGCTTCCTGGCCAACCGCCTGGACATCGACACCAGCCGCATCGTCTCGGTGATGGACCGCGTTGCAGCCGGCACCACCAGCGGCATCGAAACCGTCGCCGGCCGAGTGGCCCGCGTCGAATCGCCGGTTGCCACCTCGGTGCTGACCACGCTGAACGCCATCAACCAGCCGATCGCCACCGTCTCGGTGCAGATCGCCGACCGCATCGCCGCCGGCGCCAAGCAAATCGAAACCCGCGTGGCCGGCGAAGCCGCCAAGCCCGTGCGCACCGTGAAGGCCAAGGCCCCCGTGGCCAAGAAGCCGATCCGCCGCGCTGCCGCCCGCAAGGCAGCCTGACCCCCGAGGCGCTCTGCGCCTCTTTTTCCTTCTGCTATCTGGAGCACTGCTGAATGGCGACCCGCACTGAAGAAACTGCAAAGTTGAAGAAGAAGGCGACGCCTGCAAAGAAAGCTCCAGCCAAAGCTCCGGCTGCAAAGAAAGCCGCGGCACCCCGCAAGGCGGCGCCTGCTGCGAAGAAGGCAGCGGCACCCGCACCCGGCAAGGCCGAAGGCCTGCTGCGTGCCGGCCTCAAGGCGCTGGACAACGTGCGCAACGACGTCGCCAAGCGCCAGGCCAACGTGATCGAAGGCCTGCTCGGCATCGGGCAGGGCAAGGTCGATGCGGCGGCTGCCAAGGCCGCGCTCACCCGCGGCTTCCCGAGCCTCGACAGCTTCGGCATCCGCAAGTTCGAGGACGTGTTCGACCAGCGCGTCGCCACCGCCCTGCAACGCCTGGGCATGCCGAGCGCGGAAGAGGTGCAAGCCCTGCGCGAAGAGGTGGCGCAATTGCGTGAGCGCCTCGCACAACTCGAAGGCAGCGACAGCCCGCGCCGCAGCACCAAACGCTGAGCGACGACAACGCAACCCGGTTGTGGCCAGCTCCAACACCACGCGCGATCGCATCCTGCAGACCAGCCTTGCGCTGTTCAACGCGGAGGGCCTTGCGGCCGTGTCGACGCACAAGATCGCCGCCGAGCTTGGCATGAGCCCGGGCAACCTGCACTACCACTTCAAGGCCAAGCAGCTGATCGTCGAGTGGCTGTTCCGGCGCTTCGAGCAGCGGCTCGAAACGCTCAACGGCTCCTCGCCGTCGATCACGGCCATCGACGACCTCTGGCTCGCGCTGCACCTGCGCTTCGAGGCCATCGACGAATACCGCTTCATCTACCGCGACATGGCCTTCCTGGCCAGCGAGTACCCGGCCCTGGGCCAGCGCGCGCAGGCACTCACCGCGCAGAACCTGCTCGCCGCGCAGACGCTGTGCGAAGGGCTGGTGGCATCGGGCGTGATCGAGACCAGCGCCGAGCAGGCGCGCATCCTCGCGTTGCAGATGGTGTTCACCACCACCTGCTGGCTGTCGTTCGAGCGGCTGGTGCCGGGGCGCGATGCCCTGGCGCAGGCCGATCCCGGTTTGGCGGCTTTCTACACGCTCACCCTGGTTTCTCCGTATGTTTCCAGCGAATCGAGGGCTTACCTCGATTACCTGAGGGGCAAATACCTCGGATAAATGACGATGTCGTCCGACGGGAGAGTGCAACCATGGCCCCTCATGCTCGTCTTATAAAAGAGAAAACCCGAAAGGAAGCCGCCTCCATGACCACTGCCACCCACGATCACATCGCGCCGCCCTCGCGCCTGCTGCTGCTGGCCGAAGCTCGCGCCCTCTGGGAAACGGGCGCCGGCATCGCCATGTGGCCATTGCTGCAACTCACGCCGCGCGGCGACGGGCACCCGGTGCTCGTGCTGCCGGGCCTGGTGGCGAGCGATGTTTCCACCCTGCTGCTGCGCCGCTACCTGACGAGCCGCGGCTACGACGCCCACGGCTGGGGCCTCGGCCGCAACCTCGGTCCGCGCGAAGGCGTGGAAGACGGCATGGTCGACCTGCTCAAGACCCTGAACGACAAGAGCGGCCAGAAGGTCAGCGTGATCGGCTGGAGCCTCGGCGGCGTCTATGCGCGGCTGCTGGCTTCGGCCCATTCGGGCCTGATCCGCAACGTCATCACGCTGGGCAGCCCGTTCTCCGGCAGCCCGCGTGCAACCAACGCATGGCGCGTGTACGAGGGCGTGAGCGGCCAGAGCTCGCACGACCCGCGCCGCATGAAGTTCGTGGAGCCCACGCCGCCCGTGCCGACCACCTCGATCTTCAGCCGCACCGACGGCGTCGTCGCCTGGCGCTGCAGCCTCGAGAAGACCGGCCCGCAGTCGGAGAACATCGAGGTGATGGCGAGCCACCTGGGGCTCGGCGCGCACCCGGCGGTGCTCTATGCGGTGGCCGACCGGCTGGCGCAGCCCGAGGGCCAGTGGAAGCCCTTCAATCGCGGGTTGCTGGGCCCGCTGGTCTATCCCGATCCCGACCGCGACCTGTAAGTCAGTTGATCTCCAGAAGCCGGCAGTCGCCGGCTTTTTTATTTCGACCCATGACTTCTTGCACTTGTTGCGCCGTGGGGCCGTCCGAACAATCCGGACACCATGAAGCCGAACCCACCCCGGATCTATCCGCGCATCAAGCCTGCCAGCTTTCTCGATACGGTCCAGCCGATGCTCGACCGCATCGAGGCAGAGGGCGGCAACCGGGAGGCGCAGACACCTGTGGCCCATCGGCTCGCCGGAGATGCGGGGCTGCTGGTGACCTATGCCATCGACGAACCGGCCCAGCCGGTCCCGCTCACGCAGGAGCGCATGGACGAACTGGGTCTGGACGCACAGGAACTCCACGAACTGGCAGTCGAGAACCTGATCCGCCAGGCGGGGTCGAGCATCGGCGCGCAAGACCTCGTCATGTACAAGGCCCTGGTGGCGGGCAATGCTTTCGAAGCCTCCACGCTGCTGCTGCCCGGTGTCTGGGAAAGGCTGTCGGAAGGGTTCGAAGGCGAACTGCTCGCGGTCGTGCCGAGCCGGAACACGGTCTACTTCATGGACAGCGGTGCCCAGCGCCAGCTCGCGGGACAGCAGCTCACGGCCCGGACGATGCTCGACCTCATGTGCGCGACCGCGGCCGACATCAAGGTGCAGGCCCGGGAGCACGGCCTCTCGGACAAGGTGATCGCGCTCACGCCGGACGGCTGGCAGATCCGCGGCACCTTCCAGGACCACGCCGCGGCGCTGGGCGCCTAGTTCAAGTCCCCGCCCACACGTCCAGCACATAGCGCTGGTTGGCAATCATCTTGTCCATCCAGACGTTGCTGTCGTGGCCGTGCTCGCGCGCGATGTCGGTCAGCGTGCGCCGCACATCGGGCTCCATGCGCGAGCCGTCGCCGCACACGTAGATCACGCCGCCCGCTTCGAGCAGCTTCCACACGGCCGCGGCCTGCTCGCGGATCAGGTCCTGCACATACACCTTGCGTTCGCCCGAGCGGGAGAACGCGGTGTGCAGCTTCATCAGGCCGCGGTGCGACCAGGCCTGCAGTTCTTCGGCATAGATGAAATCCTGCTCCGGATGCCGGCAGCCGAAGAACAGCATCGCCTCGCCCAGCGCCTCGCCGCGCTCGACCTTCGCCGCGCGCTCCTGCAGGAAGCCGCGGAACGGTGCGAGGCCGGTGCCGGGGCCGATCATGATCAGCGGACGGTTGGCGTCTTCCGGCAGGCGGAAGCCCTCGGCCGTGGTCTCGCGGATCACGCCGTGCACCGTGTCGCCCGCCTCGGCGCGCGCGAGGTAGTTGGAGCACACGCCCTCGAAGGTGCCGTTGCCCGAGAGCGCGGGCTCGCTCACCACGCCCACGGTCACGCTGCATCGGCCCGGCGTCATCGAAGGCGACGACGAGATCGAGTAGTAGCGCGGCGACAGCGGCGACAGCATTTCGAGGAACACCGCGAACGGCACCTGGCAGGCGCGGTGTTCTTCGAGTAGTTCGAGCAGCGACTTGCGCTTGTGCAGCACCTCGGCCTTGTACGCGGCCTGCGAGGCTTCGTCGCTGCCCGAGAGCGCCACGAGCTTCGGCTTGGTGAAGGGGCACTCGGTGTAGGCCGCGAGCGTGGCGATCTGCTTGCGCGTGGCCACGTCCTGCAGTTCGACGTAGTCACCCAGCAGGCGATCGACCGCGATCACCTGGTCGACCGGCAGCGCAGTCTTGCGGCCCGGTACGGCCGAAAGGCGCACATGCGCCGAGCGGTCGAAGCCGAAGCGCGCCATCGCGCGCTCGACCTGCGCGGGGCCGTTGCGCGGCACCACGCTCAGGTGGTCGCCGGGCACGTAGTTCACACCCTCGGGCAGCATCAGCTCGACGTGGCGCGTGGAGCGGCTGCTCCCGGCATCGCTGCCGGGGCTTTGCAGTTCGCGGTTCTCGACGACGCGTAAGGCGACGGCGCCCAGCGCATCGACCAGCGCGTTCTTCTGCGGCGGCGGCAGTTCCTCGAGCGTGTAGAGCGGCTCGGCCTCGGCCGGCGTGTCGGCGCCGGCCTTGATGCCGAAGGCCTTCACCAGTTCGGGCCAGAGCGCATCGCTCCAGTCCTGGAAGGCGCCGTCCATGTCCTCGCGCGCATCGCCTTCGCCGCGCGGATGTACGCGGGTGGCGCCCAGCGTTTCGAGCCGCTCGTCGATGCGGCGTGGTACGGCCTGGTAGGTGGCGGCCCAGTCGGTGTTGCCGCAGCCGAACACGCTGAAGCGCACGCCGTTGAGCGCGTCGTCGGCCTTGTCGAGCCAACGATGGAACTCGGCCGCGTTGTCGGGTGCCACGCCGTTGTAGGAGGCGCAGACGATGGCCACGGCGCCATTGGCCGGCAGCCGCTCGGCGTAGTCGTCGAGCGAGGCCACCTGCGTGGAGAAGCCACGCAGCTCGCCGGCCTCGGCCAGTTGCCGCGCAAGGTCTTCGGCGGTGCCGAGGTTGGAGCCCTGCAGCACCAGCAGCGAGGTGCCGTGGCGTGCCGCCTGGGGCTTGCGTGCAACGGGTTTGGCGGGCGCGTCCGGCGTGGCGGTCGCTTCGCCGTTGCTGCGCGGGCGCGAGGCCGGGTCGCGCAAGAGCGCCTTGATCTTGAAGTTCTCCGGCTTGATCGTCAGCGCTTCCTTGATCTTGAGCTTGTAGCCCGTGTGATCGACCAGGTTGAAGCGCTGCAGGATCATGCCCAGCGTGAGCACCGCCTCCTGCAGCGCGAACTGCCGCCCGATGCAGGCGCGCTGCCCGTTGCCGAAGGGCTTGAAGGCGTTCACCGGCCGCTCGCGCTCGGCTTCGCGGCTGAAGTTGTCGGGGTCGAACTGGTCGGCGTTCTCGCCCCAGATGCCTTTGTCACGATGCAGCGCGAGCGCATGCATGATGATCATGTTGTTCTTCTTGATCGTGTACTGGCCGCCGATGGTCGTGTCTTCCTTCGCACGCATCGAGATCGCGGGTGCGGTCGGGAACATGCGCAGCGACTCCTTGAGCACCTGCATCACGTACTGCAGGCGGTTGACCTGCGCATAGGTGGGCTTCTGCGAGGTGTCGCCGCCGAACACGCTGTCGACCTCGGCCTGCGCCTTGGCCATCGCCTCGGGGTTGTTCAGGAGGAAGTAGATCGCGAACGAGAGCAGGCCGCTGGTGGTCTCGTGGCCCGCGATGAGGAATTCGATGCACTCGTCGCGGATCATCTTGTCGGTGAGCTGCTCGCCGCTCTTCTTGTCCACGCCCGCGATCATGTAGCTCAGGAGGTCGGGCTTGGTGGCGATGTCGGCACCGCTCGCGCGCCGCTCCTCGATGATGTCTTCCACCATCTTGTGCATGTAGCGGATGTCCTTGCGCTGCTGCGCGAGCTCCTTCTTGAGCATCAGCTCTTCGAGCGGCAGGCCGCGGCGGTTCTGCACCGTCTCCAGCGTGCGCACCATCGCATCGACGAAAGGGTGGAAGCCCTCGCGGTAGAACGAGTTGAAGCGGTAGCCGAAGCCGCACAGGCCGATGGTGTCCAGCGTGAGCGCGGTCATGTCGCGCACCACGTCCACCTCTTCGTCGAAGTTCAGCCGCTCCCACTTGGTGACCAGCTGCCCGGCGATGTCCAGCATCATCGGGTGGTAGGCCTGCATCGCGCGCTGGCTGAAGTTGGCCAGGAGGATGTTGTGCGGCTTGGACCAGGTCTCCTCGTGCGTGTCGGAGGTGAACAGGCCGTGCGACGCGGCGCGCAGCCGCCGCAACGCGCCGCGCGTGCTCTTGTCGAAGCGGGGCTCGTCGCAGAGTTCGTCCACCAGCGCGGGCGACGAGACCACGATCACCGGCATGCCCGGCATGTCGAGCCAGTAGATGCCGCCCAGGTCCTGCGCGATCTTCCACATGTCGAGCACGGGAGAGTCGGAGCCGATCGACAGCAGGTTGCCGACGAAGGGTTTCTTTGCCGGATGCGGGATCGGATAGAGCGAGTTTTTGCCTGCCATTTGGTGTTGTGCCTTTGGAGTGGACCCGCTTCGGAAAGCCGTGAGGTATCACCCGGAGTATCCCGATGGCACAGGGGGCAGGCAGGACGGGGTTTCCCCTAGAAATCGCTCGCGTCCCTCATGTGTTCACCAAGGATTGCTCAGGGCCGGACCATCTTGCACTCCGTGCCCTGCGCCAGCTCGTTGCCGGTGTAGACCGCATCGGTGCGAAAACCATAGTTCGTACCTTCCCAGCCCAGCTTGACCGTCTTGCCGTCCACCGGCGCGATGGTGTTCACCACCTGTGGCAGCAGCAGCTGGTGGTCTTCGGCGCGCATGCGCACCGGGCCGACCACCGAATCGAAGCTCAGGTCTTCGAGCGCGCGAGCCACCTTCACCGTGTCGGCGCTGCCGGCCTTGTTGATGGCGGCGGCCAGGAGGCGCGGCGTCATGTCGATGCGCGGCGCGAGAAAGTCCTTGCCCGTCTTGGCCTTGTAGGCCTTGGCGAGCGCATCGGCCTTCGGCGTGTCGGCTTCGCCCGGATGCCACTCGGCCACCCAGGTCAACTGCCCTGTCTTCGCCTGCGACACTGCCGTGACCGTGCCCGGCACCGAGCCCGCGCTGTGGTTGAAGTAGCGCAGGTTGTAGCCGGCATCGCCCGCGGCCTTGAGCAGCAGCGTCATGTCCTGCCCCCAGTTGCCGGTGATGACCGAGTCGGCACCGCTCTGGCGGACGTTGGCGATGTAGGGCGCGAAGTCCTTCACGCGGCCGATGGGATGCAGCGCCTCGCCCACGAACTGCACGTCGGGCCGCGCGAGGCCGACCATCTGCCGGCCGTAGCTCGCCCACTGCTTGCCGTGCGCGTAGTCCTGGTTGAGCAGGTAGACCTTCTTCACATCGGGCGTCTTCTTGATGTAGTTGGCCAGCGCCTTCATCTTCATCGCGGTGTTGGCTTCGGTCTGGAAGTGCCAGAAGCTGCAGCCCTTGCCGGTCATCTCGGGGTCGATGGAGGAGTGGTTCAGCACGATGAGCTCCTTGCCCGGGTTGCGCTGGTTCCAGCGCGCCACCGACTGCACCAGCGCCGTGACCACCGACGAGCCCGAGCCGCCCGTCACGATGGCCTTCGCGCCCTGGTCGATGGCGGCCTGCAGCGCGCTCTGGCTCTCCTGCGCCGAGAGCTTGCTGTCGAACTGCAGCAACTGCAGCCTGGTGCCGCCGAGCACGCCGCCCTTGGCGTTGATGTCCTCGATGGCGTACTGCGTGTGCATCAGCATCAGCTCGCCGACATTGGCGAACGGGCCCGAGAGCGGATCGATGTAGGCGATCTTGTAGGTCGGCTGCTGCGCGTGCGCGGCGCCCGCGATGCAAAGCAGGCAGGCAAGGGCGATCCGCGCCGAGGGCGCCTTCTTGAGCTTCATGGTGTCTCCGGAGGTTGGGTAATCAGTCTTTGGCGCGCAGCCCGATCACGCGGCTCGCGAGCTTCGTGAGTTCGGCCACCACCTCGTCGGGCGAGAGCCGTCCGCCGGGGCGGTACCAGCTGTACAGGAAGCCCGGCAGGCTGCAGGCCGCGAGCGCGGTGATCTTGGTCTCGCCGAAGTCGAGGTCGCCATCGCGTCGCGCCTCTTCGAGCAGCGGGCACAAGAGGTCGTAGAAGTGGTGCGCGAGCTTCTTCTGCGCCGCGATGTACTCGGGCCGGTACACCTGCGGCTCGCGGTACGGAAAGAAGGCGACCGGGTGGTGCGCGATGGTCGCGCGGATCAGCCGCTCGATGCCCTCGAGCACCTTCTCGCTCGCGCGGCGCGGGTCGTCGGCTGCGAAGTCGAGTGCGGTGAAGCAGTCGACCGCGGGGCGCCACGACAACGTCTCGAAGATCTCCTGCTTGTCGCGGAAGTAGTAGTACACGAAGGGCTTGGTCACGCCGAGCGCGCGGACGATCTGCGCCATCGTGGTGTTGGCGTAGCCCTGCGCGGCGAAGAGCTGCGCGGCCGCCTGCAGGATGCGCTCGCGCTGCGCATCGGTGCTCTGCGTGGCCGCGCGCTGGCGGCCCGTGCCTTGCGGCAGGTGCGGTTGCGCCGTAGCAGCCGTCGGCTGCTTGTCGGACCCAGAGGGTTTGTGCCGTGTCGCGGAAGTTATACCCATGGGTAGGATTGTTCGTGCACCATGCACCCATTGGCAAGCGCCCGCCCCTTGCAGGCGGCTATCGATAACCCTGAGAAAGAGACGCCATGGAGACACTGCCCGACCGCCCGCAACAGCCTTTGCACGAATACCTGCGCACCCACGCGCGCGAGCGCGGCGACCGCGCCGCCTGCATCTGGTACGGCCACGCGATGAGCTGGGCCGAACTCGACCGCGCGAGCGATGCATTCGCGGCGCGGCTGCAGGCCCTTGGTGTGAAGAAGGGCGAGCCGGTGGTGCTCTTTCTCAACAACTGCCCGCAGTACCTGGTCGCGCACTTCGGCATCCAGAAGATCGGCGCCATCGTCTGCCCGAGCGGCCCGCTCAACAAGGAGCACGAACTGGCCTACCAGGTCAACGACCTGAAGGCGCGCGTGATCGTCGCGGCCGCATCGCTCCTGCCGGTGGTGCGCAAGGTGCAGCCCGAGAGTGCGCTCGCGCATGTGTTCGTGGTGCACTACGCCGACCTGCTGCCCGCGCCGGCCGCGCTCGACCTGCCGCCGGAACTCGCCGCCGAGCAGAAGGCGCAGCGCAGCGTGCCGCCCGATTGCGAAGACTTTCTTGCGGTGATGAAGTCCGATGCGAAGCCGGAGTCCGTGGCCATCGACATGGACGACGTTGCGCTCATGACCTACACCTCGGGCACCACGGGCCTCCCCAAGGGCGCGATGCTGAGCTACGGCAATGCGCTCTTCAAGACGCGCGCCGCAGCCGACTGCAACGGCGTGGGACCGCGTGACGTGCTGCTCTCCATCGCGCCGCTGTATCACATCGCCGGCATGCTGATGGGCGTGAACGTGCCGGTGCTCAGCGGCGCCACCTCGGTGCTGATGCACCGCTTCGATTCGCGCACGGTGCTGCAGGCCATCGCCACCTACAAGGTGAGCTGGTGGTACAGCATCGCACCGATGAACGTGGCGTGCATGCAGGTACCCGACGTCGCGGGCTTCGACCTGTCGAGCCTGAAGATGAACCCGGTGACCAGTTTCGGCATCACCTTCACCGAGCCGCTCGCTGCGCAGTGGCGCTCGCATGCCGGCAACTGCACCTCGTTCGAGGCGGCCTACGGGCTGAGCGAGACCCATACCTGCGACACCTACACGCCGCACCATGCGCCCCGTTGGGGCACGCAGGGCATCGCGGTGCCGGGGGTGACGATCCGCATCGTCGACGCCGACACGGGCGCCGACATGCCCACCGGCGAGGTGGGCGAGATCGTGCTCACCAGCCCGGGCTCCTTCAAGGGCTACTGGAACAAGGCCGAGGCCACCGCGGCCACATTGCGCCATGGCTGGGTGCATACCGGCGACATGGGCAAGCTCGATGCCGACGGGTATCTCACCTTCATCGGCCGCTTCAAGGAAATGATCAAGGTCTCGGGCTACAGCGTGTTCCCGGAAGAGGTCGAGACCATCCTCATCAAGCATCCCGCCGTGGCGCAGGCCGCGGTGATCGCACAGCCCGATGCCGAGAAGGGCGAGGTCGTGAAGGCGTTCATCGTGCGCAAGCCGAATGCGGAACTCGATGCCGACGCGCTCATCGCCTGGTCGCGCGACAACATGGCGAGCTACAAGGCGCCGCGTGCGGTGAGCTTCATCGACGCGTTGCCCACGACGGGCGCCGGCAAGGTGCTGCGCCGGTTGCTCAAAGACAAGAACTGAAAGACATCGCGTGTTCTCCAAAGTTTTGATTGCCAACCGCGGCGAGATCGCCGTGCGGCTGGTGCGCGCATTGCGCGACCTCGGTATCGCCAGCGTGGCGGTGCATGCACGCGACGATGCGTCGGCGCTTCATGTGCAGCTGGCCGATGTGGCGGTGGCGCTCGATGCGACCGGGCCGTCTGCGTATCTCGACGTGATCGCGCTGATCGCGGTCGCGAAGGCGCAAGGCTGCGATGCGGTGCATCCCGGCTACGGCTTCCTGAGCGAGCGTGCGGATTTCGCGCAGGCCTGCGCGGATGCGGAGCTGGTCTTCATCGGGCCGACGCCCGAACAGCTGGGCCTGTTCGGCGACAAGGCGCGTGCACGCGAACTCGCCACGCAATGCGACGTGCCCGTGATGCCCGGCAGCGCAGGCGCCGTGACGCTCGCAGAGGCGCAGGCCTTCTTCGCCGAGCAGCATGCACAAGGCGCGGGTGTGATGGTCAAGGCCATCGGCGGCGGCGGCGGGCGCGGCATGCGTGCGGTGCTGAATGCCGAGGAGCTGCCCGAGGCGCATGCGCGCTGCATGTCCGAGGCCAAGGCGGCCTTCGGCATCGAGGGCGTGTATGTCGAGCGGCTGATGCGGAACGCCCGACACATCGAGGTGCAGGTGCTGGGCGACGGGCAAGCCGTGGCGAGCCTCGGCGAGCGTGAATGCACCTTGCAGCGGCGCTTCCAGAAGCTGGTGGAGATCGCGCCCAGTCCGTCGCTGCCCGAGGCGTTGCGCGTGCAGGTCACGCAGGCTGCGCTGCGCATGGCGAAGACGGTCGGCTATCGCGGGCTCGGCACTTTCGAATTTCTTGTCGATGCAGCATCGGACACGCTGCCCTTCGTCTTCATCGAGGCGAATCCGCGCCTGCAGGTCGAGCACACGGTGACCGAAGCTGTCACGGGCCTCGACCTGGTGCAGTTGCAGATTTCAGTTGCGGCTGGCGAGTCGTTGGACGCACTGGGCATCGAGGCCGATCGCACGGCGCCGCAGCGCGGCTTCGCGGTGCAGTGGCGCATCAACGCCGAGACGCTCGATGCACAGGGCAATGCGTGGCCGTCGAGTGGAGCGCTCGCGCGCTTCGACCTGCCGAGCGGGCCGGGTGTACGTGTCGATACGCACGGCTATGCGGGCCTTGCGCCTTCGCCGCACTACGACGCACTGCTCGCCAAGCTGATCGTGCATTCGCCGTCGCCGAAATTTGCCGACGCGCTGCGACGTTCGCTGCGCGCGCTGGACGAATGCCGCATCGACGGTATCGCGACGAATCTCGCGCTGCTGCGCGCCATTGCCGCGCGGCCCGAGTTCGCGACGCAGGCGGTGCATACGCGCTTCGTCGAGGCGCATCTGGGTGATCTGCTGGCGGCAGCGGCGTCGCTTCAAACGCATGCGAAGGCAATGGTTCCTGCCGTCGCGCAAGCGGCGACCTCCGTTGTCGATGAAGCAGACGAACTCACCGTCAAGGCCCCGATGCCCGCGAAGCTTGTGCAGTTCGAAGTGGCTGTCGGCGATGTGCTCCCCGCCGGCGCGCAGCTCGGCGTGCTCGAAGCCATGAAGATGGAGCACCTGCTGCATGCGCCCTTTACGGGCCGCGTGGTCGCGCTGCTTGCAGAGCCCGGTGACTACCTCGTCGAAGGCCAGTCGCTGGTGCGTCTGGAAGCCGTCGATGCGCAGGCTGTCGAAGCTGAAGCGCGCGCCGAGCACGACCTCGACGCGATTCGCCCCGACCTGCAGAAAGTGATCGACCGCCACGCACCCACGCTCGACGTCAATCGCAAACCAGCGGTCGACAAGCGCCACGCGCAGGGCGGCCGCACCGCACGCGAGAACATCGCAGACCTGTGCGACACCGCATCGGACCCCGGCAACTTCATCGAATACGGCGCACTCGCCATTGCTGCGCAAACGCGCCGCCGCACGCTCGAAGACCTGATCGCCAACACGCCGGCCGACGGCATGGTGACGGGCCTCGGCAGCATCAATGCGAAGCAGTTCGGCCCCGAGAAGTCGCGCTGCGCCGTGCTGGCCTACGACTACACGGTGCTCGCCGGCACGCAGGGCATGCGCAACCACCACAAGACCGACCGGCTGCTGGCGGTGGCGCATCAACTGCAGCTGCCGGTGGTGCTGTTCGCCGAAGGCGGAGGCGGACGGCCGGGTGACACCGACATGCCGATCGTTGCGGGCCTGAACAACCACACCTTCAGCCAGTTCGCCGCGCTCTCGGGCAAGGTGCCGGTGGTGGGCATCGTGCATGGCCGCTGCTTCGCGGGCAACGCCGCGCTGCTGGGCTGCGCGGACGTGATCATCGCCACGCGCGGCAGCAACATCGGCATGAGCGGGCCCGCGATGATCGAGGGCGGCGGGCTCGGCACCTTCGCACCGGAGCAGATCGGTCCGAGCAGCGTGCAGTCGCGCAACGGCGTGATCGACATCCTCGTGGAGGACGAAGCCGCCGCCGTTGCCGCGGCGAAGCAATACCTCTCGTACTTCCAGGGGCCGACAGCCGGCTGGCAGTGCGCCGACCCGCGCACGCTGCGCCACGTCGTGCCCGAGAACCGACTGCGCGTATACGACGTGCGCGCTGCAATGCGCGGCGTGGCCGACACGGGCTCGCTGCTCGAGTTGCGCGTGGGCTTCGGCGCGGGCATCGTCACCGCGCTCGCGCGCATCGAGGGCAAGCCGGTGGGTCTCATGGCCAACAACCCACATCACCTCGGCGGCGCGATCGACGTGGAAGCCGCCGACAAGTCCGCGCGCTTCATGCAGCTGTGCAATGCGCACGGGCTGCCCATCGTGTCGTTGTGCGACACGCCCGGCTTCATGGTCGGCCCCGAGATCGAGGCGCAGGCACAGGTGCGGCATGTGTGCCGCATGTTCATGGTGGCTTCGCACCTGCGCGTGCCTTTCTTCGCGGTCGTGCTGCGCAAGGGCTATGGCCTCGGCGCACAGGCGATGACGGCCGGTGGCTTCGATGCGCCGGTGTTCACCGTGGCCTGGCCCACGGGCGAGTTCGGCGCGATGGGGCTCGAAGGCGCGGTGCGCCTGGGCTTTCGCAAGGAACTCGCGGCGGTGCCTGAAGGCGTGGAGCGCGATGAGCTCTTCAAGAAGCTCGTGGCGCAGCAGTATGCGAACGGCGAGGCGATCCACATGGCGCAGACGCTGGAGATCGATGCGGTCATTGATCCGGCCGAAACCCGCACCTGGCTGGTGCGTGGGTTGGCGTCCGCCACGCGTGGTGTAGTACCTGTTTCTCCCTATGTAGACACTTGGTAACCACGCGCTAGACCCCGTCGCGCCAGAGGGCAAGGCGGCTCCGTAAACTGAGCCGCTTTGCACGCATGAACCTCGTTTCCCGCGGCCTGTCCCGCCTTCGCGAAGTGGCACTGGCACATTGGATCGCCGCGCTGTGCCTCGCCGTGTTGGCGGTCGGCGTGCAGGCCGTGCAGCCCGACCACCGTCCGAAGCAACCCGCCGACGCGCATTGGGTCGGCAGCTGGGCCGTGGCACCGCTGGACTTTCGCGAGCTGGCCGCGAACCCGGCCGTGGCGCACAAGCCCGTACCTGGCGGCGATCAATTCCGTGGGCAGACGCTGCGCCAGCAACTGGCGCCCACGCTCGGCGGCGAGCGCATTCGCATTCGCTTTTCCAACCGCTTCGGCAAGGCGCCGTTGCGCATCGCGGCAGCGAGCGTGGCGCGCAGCACGGGCGGTGATGCGATTTCTCCATCGACGTTGCGGGTGCTGCGCTTCGGCGGCCGCACGAGCCTCACCATCGCGCCCGGCGCGGAGGCCTGGAGCGATGGCGTCGATCTGAAGATCGAAGCGGGGCAAACGATGGCGGTCAGCGCTTTCTTCGACCGTGCGACGCCCTACGGCACGGTGCACCTGCTCTCCGTCGACACGAGCTGGGTCGCGACGGGCAATGCCGTGACGGCTTCGAAATTGCAGGGCGCGGCGACGCTGCCGCTGAACCACATCGTGACGGGCCTCGACGTACTCACCACGAAGTCCGTGCGCACCGTGGTCGCGTTCGGCGACTCGATCACCGCGGGCGGCGGCGAGTCCGGCGATGGCGCATACCCCGACATGCTGGCCACGCGCCTGCGCGACAGCCCGCAGGCGGCACACGAGGTGTCGGTGCTCAATGCCGGCATCGGCGGCAACCGCCTGCTGGTCGATGGCATCGGTCCCCACGGGCTCTCGCGTTTCGCGCGCGATGCATTGGGGCAGAGCGGCGTGACGCACACGATCGTGCTGCTGGGCACCAACGACATCGGCCGCAGCGTGTTCCTGGGAGTGCCGGGGAACCCGGACACGGTGCACGATCTTCCGACCGCCGAGCGCATCACCGATGGGCTGCAGCAACTGGTGAAGCAGGCGCGCGCCAAGGGCATCAAGGTGCTGCTCGGCACCGTGCCGCCGTTCGGGAATACGCCGTACTGGAACGAGGGCAACGAGGCCATGCGCACCACGGTCAACCGATGGATCCGCAGCCGCCAGGACGTCGATGGCGTGATCGATTTCGATGCCGCATTGCGCAACCCCGCAGACCCGCAGACCTTGAATCCGCAGTTCGACAACGGGGACCACCTGCATCCCAACAAGGCGGGCCACGCCGCGATGGCCGCGGCCATCGAACTGAAGGAATTGCAGGAGTGAGCGCTCGCGCGGCGTCGAAAGCGGCCCAAAGTTCGCGTCACAGCTTTACACAAGATTTCGCGTAAGGCTTACAGGCCCTTCACATAGGCTCATCAGCATGAAGGCTCCAACCACTCATGAGGAGCCCCCCATGAAAAAACTCGCAATCACCCTTTCCGTTGGCGCCGCTTCGCTGCTGTCGATGGGCGCTGCAATGACCATTCCCACGACGGCGCAAGCGCAGCCGGTGGTCATCCAGGTCGCACCGCCGCCGCCGCGTTCGGAGCGCGTGCCGCCGCCGCGCCGCGGCTATGTGTGGGCACCGGGTCACTACGAGTGGCGTGGTGGCCGCCACGTGTGGGTGCGCGGTGTCTATGTGCGCGCCCGTCCGGGCTACGCCTACCGCGCGCCGGAATGGCGTGAGAACAATGGCCGTTGGGAATACAACCGCGGCCGCTGGGACCGTGACGGCGATGGTGTGCCTGACCGCCGCGACAGCCGTCCCAACAACCCGAATCGCAACTGACGTTGCCCCCGGCGGTGACGCCGGGTTCGCGGAACCCTCTAGCGGATACTGACCAGTTCGAGGGTCTCGCGTACCTGGAATGCGATGCCGCCGGCTCCCCCCCGCGTCTGAGCTTCGAACCGGACGACGCGTCCGAGTTCGGACGAGTACCAGACCTCGGCCCAGTACTTGCCGTACTGGTTGCCATAGACTGAACCCGCATTCGCGAAGCGCTGCGTGTAGCCGCGGTACTCGATGCGCACTGCCTTGATCTCCTGGCCGCCGACTTTCACGACGGTGTCTTCCATCACCGTGGCGTCGAGCTCCATGTTGATGCGCGATCCGCCGAAGACGGTGCTGTAGCGCGTCCGCCAGGCGGCTTCTTCCTTGAGATTCGCCTTGCCCCAGCCGCCGGGCGGCATGGCCGCGTCGAAGTCGCCCGCGATGGCCGTGGTGACGCTGACCACTTCGCCACCGGGCTTCTCGATCCAGCCGCCGTTGTTGAAGCTGATGCGATCGTCGGTGGCCGGGTCGGCTTTGTAGAACACCTTGCGGTAGGTGTTGGTCAACCGGTCGTGCAACTGGTATTCGATGACGCTCGGCCGGCTTGCAGCAGCGATAGCGCCCGTCGTCGTCGCGCTGCCGGCCGTTGCCATCGGAGGCAGCGCGGCCAGGCGTTCGACGGCCACGCGGCCGCGCGCGGGCAGTTCGGCAATCCATGCCGAGGGCATCGCGAGATTGGCCGCGGGCGTCGTGCCCAGCAGTCCCACCAGCCGGCCCTGGGCGTCGAACAGCCCGGCGCCGCCGAGCCCCTTTTCGACGGGCGATGCGAGTTGCAGTGCTTCGAGTTCGCCCGCACCACCGCGTCGCACGCCGGCGAGCATGCCGATGCCGAGCGTGAGTTCCTTGCCTCTCGGCGCCCCGACGATGTAGAGGGGCATGCCGACCTGCAGTGCCGTCGCCGGCGCCATGGCGACGATGGGCGGCGTGAAGTTGGCGATCCGCAGCTGGCACAGGTCGCGCTCGACATCCGGAAATTCCAGCGTCGCGCCGTAGCTCACGTTGTCGCGCTTCAGTGCCACCGAGCTGGCCTTCGCGAGCAACTGGCAGCTCGTGACGGCCGTGCCCGGTCCGGTGGCCACCGCGCTGCCGGTGGCCAGGGTCTTGCCTTGCGCGTCGCTGGCCTGCACCACCCATACGGCAGGGGACACGCGCGCGAAGAGCGCATCGGGCGCGAGCGGGGCCTGGGCCGAAGCGGGAAGGGAGACCGCCAGGGTCAGTGCGAAGGGAGCGAGCAGATGTCTCATCGGGTGGGCTGCAGGAGCAGTCGGAGATCGTTGACGGGCGTCTTGGCGAAAGGCGTGGCCTCGGAGGCTACGGGAACAGGGACAGGGACAGGGACAGGGGCGGGGTTCGGAGCGGGCGCAGCCGCCGGTTGAACGGCAACGGCCGCAGGCGCTGGCACATTCGGCGCGACCGCCGCTTGCCGGACGGGAGTCGCGGTCGCAGTCGCAGCGGCGGCCGTGGGCGTTGCAGGGAGCGGTGGTGCAGCCGGCGTCGTACTCGCCGCCTTGGTCGAGACCGGCGCCGTGCCGCCGTAGGCCAGCGGCGGCAATGCGCTGCGGCCTTCCGTTTCGCCGACCCGCGCGAACGCCGGGCGGCCGACGAGAAAGCCGATGCCGACGCTCATCCGCACATACGCGGTCTGCTTGGGCCGCAGCACGATGTCGATGCTGCCCTCGGCCTCGGTCTGGGCGGTGGCCCGGTAGGTGCCGGCGGGCCTGTCGATGAAGAAGAAGCTGTTGGGTTGCGACTTGCCGACGACCTGGCCGTTGACCACGACCTCGGGCTGGACCGCCATACCCACGATCGAGTCGCGATAGAAGTAGATGCGGCCGTCGTTCTCGCCGAGCGAGGGGAGGCTTTGCGAAACCTCCGAGAAACGCGGCCCGGTGGCCGAACATCCGAACAGGCAGGCTGAAAGAACAGCCAGCAAGAACCCACCGAACCAACGTCGCATTGCGCCTTCTCCTCTTTTGGCGCCGGATGCTACACCCGCCTGCAGCGGCGGGTGCCGGGGGTCAGCGGAAGACGACCGTCCGGTGCCCGTTCAGCAGCACGCGGTGCTCGCTGTGCCACTTCACCGCGCGGGCCAGCACCTGGCTCTCGGTGTCGCGGCCGCGAGCCGTGAGGTCTTCGACGGTGTCGGTGTGGTCGGCGCGGGCCACGTCCTGCTCGATGATCGGGCCTTCGTCGAGGTCGGCCGTCACGTAGTGGGCGGTGGCGCCGATCAGCTTCACGCCGCGGTCGTGCGCCTGGTAATAGGGCTTGGCGCCCTTGAAGCTCGGCAGGAACGAGTGATGGATGTTGATCGCACGGCCCGCGAGGCTCTTGCACAGGTCGTTGCTGAGGACCTGCATGTAGCGCGCGAGCACCACGAGCTCGGCGCCCTCGGCTTCGATGATCTCCAGCTGCTTGGCTTCGGCCTGTGGCTTGGTCGCGGCCGTCACCGGGATGTGATGGAACGGCACGTTGTAGCTCGCGGCCAGCTGGTAGAAGTCGCGGTGGTTCGAGATGATCGCGCGCACGTCGATGGACAGGAGGCCGCTCTTCCAGCGGAACAGCAGGTCGTTGAGGCAGTGGCCTTCCTTGCTCACCAGGATCACCGTCTTCATCGGCTCGGCGGCGGCATGCAGCTGCAGGTTCATGCCGAAGCCGGCAGCGAAGGTCTTGAGTTCTTCGCGTAGCGCCGCTTCACCGTGGTCGCCGCAGGCGAAGCGCACGCGCATGAAGAACAGGCCCGTACCGTGGTCGTTGTACTGGGCCGCCTCCTCGATGTTGGCGCCCCGCTCGAGCAGGAAGCCCGAGACGGCATGCACGATGCCCGTGCGGTCGGGGCACGAGAGGTTCAGGATGTAGGCGGGCGAGGTAGGAGTTGGGGTCGTCATCAGGGGCGTAATTGTGGCAGGGGTGCCAGAATCGCGATTTTCCCCTCGACAGATAACCGCAGGAGCGAGACATGGCCTTCCAGGACTTCAACATGGGCAACCAGTGGTTGCCCTTCACCCCCAACCGCCATTTCCAGAAAGACCCGCGCGTCTTCGTGGCGGCCGACGGCATGGAATTCACCACGCACGACGGCAAGAAGGTGATCGACGGCGTCTCCTCGCTCTGGTGCGTGGGCGCGGGCCATAACCGCAAGCCCATCAACGAGGCCATCAAGACGCAGCTCGACACGCTCGATTACGCCACCGCCTTCCAGGTCAGCAACGACAAGGCCTTCCGCGCGGCCGAGATGATCGCCGCGCTCGCCCCGGGCGATCTCAACAAGGTGCTGTTCTGCAATTCGGGCAGCGAGGCCGCAGACACCTCGATGAAGGTGGCGCTGGCCTATCACCGCGCACGCGGCGAAGGCCACCGCAACGTGTTCATCGGCCGCGAGAAGGGCTACCACGGCGTGGGCTTCGGCGGCATGTCGGTGGGCGGCATCCCGGGCAACCGCAAGGTGTTCGGCTCGGCCTTTTTGCCGCGCGTGGACCACATGCGCTTCATCCACGATCCGGTGAACCACGCCTACATCCACAACGAGGAGCCGGTGTGGGCCGAAGACCCGCTGGTCGAACTCGAGACGCGCATCCTGCCGCTGCATGACCCGAGCAACGTGGCCGCGATCATCGTGGAGCCGGTGGCCGGTTCGGCCGGCTGGTACCTGCCGCCCAAGGGCTACCTCAAGCGCCTGCGCGAAATCTGCGACAAGCACGGCATCCTCCTCATCTTCGACGAGGTCATCACCGGCTTCGGCCGCATGGGCACCAACTTCGCGTCGGACTATTTCGGCGTGGTGCCCGACATGCTGAACTTCGCCAAGTGCGTGACCAACGGCGTGATTCCGCTGGGCGGCGTGATCTGCCGCGACAAGCTCTACGACGCGATGATGAAGACCGACGCACCCGAGCACGTGGTCGAGTTCTTCCACGGCTACACCTATTCGGGCCATCCGGTGGCCTGCGCCGCGGCCATCGCCACGCTCGACCTCTTCAAGGAGGAGAACCTGTTCGCCCGCGCCGGCGAGATGGGCAAGGTGCTGGGCGATGCGTTCCACAGCGCCTTCAAGGGACTGCCCAACGTGATCAGCATCCGCAGCCTCGGCCTTGCCGCCGCGGTGGAGCTCGCGCCCATCGCGGGCGCGCCGGGCAAGCGCGCCTTCGAGATCTTTTTGGACTGCTTCCACAAGGGCGCGCTGGTGCGGCCCGCGGGCGACGTGCTGGTGATGGCGCCGCCGTACATCGTGGAGAAGTCGCACATCGACACGCTGGTGAATACGCTGGCGGATTCGATCAAGAAGCACGCCTGAGCGGATCGGTTCGCGCTATTCGCAGATGTGGACGTTCGGCTGCTTCTCGTAGCAGCCGACCGACTTCGTCGTCGCGGCGCAGCGGCCGGGGGTGGAGGAAGAGGCCTGGGGTGGCTTCTCGCAATTGTTCTGGCAGTCCCAGTCGCCCATGCAGACCTTGCCGCCGTCGGTGGTTGGCGTGACGCATTGGGCTGTCTTGGACAAGCCACGCATCTCCCACCTGCCGGCCTTGCCCACGCAGTCGGCCTTGCGCGACACCAACGCGCTCACAGGCTCCCGGCAATCCGTGGCTGCCGCCCACATGCGCGGGCCCTCGATGCGCCAGGACAATTCCGCGCATCCCTGGGGGCTGCGTATCCGCAAGTCCGAGGCGTTGGCGCGAACGCTGGGCAATGCCTCTATCTGCCACTGGCATACCGCGCTTTTGGGATCGCATCCCCTGTCAAGAGGGATGTACTGCTCGATCATCGACTCCCCCTGGGCGTTGAAAGCGACGGCTTGCTGATCGCAGAAGATGAAGTAGATGGGCTCGCCGCCTTGCGCTGTACTCTTCCAGATCAAGGTCTGGTGTTCGCAGCGGCCGAACAGGTTGGCGAGCACAGGGAGGTTGCCGATGCGTGAGATGGCACGTCGGTCCGACGCCGTCGGGGAGGAATCGCCGAGCCATTTGACTGGTGCCCGTCCGTAGGCCTGCGGCGCAAGCAGGCTCAACAGCGTTGCGACAAGAAAAACGATGCGTGTGCCCATGAGAATCCTTTGTCTGTCTGCACAGGAGCACGCAACTGCGGCCCGCGGGCTACGGACCGACGAAGTCGGCAATGGCCTGCACCGCGGGTTGATCCAGTCCCCCGAAGCCGTGCGTCGCCTGGTGGCCGCAGAGGTCCCCGACCGGCTTGCCACCGCCCAGCTTGACCACCGACTTGCGCGATGCGCCCGAGAGCCGGTCGACCACGAGCGGCAGGCCACGCGGCGCGGTGACCGAGCAGGCATCTTCTTCGTGCTGCAGCACCAGCACGGGCACGCGGATGTCTTCCAGCGGAAGGTGCGTCACCGCTTTTCCTGACGTGAAGGCGGAGTCGCTCGAAATCGGGGAGGCGAGTACCAATCCGTCGGGTCCCGCAGGCGCCGCACCCAGCTTCAAGGCCGCGGAAACCGTCGACTCCGTGCCGCGGCTGTGACCGATCAGCCAGACCGGCACGCCGGTCTGCTCCCGGAGCCATTTGACGGTGGCGCCGATGTCGGCAGCGTGCTCGGCGCTGTCGCGAAATCCACCGAGCCCCGAGCGCTTGTCTGAGGGCGCATCGATCACCACGACGGCGATGCCTCGCTGCGCAAAGAGGCCGCGCGTGCGAACGAGAAAGCCCTGGTCGCCCCAGCCCATGCTGCCGTTCGGAAAGAACTTCAACGATCCGTGCCCACCGGCAATCAGCACGGCGGCGGCGCGCGGCTTCGCATCCGGCTCGACGTACAGCATGCGCTGCGTGATGCCCGGTCGCGTCGGAAGGTCGACGATGCTTTCCTTGGCGACGGCGTGCGTCGCCGACAGCGCCAGGAGACCGGTCGCCGTCCATCGGATGACGATGCTTCGCGCGCGTGTGAAGACCATGCAATTCCCCCCCCGTTGTTTGAATCGGCGCGGTGTCCCCGCCCTTGGCCGACGCCACTATATCGGCGGCCTTCCGGCCGTTCGCAAGCGTTCAGGAGGCCGCCGGTGCCTTGGCGGGCCGGCGCAGCTCGGCGCAGTAATCCTTCTCGGGCAGCGGCGGCGTCAGCCAAGTCTTGTCGTATTCACCCGGCGGGGTGGTGTTGGTCGCCGAGGCCAGCAGCCGCACCGAGGCAATCTTCACGTCGTCCGGCAGGTGCTGCGGCACGCCGAGCGCGCGCACCGCGTGGCCGGCGCCGGCGATCAGCAGCACGGTCCTGCCCGGTTGGCGCGCCTTGATGATGGCCTGTGCCATGGCGCGGTCGCGGCCCACCTGGATGCGCGTCATCGGGATGATCTGCGACTCGGGCAGCAGCTTGCAGTGGCCTTCGCGCACGGCGTCCTGCTGCGCGGTGTAGGCCTCGCCGTTGAGCTGCACGTCGAGCGACACGTCGGCCATCGCGTCCTTCATGCGCGCACGAGGCAGGTTGGCGCCGACGACCGGCACGCCGGCGCGCACGGCCGCCATCACGGCCGGGCCGTAATTGGCCCAGGGCCAGGCCTTGTCGCTCCAGCCGAGGGCGGTCTGCACCTGGGCCTCGCTCGCGGTGGGGGCGAGCTGCGCGGTGCTGCGGCCTTCCTCGGCCATTTCGAGCGCCAGCGCGGCGAGCTGGCCGCGCGCGACCAGCGCCTCGACGGTTTCGCGCTCGATCGCATGGTGCTCGGGCGCATCGTGCTGCTCGCCGAGCAGCAGCGCATCGACCGGAAGCAGGGCCGAGACGCGGTTCGCGACGGGCGCATCGGGGCCGGGCGGAAAAAGGGGTGACGGGGAGCACGCCGCCAAGGCGGCCGCGGCCAGCAGCGGGAGCAGGAAACGTGGAGCCCGCGCGGGCCAGCGTTGAAAGGACATCGAGCCATACTATCCCCGCGGTGCATGCGCACCGTGCCATCCATTTGCGCTTTTCCCTGTCCCTTTTTCCTCGTTCGTGCCTTTCCGTTTTCACCTTCGCGTGCTGGCCACGCTGCTGCTTGCACTGGCCGCGGCGGGCGCCTGCCTCGCACTGCACACGCCGCTGCCCTGGATGATCGGCCCGCTGCTGGCGGTGTCGCTCGCCTCGATCGCGGGTGCGCCCACCGCCAGCTCCACGCCGCTGCGCAATGCGGGGCAGTGGACCATCGGCACCGCGCTCGGCCTCTACTTCACGCCGCATGTGGTGTCGCTGGTGGCCGGCGTCTGGTGGGCGATTGCGTTGGCCATCGCCTGGGCGCTGCTGCTGGGCTGGGGCTTCGGGCGCTGGCTGCATGGGCTGCATGCCGCGCGCATGCCGCATGTGCCGCCGCGCGCCATGAGAGCCACGACTTACTTTGCGGGCGCCATCGGCGGCGCGTCGGAGATGACGCTGCTGGCCGAGTCGGCCGGCGCCCGCACCGACCTCGTGGCCGCGGCGCACAGCCTGCGGCTGGTGGTGGTGACGGTCACGATCCCGTTCGCGATGCAGTGGAGCGGGCTGCAGGGCCTGGAGATCAACCCGCCCGGCGTGCGCGAGGTGAACGCGGGCGGGCTGGCGCTGCTCGCGCTGGCCACGGGCATCGGCGGCCTCGCGATGCGCGCGCTGGGCCGCACCAACCCGTGGTTCATCGGGCCGCTGCTGGTGGCGATGGGCTTCACGATCGCCGGGCAGTCGCTGTCGGCGGTGCCCACCTGGATGTCGAATGCGGCGCAGCTCGTGATCGCGGTGAGCCTGGGCGTGCGCTTCAGCCGCGAGTTCCTGCACACGGCGCCGCGCTGGCTGGGCTCGGTGGCGCTGGGCACCTTCGCCATGCTGGTCCTGTGCGGCGGGGTGGCGTGGCTGCTGGCCCGGGCGACCGGGTTGCATCCGGCCACGATGCTGTTGAGCACCTCGCCGGGTGGCATCGCCGAGATGGCGATCACGGCCAAGGTGCTGCAGCTCGGGGTGCCGGTGGTGACGGCGTTCCAGGTGTGCCGGTTGGTGGCGGTGCTGTTGCTGGTGGGGCCGATGTTCCGGTGGATCTACCTGCGCAAGACCGCGCGCCCATGAAAAAAGCGCCCGATGGGGCGCTTTCTTTCCATGGCCGTTCGGGCGCTCAGTGCACCAGCACGGGCGTGTGGGCCAGTTCGGCGTAGCCCTCGAGGGTGTCCTCGACTTCTTCCTGCGTGGGGGTGTTGAGCTGCCAGGCGGCGATCTGCTGCTGGAACAGCTCGGCCCAGGAACCGTCGAGGTACACCTCTTTGCCCGAGCGCTTGTCCACGATTTCGAATCCGTGGCGCTCCAGCACCGGGACATTGGGCTTCGCGGGCTCGTCGCCGTCATTCGGCTGCACGTGCACGACGACGAAGGACTCCGAGTCGTAAAGCATGTTCATGGCGGGCCCAGTGAGGATGTCGATGGCGTTCATAACGGGTTAGATAGCAATCAACGCGCCAGTTTCAAGAACAGTTGTCGCCGGACGGTTAACTTGTGAGCCTTTTTGCCTCAATTGGCGGGCCCTTCGGGTAGGGGTTTGCGCAATTGGGCGTCAGCGAAGTCGCCGTTTGCCTCGGTTTGCTTGATGCGGACGGGCAGGTAGCCGTACTTCGGCGCCAGCCAGAGCTCCAGTTTCCGGTCGAATTCCTTGCGCGGCGTGCGGGTGAGCTTGCGCGCGGTGTATTCGCCAGCCGGAAGCTGCAGCTTTTCCTCGTCGCCGACCACGAAGACCCAGACGTCGCCGTCGCGCACGCCCACGGTCTGGACCGAGATCCGGGTGCCCGCCGGGTAGCGGTCGGGGCTGGCCGCCAGCAGGCCGCCCAGCTGCATCATGACGCTCATGCGGTCCTGTGCACCGGGCTGCAGAGGCACGCTGGGTGCCTGGTTGCTGAAGATGACCTGCCCCTGGTCGCGCGCGAAATGCGAGGCCACCTCGGCCTTGCGGCTCTCCGAATAGCGCTCGGGTTCGAGGCCCGAGGGGCCGATCTTGCCGGTGCTGTGCCAGTTCAGCAGGGTGAAGAACACCGCCTTGAGCGTGAGCCGCCCGTCGTAGCGGCTGCCGTCCTGCAGCCAGACCAGTTCGCCGAACACGCCGCGCTGCGGGGAGGCGCCGGTCTGGCCGGTGGCTTCGAAATCGAGGGTGACGGAGCCGGGAATCCGCAGCGCCTGGGTGCCGGCGATGGTGCCGGAGGCTTCGCTGCCGGTGGCCGCCGTGCCGCCCGGGGTGCCGCTTCCGGTGCCGGCGGCGGCAGGCGCGGCTTCCGGGGCGGGTGCGCTGGCGGGCGCTTCGGGTGGTGTTGCTCCTGAATCGGTAGCAGCCTGCGCCGTCAGGTCGGGCGTTTCCGGGGTGGGTTGCGTGGATGCGTCCGGCTCGGGCAACGGCTTCGGCTTGGGCGGCGTCGGGGCGCGCGGGCGCCGGGGCTTGGCCGGCGATGGCGGCTTGGCCTCGACCGGCGCGGCGGCAGGCGCCGGTGCCGCGGGCTTGTCCGCCGCGGGCGGCGCGATCACGATGGTCCGGGTGATGAACTTGCTCGCGAGCGGCGAGGGCTCCGGTCCGACCGCCATCGGCGCCACCCCGAGCACCAGCAGGTGCACCAGCGCGACCGCCAGCGTCAGCCCGACCAGCACCCGCCAGGACGGACGCCCGGGCAGGCCCGTGGACAGCGAGGAAGGAGCGACGAGCGTCGACATCAGGTGTGGAGTGGGCGTTTGCACGGAGGTTCAGAAGGGCCACCTCGGTAAACTGCCGCCCGTTCAACCAGTTTAGTGGGAGCGGCGCCCGGCCTTCGTGTCCGCCCGTGTCCCTCATCACGCACCGCATCATGAAACTCGCCACCCTGAAGGACGGCTCGCGCGACGGCCAGCTCGTCGTTGTCTCGCGCGACCTCACGCTCGCCCACTACGCCACCGGCATCGCGAGCCGGCTGCAGCAGGTGCTGGACGACTGGGGCTTCATGAGCCCGCAGCTGCAGGACCTGTACGACGCCGTCAACACCGGCCGTGCGCGCCATTCGTTTCCCTTCGATCCCGCGATGTGCATGGCCCCGCTGCCGCGTGCCTACCAGTGGGCCGACGGCTCGGCCTACATCAACCACGTCGAACTGGTGCGCAAGGCGCGCAACGCCGAAGTGCCCGAGAGCTTCTACACCGATCCGCTGATGTACCAGGGCGGCAGCGACGACTTCCTCGGCCCGGTCGACGACGTGATCGTGCCCAGCGAAGCCATGGGCATCGACTTCGAGGCCGAGATCGCCGTCATCACCGGCGACGTGAAGATGGGCGCCACGCCCGACCAGGCGCTGGACGGCATCCGCCTCGTGATGCTGGCCAACGACGTGAGCCTGCGCAACCTGATTCCCGCCGAGCTGGCCAAGGGCTTCGGTTTCTTCCAGAGCAAGCCCGCCACCGCCTTCAGCCCCGTGGCCGTGACGCTGGACGAGATTGGCGAAGCCTGGCAGGACGGCCGCGTGCACCTCACGCTGCAAAGCAGCTGGAACGGCCGCAAGGTCGGCATGTGCGATGCCGGCCCGGAGATGACCTTCCACTTCGGCCAGCTCATCGCCCACATCGCCAAGACGCGCAACGTGCGCGCCGGCAGCATCGTGGGCAGCGGCACGGTGAGCAACAAGGGCGTCGAGAAGAAGGACGGGCAGATCGATTGGCCGAAGGGCTATTCGTGCATCGCCGAGAAGCGCTGCATCGAGACCATCCAGACCGGCGCGCCCGTCACTGAATTCATGAAGTTCGGCGACACGATCCGCATCGAGATGAAGGGGCTGGACGGGCGTTCGCTGTTCGGGGCGATCGATCAGGAGATCGTGTCGACGAATGGACGGCCGAAGGAGGCGCCGGTGTCGTTGGTGAAGCCGGCGGCGGAAGAAGAAGCCGCGGAAGACTGAGCCTGAAGATCAGCGCGGCCCGGCGCCGCGCAGCAGTTCCTTCTGCGTCCTGATCCCCAACCGCCGGAACGCCCGGTACTGATGTGTGCGCACCGTCGTCAGCTCCACCCCGATCTCCCGCGCCGCTTCCTTCGCAGTCTTGCCCGCCATCAAGTGGCCGATGACCTCGCGCTCGCGCAGGCTCAGCGTCAGCAACCGCGAGGCGAGGGCGGGCGCCGCGGACTCCCGCGCCGCCATCGCACTGCGGCCATGCGCCGCGGTGGCGTCGGCCAGCAGCGTTGCATGCGCCTCGATCCGCGCGAAGTCGCCCGCATCGAACTCCGGCTGCGCAAGGCTGCGGTAGAAGCTCACCGCCACGCGCTGGCCGGTCGGCAGCAGCAACAGCACGGAGGCCCGTTCGCGGATGCCGACATCGCCATAGCAGGCGGCGCGGTAGGCCGGGTCGGCCACCTCCTCGGCGCGCTGGTGGCCCAGCCAGAGCTGCGCGCGCCGGGGCAGCTTGCGGGCCGCGAGCCAGGCCATGTTGGGGTCGAGCAGGTCGAAGCGTTGCTCCACATAGCGCTCGGTGGTGCGCTCGGCCGTGCTGCCGTAGCTGCTGGCGGCCGATACCGCCTCGATGCGGCCCGTGCTGCTCACCGCGAACACGGTGCAGAAGGTCACCGGCATCACGCGCTGCATCGCCTTGAGATAGCTCGTGGCCAGGTGCGGCGTGCCCACGCCGGAGAGCACGTCGCCGACGACGGCCGCGGCCAGCGCCGCGTCGGTGGGGTGGATGCGCCAGCGTCTCATGCGTTCAGGTGAATCGAGGGTAATTACTTCATACGAAGTTATGACATCGGCAGCCGCCGTGCATCGGGACAATCCCGTTGCATGACGAACCCCACCGTTGTTGCCGCCTCCGATGCCGCGAGCGGCCCCGTGCCGCCGACTCTGAGCGCGACCGAATTGCCGCCGTCGGTCGGCGCCTTCGACTACACCCGCTACAAGGTCTGGACGCCGCCGCTCGAGGCGGATGGCATCGAGCCCGGCCGCCATCCGGTGGTGATCGCGGGCGGCGGGCCGGTCGGCATGGCGCTCGCATTGGGGCTCGCGAACCACGGCGTGCGCTGCGTGATCCTCGAGGCCGACGACACCGTGTGCGTCGGCAGCCGCGCGGCCTGCATCTCGCGGCGCAGCCTGGAGATCATGGAGCGGCTCGGCGTGCGCGAGTCGTTCATGGCCAAGGGCCTGCCGTGGACCGGCGGGCGCAGCTGCTACAAGACGGCCGAGGTGTTCCGCTTCGAGATGCCGCACGACGCACAGCAGAAGCTGCCGCCGATGATCAACCTGGAGCAGTACTACGCCGAGCACTACCTGCTCGAGGAAATCTTCCGCCGCAATGAGGCGACGCCGGGGCTCATCGACATCCGTTGGGGCACCGAGCTCACGGGGCTCGCGCAGGCCGACGACGGCGTGACGTTCGACGTGCGCAACGCCGAGGGCAGCTATCGCCTGCAGGGCCACTGGCTCGCGGCCTGCGACGGCGGCCAGAGCTTCGTGCGCAAGGCGCTCGGCCTCTCGCTCGAAGGCACGGGCTACGAAGGCCGCTACGTGATCATCGACATCGAGCTGCACAGCGACCACCCGACCGAACGCCGCGCATGGTTCGATCCGCCCTGGAACCCCGGCTCGACCGTGCTGATGCACCGCCAGCCCGACGACATCTGGCGCATCGACTACCAACTGCGCGTTGGCCAGAGCACCGAGGAGGCACTGCAGCCCGCGGCTGTCGCCGAGTTCGTGCAGCGCCATCTCGATGCGATCGGCGAAGGGCATCTGCCGTGGAAGACGGTGTGGACCTCGGTCTACCGCGCGGGCGCGATGACGCTCGAGAGCTATCGCCATGGCCGCGTCGTGTTCGCGGGCAACGCGGCGCATGCGATGCCGATCTTCGGCGTGCGCGGGCTCAACTCGGGCTTCGACGATGCGGACAACCTGGCGTGGAAGCTGGCGCTGGTGGCGCGCGGCGTGTCGGATGCGGCGCTGCTGGATTCGTACTCGCAGGAGCGGATCGCGGCCTTCCACGTCAATGCGGAGAACGCGATGCGCAGCACGGAATTCATGTCGCCGCCGTCGCGCGGATTCGACTTGCTGCGTGAGGCGGCGCTGTCGCTGTCGGAAGAACATCGGGGCATCGCGCAGCTGATCAATCCGCGGCAGACGCAGGCGGTGCGCTATGCGGAATCGCCGTTGTCGAGCGAGGGCGATGTGCTTCGCGCAGGCCCGTTGCCGGGCGAGGTGATGCCGGAACAGCAGCTCGAACAAGGGCATCTGACCGATCTGATCGCGCCGGTCTTCACGCTGCTGGTGCTGCGGCCGAATGGCAATGCCGCACAACCGCCCGAAGGCGACGTGGCTCGGGCCCAGCAAGGAGCATTGCCCTTCGCTGTCCGCACCATCGCCGCTCCAGGCATCGACGGCGCCGATGCGCATGCGAACCCTGCCGTCTTCGAAGCCCTCGGCGCACGCGACGGCGCGATCTACCTGCTGCGCCCCGACGGCCACGTGGCCGCGCGCTGGCACCGCATGCCATCCGGCACGTTGCAAAGCGCGCTCGCCCGCGCCGCCGTTTCACTGGAGCCCGTCGTCGCATGAGCCACACCGCATCTCTCCAGCCTGACGTCCGCGACCGGCTCTATGCCGAGTGCGCGCGCGCCATCACCGAAGCGGGCGCCGAGCGCGAATCGCTCTTCCTCGCACGCCTGGCGCTGCTGCTGTTCGAGCAGGTCGGCGACGAGGCGCGCTGCCGCGCCGCGCTCGCCGATGCGCTGCGCGCGCTGCCCGTACCATCGCTTTCCGCAACCCAACTACAACCAGGAGACTGATCCATGGATCGCCGCACCCTTCTCGCCACGCTCGCATCCGGCGCCGCCGTGGCGGCCTCGCCCTTCGCCCATGCGCAGGAGTACCCCGCGCAACTCGTCAAGTGGGTCGTGCCGTATCCGGCGGGCGGCGGCACCGACGTCATCGCGCGCGTGCTGGCCGAAGCCATGCGCCAGACGCTGGGCCAGCAGATCGTGGTGGACAACCGCCCCGGCGCCTCGACCAACATCGGCGCCGACATCGTCGCCAAGAGCAAGCCCGACGGCTACACGATCCTCTCGGCCGACAACGCGGTGCTGGCCTTCAACGAGCACCTGTTCAGCAAGCTGCCGTTCAGCCCCGAAAAGGACTTCACCTACATCGGCGCCATCGGCAAGTTCCCGTTGGCACTGGTGGTGCATCCGGACTTCCCGGCGAAGAACTTCAAGGAGTTCCTGGCCTACGTGAAGGCCAACCCGGGCAAGGTCAACTACGCCTCGCCCGGCAACGGGTCGCCGCACCACCTGGCGATGGAAATGTTCAAGGTGCGCACCGGCACCTTCATCACCCACATTCCGTACCGCGGCGCCGCACCCGCGATGGCCGACGTGATGGGCGGGCAGGTGCCCTGCATGTTCCTCGACCTCGCCTCGGGGCTGCCGATCATGCAGAGCAACAAGGTGCGCGTGCTGGCCATCGGCTCGGGCGCGCGCAGCAAGCCGCTGCCCAACGTGCCGACGCTGGCCGAAGTGGGCGTGCCCAACACCGAGGTGTTCGCGTTCCAGGGCATCCTCGGCCCGGCGGGCCTCTCGCCCGCGGTGGTGAGCAAGCTCAACGGCGACCTGAACAAGGCCTTCAGCACGCCGGCGGTGCAGAAGCGCTTCGACGATTTCGGGATGGAGGCGATGCCCGGCACGCCGGCACAGTTCGCGGCGCTGTCGCGTGCCGAGTCGAAGCGTTGGGGTCCGATCATCAAGCAGGCTGGCATCAAGCTGGACTGATGCTCGACGCGCGGGCCTCGCCTATTGCGTGAAGGCCTTGCGCGAGCCGTCTTCGAAAACCTCGTCGTCGCGCTGCAGGTCGCCGTTCTCGTCCCACGCGCGCTCGCGCGTCACCCGGCCCTTGGGATCGAAGTGCGATTCGGCCAGCAGCGTGCCCTTCTCGTTGAAGCGCTGGTGCGTGCCGATGGGCACCTGGCGGCTGCGGCCCGGCGCGAGATAGCGGCCCTGCGCGGCGCGCTGGCCGCTGTCGTAGAACTCGGTGACCTCGACCACGCGCGCCGTGCCGGTGCCGCTGTACACCGCCTTGCTGCGCGGCTGGCCGTTCAGGTAGAAGCTGTCGTCGCGCAGCGGCTCGCCTGCGGGCGTCCAGCGCTGGTCGCGCACCACGGTGCCTTTTTCGGAGAACTCCTGCTCGCGCTGCCGGATGGCGGTGCGCTCGACCAGCAACCACACGGTCTCGCGGCGCTTGACGCCTTCCGATGAAAAGCTGCGCTCGATGCGCTGGTTGCCGGTGGTCTCGTCGAGCGTCGAGGGCTTGCCGTTGTCGTAGAACTCCTGGCTGCGCACGCGCTTGCCCGCAAGGTACGACACCCGCGAGCGCAGCGTGCCACGCGCATCGAACAGGTCGACCTGCGATGGGCCGCCGCTCGTGAAGCCGCACAGCTTCGCGTCGTCGGCCACCGGCGCCAGCACCGGTGCCCCGCCGCAGCGCAGCATCGACATCTGGCCGCGCTCGGTGAATTCGACAACAGCGCGCTCGGGGCCGGTGCCGGTGTCGGGGTAGAAGGTGGCGCGCCGCACCTGGCCGCCGGGGTAGAAGCTGCGCACCAGCCCGCGCTCCTGGCCGTCGTCGTAGACGGCCTCGCGCAGCACCTGGCCGGCGGGCGAGAACTCGCGGGCGCGGCCCTGCATGTTGCCCTTGGCGTTGATGGTGTGCTCGCGCGCGAGCTTGCCCTTTTCGTAGAAGCGCACCAGGCCCATGAAGACGCCGTTCTGCACCTGCTGCTCGCGCTGGAGTTCGCCGCTCGTGCCGTCCTTGCAGCGCATGAGGCCGGTCTTGCCGGCCGTGGTGCTGCCGTTGGAAGGGCTCACGCTCTGGCCGTTGAGTTCGCAGACCTGCACCGCCTGGGCGGCGCTCGCGCCGAAGAGGAACGGCAGCGGAATCAGGGTGGTCAGCGTGAGCCGGAAGATCCGGGCTGCCACATGGGGCTCCGCGAAGAAGGGCATGTGGACAGCTACCTCCCCATTTCCGAAGCCAGGAGCTTGACGCCGCGGATCATCATCTCGACCGACACCGCCACCAGGATCAGCCCCATCAGACGCTCGAAGGCCAGCACCAGTCGTTCGCCGACCAGCCGCTGGATGCGCTCGGCCAGCACCAGCACGATGGCGCACACCGCCATGGTGACGCTGAGCGCGGCCACCCATTCGAGGCGCCGCTCGGGCGCCTGCGACACCAGCAGCATCACCGTGGCCAGTGCCGAGGGGCCGGCCAGCGCGGGCACGGCCAGAGGCACGATCAGCGGTTCTTCGGTAGGTGCCGCGACAGGCACGGCGCCGTGCTCCGGCGGAAAGATCATGCGCAGCGCGATCAGGAACATCACCACGCCGCCCGCGATCTGCAGCGAGAGGCCCGACAGCCCCATCACTCGGAGGAACCCGTCGCCCACGAACATGAAGCCCAGCAGCAGCGCGAAGGCGATCAGCACCTCGCGCACGATCACCCGGGTGCGCCGCTCGGGCGCCACGCCCTTGAGCGCATTGGCAAAGATCGGGATGTTGCCCAGCGGATCGGTGATCAGCAGCAGCAACACGGTGGCCGATGCGAAGGTATATCCCACTGGGCTTTACTTGTCGTAGAGGGTGTCGAGGGAACGGAAGCCCTTGACCTCGATCGGATTGCCGAAGGGGTCGCAGAAGAACATCGTCCATTGCTCGCCCGGCTGGCCCTCGAAGCGCACCTGGGGTTCGAGCACGAAATCGGTGTTCGCGGCTTCCAGCCGTTCGGCCAGCGCCTGCCAGTCGGGCAGGGCCAGCGCGAGGCCGAAGTGCGGCATCGGGACCATCACGTCGCCGACGCGGCCGGTGCGCGCGGTGGCGAAGGGCTCGCCCAGGTGGAGCGAGATCTGGTGGCCGAAGAAATCGAAATCGACCCAGGTGTCGGTGCTGCGGCCTTCGGCGCAACCGAGGACGTCGCCGTAGAAGCGGCGCGCACCGTCGAGGTCACGCACGTGAAAGGCAAGGTGGAAGATGCTCTGCATGGTTTCGGATTATGGGCAGCGGTGCTGTGAGAATGCCGGACTTTCTTTCATCATGGAGCAGGCCTTGCGGATACGCCGGATCCTCTCTGCGCTCAGGCGCACCACTGATTTATCGGCACCTGTGCGCCTTGCGCGCCAGGTCCTGGCGGGCGCCCTCTGCGTGTTCGCATTCGCGGCGCAGGCGGCCGACTGTCCGCCCTCGGCCATTGCCAGCCTCGCCAAGCTGGGCCCGGGCGTGCGCAACGGCGTCGACCGGGGCCTGCTCTGGCGCATCGAGCGCGACGGGCGCACCTCCTGGCTCTACGGCACCATCCACATCGGCCGCGCCGAATGGGTGCGGCCCGGCCCCACCGTGCAGAAGGCGCTGGCGCAGAGCGACACGCTCGCGCTGGAGATCGATGCGCGGGACGAAGCCACCGCCCGGGTCATGGGCCAGCCGGCCGATCCGGCGCTGCTCTCGCGCATGCTCAGCGGCGAACGCGCACGCCGGCTCGACCGCCAGAACGCCGACGCTTGCGTGCCGCCCGGCGCCACGGCGAAGCTGCAGCCCATCCTGCAGGTGTCGGCGCTGGCCGGCCTGGTGGCGCGCGCCGACGGGCTGTACCCGGAATTCGGCGTCGACGAGACCATGGCGGTGTCCGCCCGCAATGCCAACAAGCCGATCGTCGCGCTCGAGAACGCGGCCGACCAGGTGAAGGCGCTGACCGGCGATTCCGAAGCGGAGGAAGCCGAGCAGGTCGATGCCGCGCTCGACGAGCTGGAGTCGGGCAAGCTGCGCGGGCAGATGAAGGAGCTGGCCGATGTCTGGGCGCGCAGCGACGCCGACAGACTGACCCGCTATGCCGACTGGTGCGACTGCCTTCGCACCCCCGCCGAGCAGCGGCTCATGAAGCGCCTGCTGGACGACCGCAACCCGGGGCTGGCCGACGGCATCGAGCGCATGCATGCGAGCGGCAAGGGCGTGTTCGCCGCCGTCGGTGCGCTGCACATGATCGGCCCGCAGGGGCTGCCGGCGCTGATGGCGACGCGCGGCTTCACCGTGACGCCGGTGCTCACCAGCGCGCAGGCGCAGACGGCGGTGCCGATGCCGGCGCTGTCGGCGCCCGAGCCGGCGCCGCGCGCTGCACGTGGCGGCAAGGCCGTGAAAGGACAGAAGGGGCAGAAAGCCCAGAAGGGCGCGCCGGCCGCGAAAGGGGCGAAATCTTCGAAGGCTGCCCCCGCGGCCAAGGGCGCCAAGGCTCCGGCCAAGGCGGCGCCCCGCGCGACCGCAGCGGCTCCCAAGGGCAAAGTGCGCAGATAATCGCGACCGCCATGCACCTGCAGCGCCCCCACCCCCGCGTCCTCGGCCAGATCGGCCGCTGGGTGCTGCTGTGGTTCATGCTGTCGCTGGGCGTGGCGGTGGCCTCGCCCATCGTGCATCCGCAGGCCATGGAACTGGTGTGCTCCAGCGCCGGCTCCATCAAGGTGGTGGTGCACACCGAGGACGGCGCGCAGGAAATGGGCGCCTCGCACATGGACTGCCCGCTGTGCGTGCTGACCGGCGCACCGCCGCCGGCCATGGCCGTGGTTTCTTTCGATATTCCCCTCCCGCTGGGCCGCGTGGTCCAGCCGATTCCCGCCGCGCGCCTTGCCGCGGCCACCGCCGCGCCGTTGCCGGCGCGCGGGCCCCCGAACCTCTCCTGAAGCTTTCCAAACCCGAGCCGCAGCGCCTGATCGATGGCGCCCGCGGCCTGTCCGGCTTGAAGTTCGTGGAGCAGGTTCCCAGTGAAAAAGCATTCCCGCGCCCTGGCGATCGCCATGGCATTTCCCCTCAGCGCGCCCTTGTGGGCGCAGCAGCAACCGGCGGCCGATGCGCCTGAAGCCGGCACCGGCCGGGCCTTGAGCACGGTCACCGTGAGCGGCGGCCGGCCGACTTCGCTGCCGGCGCAGATTCCCACCACCATCGAGGGCGTGACGCACGAGCAGATCGCCGAGACCGTCAATGCGACCGATGCCGAGGACGCCCTCAAGTACCTGCCGAGCCTGGTCGTGCGCAAGCGCTACATCGGCGACTTCAACCACGCGGTGCTCGCCACCCGCGCTTCGGGCACGGGCAACAGCGCGCGATCGATGGTCTATGCGGACGGCATCATGCTGTCGAACCCGCTGGGCAACGGCGCCACCTACGCGCCGCGCTGGGGCATGGTGTCGCCCGAGGAAATCGAGCGGGTCGACGTGCTCTACGGGCCGTTCTCGGCCGTGTACCCGGGCAACTCGGTCGGTGCTGTCGTCGACTACGTGACGCGCATGCCCACGCAGTTGGAGGCGCACGTCAAGTTGAGCGGCTTCGCCTCGAACTTCGACCTGTACAACAGCCATTCGTCGCCCGCGGGCCAGCAGCTCGACCTGTCGCTGGGCAGCCGCAGCGGCGACTGGTCGTGGTGGCTCAGCGCCTCGCGCACCCACAGCAAGGGGCAGGCGCTGGTGTTCGGCAACCGCCTGCTCAGCGCCGGCACCCTGGGCAATGCGGGCACGCCGGTCACCGGCGCGGTGCTCGGGCTGAACCCGTCGAACCAGCCGTGGTGGCTGGTGGGCGGCTCCACCATCTACGACACCACGCAGGAGCAGGCCAAGCTCAAGGTGGCCTACGACTTCTCGCCCACCATTCGCGCCACCTACACGCTGGGCGCCTGGAACAACACCACGCACGGCGGCGTCGACACGTACCTGCGCGATGCGCTCGGGCGGTCGGTGTATTCGGGGCGGGTGAACATCGCCGGGCGCACCTACAACCTCGACGCGCCCAGCGCCGCGCTGGCCCCGACCGAGACCGCGCTCACGCATTACATGCACGGCCTCTCGGTGAAGAGCCACACTGGCGGTGTGTTCGACTGGGAGGTGGCGGCGAGCCTGTTCGACTATTCGAGCGACACCTCGCGCACGCCAACCACGCCGCTGCCGGGCGCTTTCGACGGAGGTCCGGGGCGCACCACCGACATGGGCGGCTCGGGCTGGAACACCTTCAAGGCGGCAGGCACCTGGCGGCCCACCGGCTCGGCCGAGGGCGTGGGCGCGCACGTGGTCGACTTCGGCTTCCAGCAGGACACGGCACGGCTGCGCACCAGCGTCGGCAACACGCTCGACTGGATCAACGGGCCGGCCGTCACGCCGTTCTCGGCCTTCAACGGCAACACCCGGCTGCAGTCGCTCTACGTGCAGGACACCTGGCGCTTCGCGAAGGACTGGAAGACCACGCTCGGCCTGCGCCATGAGCGCTGGGAGGCCTATGGCGGCCAACTGGGCAACGCGACGCGGCTGCTTGATTTCGCGCCGCGCAAGAACAGCTTCGACTCACCCAAGGCGGCCATCGCCTGGCAGGCCACGCCCGACTGGCTCTTCAAGGCTTCGACCGGCCGCGCGGTGCGCATGCCCACGGTGAGCGAGCTCTACCAGGGCTCGATCGACGGCAACCGCATCGTCAACACCAATCCGAACCTGCGCCCCGAGCGCTCGTGGACCACCGAGCTCACCGCCGAGCGCGACCTCAAGGGCTGGGGTCTGGACGGCATGCTGCGCACCACGCTGTTCTTCGAGAACACGAAGGACGCGCTCTACAGCCAGGCGCTCAACAACCTGGTGAGCACGGTGCAGAACGTCGATGCCATTCGCACCCGCGGCCTGGAGGTGGCGCTGAATGCGGTCGACGTGGGCGTGAAGGGGCTCGACCTGGGCGGCAGCCTGACGCTCACGAACTCGAAGATCACCGCCAACAGCGGCTTCCCCGCGAGCGTCGGCCAGGAGCAGCCGCGCGTGCCCAAGGTGCGCGCCGCGCTGCTGGCCACGTACCGGCCCGATGCCAAATGGAGCTACACCGTCGGCATGCGCTACAGCGGCAAGCAGTACGGCTCGCTGGACAACAGCGACCCCAACGGCTTCGCGTACATGGGCTTCTCGAAGTTCTTCGTGGTGGATGCGCGCGTCCGCTACCGGATCGACCGGCAGTGGAGCGCGGCCTTTGGCATCGACAACCTGAACAACAACAAGTACTGGGCCTTCCACCCGTACCCGCAACGCACCTACGTGGCCGAACTCAAGTTCGACCTTTGACACCTTCATTCATCTGCAAGGACACGACGACATGAACACCCCTCGCTTCAAGATCCAGAAGACCCTCGCCGCCTGCGCCCTGCTGGGTGGGGCGGCTGCCGCGCTCGCGCACGTCACCCTGCCGCCGGGCGGCGTCACCGTCGGCAGCGACTACAACGCCGCCTTCCGCGTCGGCCATGCCTGCGAAGGCGCCACGGCCACCACGGGCCTGGCGGTGCGCCTGCCCAAGGGTTTCGTGCTGAGCGACGCCCAGGCCCGCAAGGGCTGGAAGCTCGACGTGCAGAAGAACGCCGGCGACGGCGAGGTGCGCTGGACCGCCGAGACCCCGCAGGACGCGCTGCCCGGCAAGGAGCGCAGCGAATTCGTGCTGCGCGGCAAGGTGCCGGGCACGCCGGGCACGCTGTGGTTCAAGGTGCTGCAGACCTGCGATGTCGGTGTCGCCGATTGGGCCGAAGTGCCGACGTCGGGCAATTCGACCGCGGGGCTCAAGGCGCCGGCCGCGAGGCTCAACGTGGTGGCGCAGGGCGTGGCCACGGTCGATGTGCAGGGCGGCTGGGTGCGCCAATCGGTGCCAGGCCAGAGCGGCACGGGCGCCTTCATGAAGCTCACCGCCCCCACCGGCGCGAAGCTGGTCGGCATCTCGACGCCCGCGGCCGGCGTGGCCGAGGTGCACGAGATGAAGATGGAAGGCGACACCATGAAGATGCGCGAACTCGCGGGCGGGCTCGACCTGCCCGCGGGCCAGACCGTCGAGCTCAAGCCCGGCGGCTATCACGTGATGATGATGGACCTGAAGGGCGCGCTGGCGAAGGGCGCGACCGTGCCGTTCACCCTGAAGTTCGAGGACGCCAAGGGCGTGAAGACCGCGCTGGACGTGACGCTGCCCGTGGGCGCGCCGGAGGGCGCCGATGCTGGCGGAGCCCACCAGCACAAGCACTGACCTGATCGGCCGCTAGAGCAGCTGGTCGGGCGCCAGCGGGCCGAAGAGCTTGAGCATCAGGCGCAGCGTGGCGCTGGCGTCGGGCTCGGTGGTCGTGTCCGCGAGGCCGCTGCCTTCGGGGGCGTGCCAGATCAGCGCGCCGTTGACCTGTTCGACGTGCCAGGAGCGCTCGCGCATGCCGCGCTCGATCTGCTCGCCGGCCACGCGCGAGAGTTCGTCGCTGCGGATCAGCAGCGCGATCTCGGTGTTCTGAAGTTGCGAGCGCAGGTCGAGGTTCATCGAGCCGACGACCAGCAGCCGCCCGTCCATCACCAGCACCTTGGAGTGCAGCATTGCGCGCGATTCGCCGGTGGCACTGCTGCCACCGCCCGAGGAGCCGGAGCCGAAGACCGTGCCGAAGGTGGTCTGCTCGCTGCGCAGCTCGTAGAGCTCGACGCCCATCTTCAGCAGCTCTTCGCGGTGCCGCGCGTAGCCGACGTGCGCCACCGGCGCGTCGTTCGAGGCCAGCGAATTGGTCAGCACGCGAATCTTCACGCCGCGGGCACGTGCCGCGGCAAAGGCCTGTTTCATGTCCTGGCCGGGCACGAAGTAGGGCGAGATGATGAGGAGCTCGGAGCGCGCCTGGCCGATCAGCTGCAGCAGGCCTTCGACCACGGTGTCGCCGCTGGCGGCCGCGTCCGATGCGGCTTCGAGCGACGCGGTGCGGCGCGAGGGCGGCGACGCTGCATTCGAGGCGCGAGGGGCGCGCCCGGCGTCGGCGGACTGGCTCACCACGAGGCCCGGGTCGCGCGTCGCGCCGGGGCCGGTGTCGGCCGGGATCTTGCCGGGCTGGTCGGCCAGCATCACGGCCGGCGCCCAGACGAAGGTGGCGGTGCGCAGCTCCAGCGGTTTCTCGTCCCAGGCGCGAGCGCGTTGGGCGGCGGTGGGCGGTGCGTCGGGCTTGGGTGCGCTTTCGGGCGCGCCGGGATCGTCCTTCCTGGCTGCTGCGGCTTCGTCGGTGATTTCCTTGTCGGCCTTGCGCGCGCGTTCGCGGATCTCCTGGAATTCCTCGCGCGAGACCAGCGACTGCACGGGATAGGCGCGCTCGTTGTTCCAGTAGCTGTCGAAGCTGCGCGAGAGGTCCTGCACGATCGGGCCGGCCGCGAGCACGTCGAGATCGACGAAGTTGCCGGTGGTCGCATTGCCGAAGTAGGCGTCGCCGAGGTTGCGCCCGCCGGTGACGCCGAGCACGTTGTCGGCCAGGAACAGCTTGTTGTGCATCCGCTGCTGGATACGCGAGGCATCGCCGATCGAATTGATGAGCCGGCTGAAGGTGGAATCGCGCGCACCCGCGAGCGGGTTGAAGAGGCGCATCTCTATGTTGGGAATGAAGGCCAGGCCCAGCACCAGCGCGTCGCGGCCGGTGCTGTGGAAGTCGTCGAGCAGGATGCGAACGCGCACGCCGCGCTCGGCCGCCGCCCGGAGGCCTCGCACGAGGCGGCCCGTACTCGCATCGGCGTGGATGGCGTAGTACTGCAGGTCCAGCGTCTTCTGCGCGCCTTCGATCAGCGCAAGCCGGCTGCCGTACGCCGCGGGCGGTCCACCCAGCAGCATGAAGCCCGACTCGAAGCGAGCCTTGTCGGCCTGGCGGCGCTGGCGGACCAGCGCACCGAATGCGGTGTCGTTCGGCGAGGCGAGCGCGGTCGAGACGGGGCGGTCGACGTCTTTCGGCAGTTGGGCGCAGGCGCCCAGCAGCAATGCCGCGATGAGCACGGCATGGCGGCCGAAGTGCGTGAAGGGTGAAGGCATGCGGCGATTCCCGGGGGATTGGGGTAGCCGCATATATAGCCTAGTCGGCGCCCGCCATGCGTCGGACGGGCGGACGCGAGGCGGGGCTTTGGCGCTCGACTTGATCAGCGCGCGACGCCCAGCTCTTCCTGTCGTTCGAGGGCGGCGAGCAGTTCGTCGTCGATTCGGGCGTGGCGTTCGCTCAGCTCGACGGCGCGCGAGGCGTCGGAAGCGTAGATGGCGCCGCCGTCGAGTTCGAGCATCTCGGTGATGCGCTTCTGCTCGGCTTCGAGGGCTTCGATCTGGGCGGGGAGGGCTTCGAGTTCGCGCTGCTCTTTATAAGAGAGCTTCTTGCGGGGAGGGGTTGCCGCCTTGGGGGCGGCCTCGGCGACCGGAGCGGGGGCGGGCGCAGCAGGCGGTGCCGCTGCGAGGCGCTGTTCGGCGATCTCGCGCGCGCGCTTGGATTGGATCAGCCAGTCCTGCACGCTGCCTTCGTACTCGCGCCAGCGGCCGTCGCCCTCGAAGGCGATGGTGCTGGTGACCACGTTGTCCAGGAATGTGCGGTCGTGGCTCACGAGGAAGACGGTGCCGTCGTAGTCCTGCAGCAGGTTCTCGAGCAGCTCCAGGGTGTCGATGTCCAGGTCGTTGGTCGGCTCGTCGAGCACCAGCACGTTGGCGGGGCGGGCGAACAGGCGGGCCAGCAGCAGGCGGTTGCGCTCGCCGCCGCTGAGCGATCGCACGGGGGAGTTGGCGCGCGCGGGGGAGAAGAGGAAGTCGGAGAGGTAGCTCTTGACGTGCTTCTTCTGCGAGCCGATCTCGATCCATTCGCTGCCGGGGCTGATGAAGTCTTCCAGCGTGGCGTCCAGGTCGAGCTTGTCGCGCATCTGGTCGAAGTACGCGACCTGCAGGTTGGTGCCGCGGCGGATCTTGCCGCTGTCGGGTTCGAGTTCGCCGAGGATGAGCTTGAGCAGGGTGGTCTTGCCCGCGCCGTTCGGACCGAGCAGGCCGACCTTGTCGCCGCGCAGGATGGTGCCGCTGAAGTTGCGGATGACGGTCTTCTCGCCAAAGGACTTGGTGGCCTCGGTGAGCTCGGCCACGATCTTGCCGCTCGACTGGCCCGAGGCGACGTCCATGTTGACGCTGCCCTGCACCTCGCGGCGGGCGACGCGGCTCGCGCGCAGCTCCTGCAGGCGGGTGATGCGGCTCTGGCTGCGGGTGCGGCGGGCTTCGACGCCCTTGCGGATCCAGA